>NZ_CP118108.1:3087500-3400625 GCF_028747985.1 Paenibacillus urinalis
GTTCGAGATAAGCCGCCTCCATCTCGTATCAAATCAGCATCGATATTGACCTCGCCCAAGTCATTAACGATGACTGCTACTCTAAGACCCTCTCGATTGTTTAGCACGTGATTCATGATTGTTGTCTTTCCAGCACCTAAGTAACCACTTAGTACAGTAACGGGTATTCTGCCATCGTTCGTAACGTTTTGCAGATCCATTGTACAGCTCCCTTTCAAATGTAATTTCTGGATTGAATAACAAATAGATGGAAGTATTAAAATCACCACTTAGTACAATAAGGCTTCCATATAAGTAAGGAAGCCTTATAGAGTATCCATTACAAGGTTACCAGCTGGATTTCTTTACTCCAGGGATCTGACCCTTGTGCGCCAGTTCTCGGAATACAATTCGGGACACACCAAATTTACTAATATATCCTCGTGGTCTTCCGCTGACTGCACAACGATTATGGAGTCTTGTTGGTGAAGAATCTCTCGGCAGCTTCTGCAGTGCTTCATAATCTCCCTTTTCTTTTAACTCCCTGGGTTTATCCGCATATTTTTGAACCATTTGCTGTCTCTTTAGTTCCTTCACTACTTTGGATTTCTTTGCCAACGAAACAACCTTCTTTCGAACTTTTATTCAACACCCTATATCAGACATATTGCAATTCTTAGAATTAACGAGTTTCACGATGCAGCGTATATCTTTTTAATCTCGGGCTGTATTTTTTCATCTCTAATCTTTCGGGGTGATTCCGTTTGTTCTTCGTCGTTGTATAATTCCGATCACCTGTCTCAGTGCAAGCCAAAGTCACAATTACTCTCATTACGTTTCACGTCCCTTTATAATAAATTTTTACTTTTTATGCTTAAGTCTCTGTTTGAATTTATCAACACGCCCGCCAATTTCCGTATTCTTTTGTCTTCCTGTAAAGAACGGATGGGACGCTGAGCTTGAATCGACACGAATGACGGGATAGCTGTTGCCGTCCTCCCATTCCATGAACTCTGATGAAGTCTTAGTAGAGCCACTGAGAAACTTGTAGTCTGCACTTGCATCCAAGAAAATGACCGTTTGGTAGTTTGGGTGGATTCCTTTTTGCATCATGATCCTCTCTTTCTTTGCATGTTATTTATTCGTAATTATTACGATTAACTAAAAACACTTTATTACATTCTTTCTCTCCTGTCAACCTAAGACGAAAAAGAATATTGTTGATCAGTTCTATGACTCTTGCTTTATTGGACCATCGTGTTCGGAAAATAGTCATTAAATGCATTTTTTATCTTCGTGTAATCCATGCTGCTCTCTTCAATGATTACTTTTCGTCTTGCTTTGATCATCACCTGCTCCATATCTGCAAAGCTGCAGCCCTTTAACAACTGAGCAGCGTCATCAATTAAATTGGACTCCACAGCCTCATTCCCCATTAACTTAGATATATAACTCCTGCACTCCGTCTCCTCAGGCAGATCATAGTGCATCCGCGTATCAAATCTGCGCCAAATGGCGTGATCAAGTTCAGCTTGAAGATTGGTGGCAGCTACAAATATACTGGAGCCATCAAATTCGTCCAGGCACTGGAGCAGAGTATTAACAACGCGAGCCATCTCTTTAACTTCATCAATTGAATCTCTGGCTCTAGCTATAGCATCCACCTCATCCAAGAACAGCACACATGAAGTAGATTTGGCATATTCAAATATTTTTCGCAAATTACTGCCTGTTTCCCCCAAATGACTGTGAATGATCGCATCCAAGCGAACCATGATGAGCGGCAGATTCAATCGTTCAGCAATATAAAAAGCAGTCAGCGTTTTACCTGTACCCGGAGGTCCGAACATCACGATCTTATTCGGCATCGGTACATCAGCAGCTTCAAATTTATCCTGCATTTGTTGAATCTGCAAAAACTCCTCAACAATCTTGGCATTCGCTTCGTTCAGTACGATATGCTTTACCTTTCTTCTGCACTCAGCTGGACTATATACAGATGCGGCATCGATTCCCTTTGATTTTGGCAGCATCTTTGATTTGTTTTTCTGTTGACCCATGGAATTCTCCTGTCATATCTGCTTTTATTTATTAGTAATTATTACGATTAACAAAGAATATAGTATTGCATTTCTTTATTTTTGTCAAAGTTTTAAAAGGTCCAGGCAGCAGATCACTGATACTACAGGAAAAAGAAATAGACCGTCCCTGTTTAAGGAAACGGCCTATTCGTCAACCTATCGATCATGGACGACTCTTAATCCCATATTCTTATTCTTGGAACCTCTGCAGTCCGTAAGTAATCAAGCAATTGACCCGTATGTACAGATTCATGATATGCAATTCTTAATAACATATCTCCGAGTGTTCTTATATACCCAACATCTGAGCGATCAATTTTTATATTCTCCAGGTCGGATTGTTCAAATGAACTGACTGTTTCGAGAAATGCATTTCTATATGGCGTAGCAAATTCAATTTCTCTTTCCACCGATGTATACGGATGCGACTCAAATGGTGAAGCAAAGCTCTTTAAACTTCCACGATTTAATATGGCTAAATGGTAATAATGTTCCGATTCTAATACGTGACGAATCATTTCAATGCAGCTCATTGCTTGATCATCTGGCTTCCAATTCAAATACTCAGAAGGTATGGATGTCCATACTTTCATACTTCTTCTTCGTACTTCTTCAAAATTCAGAATAATCAGATCCGTGGATTTCATCAGATAAAACACCTCATTTTTGTTCAATGCTAGATTTGATTTCAGTCAAATTTTACCTCAAATTATTTCTACGCACAAGTGTTCTTATATATGAAATCCCGTTGATCTCATTTATTTGATCCCTTCATTAAAATAGGTAATCTCATTGCCGTAGATTAAGCTCCTAAAGCCATTCTTATGATAAGGCATTAATTCATCTGCCTGTTCGATATCTAACCAAGCAATTTCAGAAATTTCATCTGGTCTCCATATCTCTTCGATCCCTCCAATGATCTCTGCTCTAAAGGTTATAAATAGTGCATGCTCCTGTAGCTTATCAAATTGGCATTCGTTGATTGCTACAATACCGTAGACTTTAACATCTAGCCCTGTTTCTTCCTTGGCTTCTCGAACAGCAGCTTGATCTAATGATTCATTAGGCTCGACAGCACCGCCAGGCAGAGACCAACTCGAGCGTCCTACATTCTTGACTGCGAGTACTTTAGATTTAGATTGATCTGTTATTAAGGAGTATGCTACATTAACTCGTTTCATGGATTCTACTTCCCTTCTGATTTCCTATCTGCATTTGAACGGGAGGGTTGGGCATGGAAAAACAAGACGGAAGCCACTTTGTCTATGCAGCTTCCGCCCGAATCTTCTTAACGTCTAACTTAGGTACCGTGTGCGGATGACCCCCATATGGTGGAGTTCATGTCCCGTAATACCGTACGCGAGGGCACGCACGGTAATGTTTACGTCGTTAGCCGTGCCCTTACGAGACCAGGCCTCCACCGGCAGCCCGCGTAGCAGCGTTATCGTCGCTTGTCTTACGGCCATGTAGTCTTCGGCCAATTGCGCAATTGTCCAGTTTCCAAAAGGAGGAATGAACACCTCCTGGTCGAACCCGGGCAGAGGTGTCTGGTCTCCTCTTGCAAACCGGAGCAGGCGATACGTCATGACCCGCTCCGAGTCCACAATGTGGCCCACGACTTCTTTAAGCGTCCATTTTCCTTCGGCATACTGATAAGCACCTTGGCTTTCTGTCAAGGATGACAGCAGCTTCGTCATTTGCTTTTCCTGTGCGAGCAAGATGTCAATGATGTTGCCTTCCGGAACTAACCGGATATACGCACCAATATCACCAGCGTATTCTTCTTCTGACGGCTTTTGGTTCATGAGTGGTCCCCTCTCTATGAATATATGGAAGATTATAGCGCTCATTTTCAGATATTACCACCGACGTGAGTATGTTGTTAAAAAATCCTGCCTTCTCTAAGTTATACTCCGATTAGTCCATCTTATTAACTTTAATTTTCTTAGCTAATATCCATCCATTTAATCCAAATGAAGAAGAGATGATGTAGTATACATATCCTTCATTAACTAATATTTTTTGTATACTTTAAACTCACAGATAATTTCACTTTCTTGTTCAAAATAATCGATAAGTACAAGATCCTTATGATCTTCGCCAACACTTTCTACTATGTTTTTTCTAAGTTGTTTAAATCTTAATTTATCAATAAGTGCTGCCCTGGAATTTGATTTCATTTAATTCTTTGATACATCTTTTCAATTATGGTAGTATATATTTAATAAAGACCAAGTGCTCTAACACTTGGTCCATACAATTGGCTTGGATGGGTAGTCCCTTCTTAGTCAATACGGAGATAGACCCACCTTTGGCTGCAACCTTGGGGTGGTTTTTTTTACTTTCTCTTGTTGTTATTATTAATGTATGTTAAAAGAGCAAGAATGAATGTTCCAAAAAGGAGCATAATCGTTATTGCGTCTTTTGCTTCCATGGCTTCACCTCCTTTCGAAGGGAAACCATGCCCACCAATCAGCTCTTCTATTTAAATTCTTGATTGATCCATTCTTTCATTCTATTTCTTTAGGTCCAATGATCGTCTTTATACGTTCTTGTTCTTCACTCTTATTCAAATACTCGAAAAATCCAAGACGATTTCCCCAAGGATCTGAAAAGGTTCCCCATTTGACTGAAACCTCGGGTCTTAAGTATATTTCAAAATCGTTTATTTTTAATAATTTTACAAGTATATCTCTTTTAGCCTCAATATTTGTTGTTCCCAAACGTAATGGACCATTACCTTCAGTAGGTGTTCCTTCAGCAACCTGTAACCAGCACCCAGGGATTAGCTCCCACTCAGCAAATTCCCCAATGTGGTATAACGTCAGGTTTTCTATTTAAGAGTATTTCATACCACTTTTGTCCCTCTTCAATATTAGATACCCGAACTTGAGTAGTCACTTCAAAGATCATTTTATGCCCTCCAAAATAATATGATAATCTTTTAACAATCCCATACTGGCTTAAGTGGCGCATGCCCCGGGTCCGACAGACTTAGCCAGTGCAGAGTTGTCCAGCTGCTCCCGCTTCCCCGAAATTCTCTGCCGAACCGAGAGATGGATATCTCAGTGCGTGAATATGTTGTTATAGGAGGTCAACGCCTATTCGATCCACTAACACCAATTATTTATTTAACTAGAGCATATATATGAGTATCTCTTGTTTGACTTTTATCTACTGATAAATCATCACATCTTAATGTACCTTCAAATTGAAAGCCTATCCGTTCTGGAATAGCCTTACTTTTATAATTTAAAGTATCACAACGAATTTCTACTCTTCTAGCCTTCAACTCTGCAAAGGCAAAATTTGTTATCCCTTGCACTGCTTCAGTCATATATCCATTTCCACTCTTACGCGTATCAATCCAGTAACCGATTTCGAATTTGCCAATCTCCCAATCTGGCCTATGCAATCCAGATGAACCAATGAATTGGTTAGTTTCTTTATCAAATATCAGAAATCTCAGATCTTCTCTCTTAATGAACTTTACATGTGCTTCTCGTAGATTTGCTTCGATTGTCTGTTCACTTTGTTCGTATTGTGCAAAAGGTAACCATTGCTTGAGCTCATTGATCGATGAGATTATACTTTCGTACACTATTTTGCCATCACCAGGTTGAGGTATTCTGATCAATAGCCTTTCTGTTGTAAATTGGTTTGGAAAGTCAATTAGTATTGGATTCATTCTTTAATCCCCTCTGTATTTTTTGTTGGTTTTATCCGATCTTGAGTTGATTTCCTATAACGTTCTTGTATTCACGAAACGCCCCAGCCATAGATAGCTCTTATCTTGGGCTGGGGCGTTTGTTGTCTGAACTTCTTCCACGATTATACATCTAAACAACCGAGGGGCGATAGCCCCGATGCGTGAATACTATGTTATATGATGGGGATGTCATCTTCGTTTTACCGTTCAACTTATCACTTTTTTCTTATTATCACTTTCAATATTATTTCACGCTTTGATACATTTTATCTTTGTGATATTATATATGTAATAAAGACCAAGTGCAGCGAACACTTGGTCAGTACAATTGGCTTGGATGGTCTATTCCCTTCTAAGTCGTAAAGGAACAAAACCCACCTCTGGCCTCAACCTTTGGGTGGGTTTTTACTTTTTCTTGTTGTTATTATTGATGTATGTTAAAAGAGCAAGAATGAACGTCCCAAAGAGGAACATAATCGTTAATGCATCTTTCACTTCCATGGCTTCACCTCCTTTCGAAGGGAAACCATGCCCACCCAAGATTCAATTGTAGTTATATTTTACCTTTATTTATAACTGCGTACAAGTGTTCTTGATTTGTATTACAATCTCTATCTTGCATCCCTTTCATATAACTCTCTTATGTCTGAACTTCAGAAATATTCTCAAACAACCCATACTTACAAACTTCAAACAACGAGATTATCTGTACAACAACCATCACGATGCTTCAACAAGAATAATGCATGGTGTCTAACTTCCTAATTATACAATGAGATACTAATCTACTGACCTAACTCTTAAGTTTGTCTCAACCAACCCTTCTCTAGCACAATGCCAAATAAGACTGGTGGAATGAATGAACTAAAGTAGAGCATATACCAATCCGGATTAAATACGAAGTGCAGCAATATCCCTGAAAGTACGCATATAAACAAATAGTAGACGATTTTACTCAGCTGGGTTAAACCTCTCAGCCGGTCATGCAGCAGCAGCATTACAAAAAAGAATAGAAATATGATTATCGTAAGTGGAATGATCAACCCTATAAAGAAAGAAAAGAAGCCGCTAACCGAACGAAAATAGGCATTAAAACCGTCATCGTGTGGATTCATTGAGCTAAGAACATACAAGGTAATTATTTCGGTTATGGTGCTAATGATGACCCATAATACGAATTTGCTAAATTTGTCAGACCCCTCATTCTTGTTCACAACAATCCCTCCCTAGAGTAAGACGTTTCGTCTGTCTTGAAAGTTGTTAGCTCCCTTACATAAAAGAAAGACCACCATATTTGATGGCAGCCTCTCTATTTATACTTAACTACTAACTCTCTCCGGTACTTGAAAGTCCTCAATCCACTGTCCTATCCGCTCATTCTTCATCGGTTTTCCATAGTAATACCCTTGCATGACATAACATCCAAGCTCAGTTAAGAACTCGATATGCTCCTCATTCTCTACTCCCTCCGCAATGACTTCCAGCTGGAGCTTCTCCGCCATCAATATAATGGCATGAACGATCGCACGTTTACTCGGTGTGTCCAGGTCGTATGTAAACAGCCGATCGAGCTTCAATGTGTCGATCGGAAGTCGGTCCAGTAATCCATTTGAGGAATAACCTGTGCCAAAATCATCCATGGAGACACGGACTCCTGTATTTCGAATTCGATGCAGCTGCGAAATGATGTCATTGATATCGTGAAACACCATGGACTCCGTAATTTCGAGCTCAAGCATCTCTGGCTCCAGCCGAGTCTCTTGTAGTACCCATGGGATTAACTCCGTCAGGTTATCCGTCTGAAATAGCCGAAACGATAAGTTGACCGAAATGGGTTGATGAATCCTCTGCGACTGCCATTCTTTACACTGGCGGCAAGCTTCTAACAGCACCCATTTGGTCATCGGTATCACCAGTCCCGTCTCTTCGGCAATCGGAATGAATTCACCTGGAGATATCTGACCTAATCGAGGATGCTCCCATCTGATCAGAGCCTCAAATCCGACCAGGCTGTTCGTCCGCACATTACACTTCGGCTGGTACACCATATAGAACTGCTGCTGCTCGATTGCAAGCTGCAAATCCTTCTCCAGCTCCATCTTCCTTACTTCTTTGACACCCATATCCTCCGTATAGATGCAATATTGATTTTTGCCGAGTCCTTTAGCCTTGTACATGGCGGTATCCGCCGTTTTTAACAGACTAGACCGCTCTGTATGCTGAATGGATCCGATGCTGATTCCAATACTGCCTGTCACATAGAGCTCATTTCCTTCAATGCGATGGACCCTCTTTATTTCTTTGATGATTCTCTCCGCATAAGCTTCTGCTTGTTGTAAGCTGCAATTCTTAATGATGAACAAGAACTCATCCCCACCAATTCGAAAAGCCTGCAGATCAACAGCTATAAACGGTTTTAAGCGGGTGCCTACCTCCTGAATGAGCAGATCACCGATGTCATGGCCCAAGGTATCGTTAATCGCTTTGAACTGATCCAGGTCCAGAAATAACACGGCCAGCTCTTCATCGCCTGCATAAGTATCAAAGAATCGATTCATCTCATTGCGATTAGGCAGCCCTGTAAGACTGTCCTCGTAGGCCATTCTCTCAAGCACATGGCGGTCAAGAAATAAGGCGCACCATGACACAAGTAAAATAATGAATGTAGCCACCGTCACTCCGTACAATAAAAACAAATCCACCGAAGCTGCGTGATCATGTGTCGGCATCTGATCATGACCTGTGAATGTAGCGGCCTTCATACCTGTGTAATGCATTCCGCAGACCGCAAAGCCCATAACGATGGAGGATACCCATTTCAACCAGCTGGCAGAGGCTTGATTCCGGAATTTCAAGAACAAGAACAGCGCTGCATACGATGCGGCATAAGCGATGAGCGCAGACAGGATCCACAGCACGGGATCATAGCTGATGTCCATCGGCATGATCATAGCTTCCATCCCTACATAATGCATCATAATGATCCCACTGCCCATGAAAAACCCGCCGAATGCAATTTTCAACCGGCTGACATTTTGGGGCTTGGTGATGTAAAACGCAATAAAGGAGGAAACGACACTCGCTACCATAGAGAGCACCGTAAGCCACACATCGTATTCCACGGCCGTATGCACATGAAAGGCCAGCATTCCGACAAAATGCATTGACCATATGCCAGCTCCCATCACTAGGGCTCCGGCAAAC
This sequence comes from Paenibacillus urinalis, assembly GCF_028747985.1. Classification (NCBI taxonomy): domain Bacteria; kingdom Bacillati; phylum Bacillota; class Bacilli; order Caryophanales; family Paenibacillaceae; genus Paenibacillus; species Paenibacillus urinalis. The sequence continues at coordinate 3,096,474 of NZ_CP118108.1, forward strand.
AGCCAGAATAGCTGCATTTTACCTTTAGAGTTTGATATTTTAGATGTGATACTGAGAGCAGAATAAGAAGCCAGAATGGCAATAATAATGGAGAGCACTACAATATAGTAGTTGTAACCCCCTTGAATAATCATTTTTTCACTCCTATGTATTCAGAAATGTTTCGCTCAGAGGATCATAATACAGCAGACTCTATATAATATCGTCACAATGATCGAATCCATTTATCCTATCCAAGCAAAAAAGCCCTTCTACTTCATAAACGAAGTAAAAGGGCTTTATCCTAATTAAGCTGGGTTCGTGCCTTTGGTCTTGGGTGCTGGGGAAGCAGGACTATCATCTTCGGCAGGCTCCATTGGATACATTTTTTGGAACAGCAGGGTCTGAACTATAAGAAAAGTTCCTCCGGCCATCCAGTATAATGGAATCGCTGCAGGTGCACTGATCGAGAAGAAAGCCATCATAATCGGAGATACATAGCCCATTATGGCAAACTGCTTCCGCTGCTCTGCAGGCATGTTCTTCATCGAAATTCGGGTCTGCAGCAAGTAGATCGCCGCTACAATGATCGCCAGAATCACATCCGGCTCTCCAAGTGTGAACCACAAGAAGGTGTGACTGCTCATTTCCGGCATAAGCCTAATGGCCGTATATACACCAGTCAATATAGGCAGCTGAATTAGAATCGGCAGACAGCCAATATTAAGCGGGTTGAACTTGTGCTTCTTGTAGAGCTCAAGCATCTCCTGCTGCATCTTCTGCGCACTTTCCGGATCTTTCTTATTCTCGTATTTTTTCTTGAGTGCATCCAGCTCTGGCTGCATCCCCTTCATCACACGCTTCATGTTTTGCTGAGATTTCGTCTGTCTGAGCATGAGCGGGAACAGCAGCAAGCGTACAACAATCGTCAATACAATAATCGCAAGTCCGTAGCTTCCCTGAAACCATCCCGCCATATGAGTGATCACATAAGATATAGGAAACACAATGTAATGATTAAAAAAACCAGGCGTACTACTCGTAATCTCTGTTACATTCGAACCGCAGCCTGATAACAATAATGCGATGAGTACACTCGCGATAATGCCGTATAACCGTAACGTCCGTCCAGGGAATCCTTTTGATTTGTCCATTGATATCCTCCTCGTTGATCGATCTTGCGTGTTATCAACGAGGGAAGGCACTCATCTGAATCATCATCAGGAGAAATTTTGATTCTACGAATCATTCTTAATATGGAGCGTACAGCCCGTTTCACACGGGTCAGGCGCTGAGGTGGATTGAATTCCGGCCATTCCGCAGTTCTCCGTATCCCAAACTCCTCGAGTCTTCCCATCAGATGAAGCAGCGATGCACAGGTTACGGCAAATACCAAGCCGGCAGATGCCAAATATGGAATCAAATGATGCAGATCTTGAAGCTCAAACCATAGCAAAAGGATTCACCTCCTTTAGATATCTATCATTATACTCTTTTTAATCCCAGGATATAAGGGGAAGCTTCCGCCAACAAAAAAAAGCATGTCGTCGTAAGCATACGCCTCCATGCTTTGGATCAGCTGCTATTCAGCCTATATTTAATTAAGGCGCTCATTCTCTCCATTCATCACACATGCATCATCCGTAAATAATGCTGTGTATTCTCCCCTGCTTCTTCTTCCCTGTCAATTAAGCCCTGCTCTGTCCAACAATTGAGGCAATCCTCTTCTGTAGCGCATAATGCAGCATCCTCACAGGTATAACAGTTCTGTAAATACAAGCGCGTTATTTGATCGGGCATTAACTCTCTCATGACTCTCATCTCCTTCTTATCTCTTGACTACAATGTAACATGAATCCTAATATCGATTTGTGATTGTTTTCACATATTGACCAATCTCTTCATTTACTTTATATTTTTCTTCCATTATGCAAAAGAAGCCGGCTCGAGCCAGCTTCCACTACATCTATACCAATATCCACATACTCTTACTCTATTACTCGCCCCGGTTCTGCAGATCACTCCATACTTTCTTATTACTGTACTCCTTGCTCGTACTAATATCCCGGCCGAACCATTCGGGTGCGATGAAGTTCTCTGCTTCCTCCAGACTCAGGAATTCCACCTCCAGCACCGCCAGCTGGATCTGGTCATATTCATCGATCTCGATTACTCTGTTATTCCACGCAGCGGTAGTTCGCTTCTTCGTCAGCGGAATGGTCCCGTGAGCCTCCATAATCTGATTGTACAGCCCTTCCGAGATATGGTATTCGACTTCCTCTCGTGCCAAGCCCCACCCCTTCTTGAAGGTATGGGTATATTCTACTTCGTTTGTGCTCAGATCTGTTATCTTCCGGGCTCTCAGCTCCTGATCCCCGTCCAGCGCAAGATACGTCTGTTCTATAAACTGCTCTTTCATCATGACAATATCTCCAGCTTGTATTAAAGCTATTGGATAGGCTGTAAGCATGAATTTGCGTTCGATCTCTACTCCCATTGTGATGTAGCTCCTCTGTCTTTTAATCTATTTGCAACTATTATACACTACCTATATCAATTTCATATGTCCTTTAACTGCTTACACCACTTCACCTTCCCATTCGTTAAAAAATTGCTCCAAGTACTGCTCCATGAAGGCATGCCTTTGTTCTGCCAGCTTTCGTCCGTACTCGGTGTTCATTAGATCCTTTAATTTCAGAAGCTTCTCATAAAAATGATTAATTGCCGTGCTCTCTTCATTGCGATATTGATCTGTCGACATAGCTTCTCTTGGCTTAATGGATGGATCATAGATCAAATGACCTTTGGCCCCTGCATAGACAAACGCCCTGGCAATGGATATCGCACCAACCGCATCCAGCCTGTCCGCATCCTGAACCACTTGACCTTCAATCGTGCGCATTGGCGGGTTATGACCGCCGTTGTAGGACATGGTAGAGATAATCTCCAGAATATGCTTCCGATCTTTAACGGTTACCGAGTGAAATTGAAGCCAGTTCTCAACCTTGGCCATCCCTGCCTCTTTGGAAGGATTCAGCTTCTCATCAGCGATATCATGAAGATAGGCAGCAAGCATACAGACGAACATGTCCGCCTGCTCTGCGGCAGCTATTTTTTCAGCTGACCTTACGACCCGGTGAATATGCCACCAGTCATGGCCTGTTTTCTCCTGCCCCAATTCATGCTTCACATATACCTCAGCCGACTGCAATATGTTTTGTTCGATTTCTGACAAATTCTTCATCCGTTAATATCCCCGCGATCTATATGTTGTAAGAGAAAGATATGGCTCTACTCCTGCTCAAAATATGCCTTCAGTGCTTGATGCGCGCGATATTCTGCTACGTTGAAGGAAGGCCAAGCTTGTTCTCTCTCATTCAGTCTATTATAGTCTGCCTTAAGATCATTTTGAATCTCGGGATACTCCCTGCTGAACTCAATGAGCACAGGCACAGCATCCATAGACAATGAGCTAAGGAAATAAGGATCCATCTTTTGGTGGATGTGATACCGCTCGATATTTTTCTCGGCAATATAGTTGTCCATCCCCGCATAATTGATCGCAACATACGCTGCAAGCCCGAAGACGATATAACACTTGGCCAGAGGAATTCGTTCAAAATGGATCCTCAGACCGGCAATAACCATAAGTATGGCGAGAAGCAGCATGAAAGCATGCACAAGAAATCGGAGATAAGTAAAGCCATAGGCTTCTTCATATAATGCCAGTCTGGAAAAGGCTGAATACAAAATGATGATCGAACAGATTACGAGAATGTAGAGCAGCACTTTTTGAATAATTTGAAGTACGCCTGAGCCATTATCGTCCGTATACAGGAGTACCCCCATCAGAATTCCGAAATTAAGCAGCGCGACAAGCATCAGCTCGGCAAAGCCCCTTCTTGCATAGTCGGCATAAGTCATGCCATCGGGCAGTGCTCCTTCAAAGGCTCCAAACAAATAAGTGAACTGCAGAATAACGAACACCAGGTAGACGACATTCACCATCGTCAGAACGGTGGAGGCAATAATCGGATCCAGTCGCAGACGAAGAGAATCAGGCCCGCTCTCTGATATTCTATCCTTAGTACCCGCTGTTTCTGCTAATGATCTCCACTCAGGTTCCCCCTTCAATAGATCTCCTTCTTGAGGAGTGGCGATGTCTGCCTCTCTCCAATGCGTCGTCTCCGGATCTGTCTTCCTCACGGACACTGGATGAATAAATCCATATACGTATCCGAAGAAGAACAACGTGAACATCAAGATCCACATGAATCGAAAAAATCCTTCACTATAGGTAATCTCATCTAACCACCTCGGAATACCGAACATCACTCTCTCGAACATACCGTCAGCAGAAGACAGCAAGGAGATCACAATAATGACAAGCGGTGCGGAGATGGCAACTCCGAATACGATTTTACGGCTGATGGCTCTTGAACCTTCATTAACCCGCTTAGAGTATGTAGAAGTGATACTGGTAAAGGCGGTAGGGATATGTCTAAGGGTCCTTGGAATTAAATGCGACAGTATATCTTTAATAATTCCAGTCTTCCACCAGACCTGAGGGTTGTAGCCCAGCAGCAATGTCACATGGTAAGCAACCAGGACGGGGAGGATCAGGATATTGAGCACATAAAATATCGGATTATCAAAGAGTAAGTAAGTTAACGACAGCATGAAAATAACTGCAAACAAAAAAATAGCAAAGGGTGATAGTCCGTGCAGTCGATCCCCGGCAAATCCCAGCACATAGCCATAGAACAGTAGGATAAATACAGGAATGGATACTCCAGGTGCATGTTCGAAGAACAAATTCTGGTGGATGATCGCAAGAATCACAGCACCTAGGAGTGTGAATAAGCTGCGCGCGGGTGATTTTATGACAGGTAAATTTAACTTCATTTGAGCGTCCCCCAAAACTTTAGGTTTATAATCCTAATTTTAGGTGATAAAATATGAAAATAAATAGAAAATATACTTATGTAAATTTCGTATTTTAGTAAGGGGCTGAATGACGAATGAAGCTTCATTCCCAATTTTTACGACTGCATGGTTACTATGGAAGCGAAGCAAGCGTACAAATTACTCTCGATGAGATGGCAGAAACGCTGGAATGCACACACCGCAATGCCCTTAATATTATTCGTAAAATGGAAGCCGAAGGCTGGATTGAGTGGCATTCACAACGGGGACGAGGTAAGCGCTCTGAGCTTAAATTTCGGGTTGATCCAGAAGAGATTGCCGCCATCTCCATGATCAAGGCGATTGACCGCCATGAGATTAAGAAAGTCATGGATGACATTAAAGAATATACCGATTCGGCTAAATTGCCCGGCCGTCTGCAAGGATGGCTTATGCGTTATTTTGGACATCACACCCAGGTGAATGAGGATAAAGAGCAGATCGATATCCTTCGCCTGCCACTACGTCAGCAAATTCACACGATGGATCCGCTGGCTATGAATCTGCTGGCAGAGTCTTTTGTCACAAGTCACATCTACGACGGACTTCTGACTCGGAACGAGACGGGAGAAGTTATTCCTCATCTTGCTCATGACTACGATGTCAGTGAGGATCGAATGACGTGGATATTTTATTTGCGCAAGGATGTTTACTTTCATCATGGAAAAACGCTCACTGCTGACGACATCGTATACACCTTTGAACGATTAAGACAGCATCGAGAGCCTTTACTTTATAATTTTGTCGTACAGTCCATCGCATCCGTTACAGCGCTCGGCAGCACCTGTGTTAGGTTTACGCTGAACGCTCCGAACGAGCACTTTTTGCCGTTCTTATGTACAAGCAGGGCAGTGATCGTTCCTTCCGGACTGGATGAAGCAGCAGAACACGATGAGATCCGATTCAGTGGAACGGGTCCCTTTAAGATAACGGAGTTTAACTCCAGCATGTGTATCCTTGAGGCGTTCTCGGCTTATTTTATCTCGCGTCCTCACCTGGATGTTGTGGAGATTATTCAGATTCCTTGGTCACTGCCCGAACAGAATGCGGAAGCCCAGGACGGAGCGGACCCGCTCTTCCATGTGCTGCTTGGCAACAGCAATATTAAGCAGAACCAGAGCCAGTATAGTTCACATACCTTGGTACGCAAGCTGCTGACCTGCAATACGAGAAAAGAAGGACCGCTGAAAGATCCCAAAGTACGCAAACATGTGTTTCAGTGTATTAAGTATGAAGAGCAGACCTTATCCGGAATCCACCCAAAAGCTCTGCTGCCAGATAGCGTAGACGGAACCTACCTTGTACTCATTACGATTCCGCAATATCGGCCGGACGCGATGAATATTAAGGAGCGCCTAGAGCGATTTGGTTACAAAGTAAGAGTAAAGGTGTTTATGCCCGAGGATTTTAAAGGTCCTATTCGGATGGAGTCTGATCTCATTCTGTTCTCTCTCCTAATGGACTGGGACGAGTCTCTCCGACGTCATGACTTGTACTTAACTTTATCCTCCCATGTAGAGTGTTCTGTTGAAGAGAACCTATTAAATGGCCTAAACCAGATATTGTTGGTACGGAGCGCAGATGAGAGATTACGTATGCTGCAGCAGATCGAAGAACAACTGATCGAACAGGATCATCTGTACGTCATGTACGACCGTCCCTTTCAGACCTCCTTCCTGCCCTCCGTCCGAGGCATCAGGCCCGGATCACAAGGATGGGTTGATTTGCGGTATCTCTGGTTCCCGCCTGACGTGGGACAGATTGAGTCGATTTAGATAAAAATAGCAGCAGTTCAAGTGATAGGTGGAACTCCCCCCTGCTTGAAATGCTGCCTTTTTTTATCTTCGTTTTATCGCTTTTACGATTAGATCAATCATGATACCGATCACAAGCCATCCGACGATATTAATCAAGTAAAGTGCTAACATGCCATTGAATTGACGTCCAATGGAGGTGTAACTCTCAATAAACATCAGATGAGGACTCGTGAAATATAGTAATAAGTTCTTGTCATCCTCACCTATAGCATTATATAAGCACACGAATAGACTGAATAATGGTAACCAAAATCCAAACTTTTTAAGCATTAAATCGACTCCACTCCTACGACAGGCTCTTCATGTTAGTTAGATCATCATTATACATCAAATCAGTTCGTACGCTGAACACTGTACTTCAACGATTTTGACCAGAAATACAAGCCCATACCCATTAGAGTCAGCATGCCGCCTATGAGCTGAAACACAGATATCATTTCCCCTAAGAAGAAATAAGCAAGAATAATGGCGAGCACCGGCTCCCCGATGATTCCTACTGAAACGGTAGTTGCCCCAATAGAATTCAACAATATATTAAAAATGTATTGGCCAAAAATAGTCGGAATAATGGCAAGGAGCAAAAAATAGATCCAGTCCGATAGGTGATATTGAACCAGTGAATAATTTTGAAACAAATTATAGATGAGCATCACTGTACCACCGATAAAAAAGACAATGATGCTGTAAACATTGGCATCGATTTTGTTGCTTACTTTTTGGCCCATGAGTAAATAAGCCGACACGAACAGGGTACCGATGAAGGACAAGCCATCTCCAAATAGAGCTTCTCTTGATATGCTGATGTCTCCCCATGCGATGAAGATGGAGCCAAAAAGAGCAATGATCATACACACAACCGTTAGCAGGCTAACACGTTCCTTGAACAAAAAATAGGAACCGAGCATTACAAATAACGGCTGCAATGACAAGATCACCATAGAGCTTGCAACAGAGGTGTAGACAAGCGATTCCATCCAAAACAAAAAGTATAACCCTAAAAATACACCAGCAAGAAGAACGATACAGCCTTCTCTTTTACTCAGTTGAATGGAAACGAGCTGCTTCCTCGGAACGAACGCGAGCATGATGATAACGGAGATGAAGAGTCTGTACATCCCAGCCACCGAAGTCGGTGTATCCGAGAACTTGATCATGATGGAAGATATCGAAACGGATAAAATACTGATAAACAACAGAACAAATGGATGTGAAATCATGGATGGTTTATTATGTTTTAACATGGCTCCTCCCAGTAATCATGATTACAAATTGATTATCTGTGCACAGATAAGCCGAAGCTGGATATAATAATATCATCACCATTTGCTATTTTGTGTAAATATATCATTGAATTATATAGAAATATCGTCAATTAAAGGAGCCTTACGATTGAAAAAACCATTGCACGAAACCATCCAATATCCTGACGAGAGATTTCCTTACATTATGTACACCCACTCCGTCCGTGAGTCGATTCCGCGAGGACGGGGATTTAATGATCTGCATTGGCATGAGGACTTACAGTTCACTTTAGTAACCAGAGGGAAATTAACGATTCAAATTAATGGAATTAATTATGATTTAGAAGAGGGACAGGCTATTTTTATTAATAAAGGGGTTCTTCATATTGTTACGCACTTAACTTCAGACGGCCAGTATGTCAGTTTTAATTTTCCTGAGAAGCTGCTCGCTTTTTACTCTAATAGTGCGATGGAGAAAACCCATGTTCTTCCCTTCACGAATTCTTCCCTGCTGTCCGTTGAGATCCCGGGGAATGAAGCGTGGCATAATGAAATCCTGCAAATCCTCTGGAAGCTGAAGAAGAAATTTGATTCACCAAAAAAGTGGGGATGGCAATATGAAATTTCCATAGATACGGTTCAGTTATGGCTCATCTTCATCTCTCATATTTCACTATCTTCAGAAGAGTCTTCTAAACATAACAAACTACAGCAGGAACGAATGCAATTGATGCTTAGCTATATTCACCAACACTACACGAGCACGATAACGTTGAAGGAAATTGCAGACGAAGCGCATTTGAGTATATCGGAGTGTACCCGCAGCTTTAAGAAAAGCATACATAGGACTCCATATACCTATCTAGTTGAGTACCGCATTAAGAGAAGCTGTGAGCTGCTAGAATCTACCCAATATACGATTACAGAGATTGCCCAGAAGGTTGGGTTCAATCAAGTGAATCACTTTATTCAGTCGTTTAAAAAACATCATCAGATGACCCCAAAAGAATATCGAAACAACAAAAACGCACTACGATATTGAAAAAAGCCGCAAAAACTGTACTGAACCTCCAGCTGTTAGAAGGTTGTCCAGCAACAGGGGTCCAGTTTAAGTCAGCGGCTCTAATGTAATTACTATTCAGTCCCTATCTCCGAATGATAATGTACACTCGGTTCGCGATCCACAGGATTAAACAAGCAGCTACGTAAAAAAACAATCCATTTAGAACATAAGAAAAAGGCATAATGCTGCTCGGATGCTCTCTTGGATCAAGCAGCCCAAGCTTGTTCTGCTATTCAATTTGTCCTGCCAAATAATCTCCGATACTCCGTGGGCGTCACTCCCTCATGCTCCAGGAACTTCCGGTTGAAGTAGCTGCTGCTAGGGTACCCCGCTTCTGAGGCGATGTCTCCTATCGTACGCTCTTCCTGTACCAGTAGCGCCTGCTTCGCATATTGGAGTCTGCACTGGGTTACGAAATCCATCGGTGTCATATTGATGGCCTTACGGAACAATTTGCAAAAATAATGAACGCTAACTCCCGCTTTATTTGCCCACAGTTCTAGCTCGAACGGCTTTACCGCCTCCTGTTGAAGCTCAGGCAGCAGATCTAGAATACGCTGAATGGATCCACCGGATCTGCTGCCATTGCCTGTACGCGGGACAGCCTGATGGACAAACTCCGTCACGACGGCAAAAGTAAGCGTAGACAGCATTGTCGGATTTAACATCTTGTTATTTTCTGCTTCAGTCAATAGCTCGAGATGAGCTTTTTCCCACTCGGCCCCATTCCGCAGGCTCCATATTCGATGATGCTGAAATCCCTGATCCAGCATATATTCTGTCATATTGCTTCCATAGAAGTGGACCCACCGAATGTCCCATGGCTCTTGCTCATTGCTGAAATATCGTTGCTCCTGCAGCGGGAAGTACAAGAAGGCATCACCCGCCCCGAGCTCCTGCAGCATGCCATCGATTTCGATGTAGCCCTTACCGGAAGCAATATAGTGAATATTAAAATTGTTTAATGCTCCCTTCTGTCTTGTCACCGTATGTTTAGGCATATCGCTGTACATTCCTACCGATTCGGGATAACAAAAAAACCGAGGATTTTGAGTTGTGACCAAGTGACTTTGCCGCTGCATCGCCTACTCCTCCAATGTAGAACAATATTGTGTTATTCGAACACAAAATCGTATTATTTTAATTTCATTCCAAATTCAATACAATGACAATATCATCATAATATTTAGTCAGGAGGATATAAAGCATATGAGTAAAAAACTTCGATGGGGTATACTCAGTACTGCCAATATAGGAAGAAAATCCGTCATTCCCGGACTGCAATACTCCCAGTTTAATGAAGTTACTGCGATCGCCAGCCGGGATCAAGCAAAAGCAGAAGAAGCCGCCAAGGAACTGAACATCAAACATGCTTATGGCAGTTATGAAGATCTGCTTGCCTCAGACGACATCGATGCTGTCTATATCCCATTGCCGAACCATCTGCATATGGAATGGACGATCAAAGCGGCCGAAGCAGGTAAGCACGTGCTGTGTGAGAAACCCATCGCGTTAACGGCTGAGGAAGCTGAGCGAATGGTAATCGCTTGTGAGCAAGCAGGCGTTCACTTGGCTGAAGCATTCATGTATCGCCATCATCCCAGATATCAAATGATCAAAGATGTAATCGCTTCCGGTGAGATCGGCACCGTACGTGGTCTTCATGCGAACTTTACATTCAACAGCGGAGACAGTACAAACAACATCCGCTTTAACAAGGAGATGGGCGGCGGGTCTATATATGATGTCGGCTGCTATCCAATCAGTGCTGCCCGCTTCTTGACCGGACTGGAGCCGGAGGCCGTAACAGCACAATCGTTCTTCTCGCCGAAGCACGGCGATGTAGACATGATGACTTCCGGATTCCTCGAATTTCCGAACGATGTCTCGCTGATCTTCGATTGTGGTATGTGGGCGTCCTTCCGGAATCGGCTTGAAGTGCTCGGTACGGAAGGAACCATTGAAGTCCCTTCTGCCTTCGTTTGCAGTCATGACAGCGAAGCAGGATTTATCGTGAATGGCAAGCTGGGCAAACGTGAGATCGAGGTGCCGGTCATTAATCAATACTCTGCTATGGTGGATCATTTTGCCGATGTCGTCTTTGAACGCAGTACACCCGCATTTACACCGTCGGATGCCGTCCGCAATATGAGAGTCGTTGAGTCTGCTCTTGTCTCGGCTACGAAGCGGGAAAGAATCACCCTCTAATTAGTCAAGAAGAACAATTCTGCACATTACTCTTAAGGAGGAAATGGATATGGAATATATTTCGATTCAAGGATCAAAGAAGCCTATTTCTCGTTTGATTAAAGGTTCCGATTATTTCATGCATGAAAATTTTGATCAGGTCGTGACCAATATCGAAGCATTCTTGGCCATCGGCGGCAACACGATCGATACTGCACATATCTATACCGGAGGTCAGAGTGAAGAGGTTATCGGACGCTACCTGCAGGAGTCAGGCAATCGGGACAAGATTGCCATCTTCACAAAGGGGGCTCATCACGACAGACAAGGTCCGCGGGTGAACAAACAGGCTATTGATCACGATCTGGCTGTCAGCCTGGAGCGTCTGCAGACCGATCACATCGAGCTGTACGGCCTTCATCGGGATGATCCGTCAATTCCAGTCGAGCATATCATCGATGCACTGAATGAGCATATTGCTGCCGGCCGGATTGGAGCCGCAGGTGCATCCAATTGGAGCTGGCAGCGTCTTACCGAAGCGAATGCATATGCCGCAAGCAATGGACTTGCTGGCTTTACATTCAGCAGTCCGAATTTAAGTCTTGCCAAGGCAAATGAACCCTTCTGGCCGGGATGTGTATCCGTCGATCAAGAAACGAGCAAGTGGCATGAAGAAACCCAGCTCCCTCTGTTATCCTGGTCGTCGCAGGCCCGTGGATTTTTCACTGGCAAATTTACACCTGATAACAAGGATGATGCTGATCTTGTGCGTGTGTTCTATAATGATCAGAACTGGGAGCGACTCAGTCGAGCGAAGCAGCTTGCAGAAGATAAAGGCGTTACCGTTATTCAGATCGCACTCGCATATGTACTGAATCAGAACTACCCAACCTGTGCCTTGATCGGCGCCCGTAATCCAGCGGAGCTGGCTTCCTGCGATCAAGGGGCCAACGTTCAGCTGACACAACAGGAAGTAGAATGGCTGGACTTGACCAGTGAAGGTGTACAGTACTAACCATCCATAGGGATTACACACATCACCGCAGTTATAAGAAAAAAAGTTCACGGACTTCCTCCTTGCACGAGATCTTATATTTAGCGATAATCTTATAGTGAATGAATACGCCAGGAGGAAAACTCAACATGAGGACAGAAAAAGAAAAAATGCTTGCAGGGGTGTTATACTTGGCAGGAGATGCCGAGCTTACGAAGGACCGTGAGCACGCTAGAAGGCTGACCCGGCTCTATAATCAGTCTATTGAAAGCGACCGCGAACACCGGAGTGAGCTGCTTCGCAAATTGTTTGGAAGTGTTGGAGACAATATTTGTGTGGAATCTACCTTCCGCTGCGATTATGGTTACAACATTCATGTCGGAGACGGCTTCTACGCCAACTTTGACTGTGTAATCCTTGATGTGTGCGAGGTTAGAATCGGAAACAACTGTCTGCTCGCGCCAGGTGTACATATATACACGGCAACGCATCCACTCGACCCGCTGTCCCGCTGTGAACGGTATGAGGAATTCGGCAAACCAGTTACCATTGGAGACAACGTCTGGATTGGCGGACGCGCCATTATTAATCCTGGTGTAACTATTGGGAACAATGTCGTCGTTGCCAGTGGAGCCGTTGTTACCAAGGATATACCGGACAATGTCGTCGTTGGGGGCAACCCTGCCCGCATCATTAAATCCATTGAAGTATAAGCATCTTAATGATATCAGACCCAGGCGATCATCTTGTGCCTGGGTCTATTTGTACAACAGAATCGCTGGCGATTGGTGCAGCTCTTCGATCTAGAAGACGGAGGATCCGAGCCCGATTATACCGGAGGGCAAATATGCAAGGCAGATTGGCTGCGAGCGCATACAGGACCATCATCATCCCAACCATGGGAGGATTCCAGAGGAAGAACAAAGGCGCAGGCAGCATAGAAATGAGGTGGCACCACTCCCCACGATGAGCCTCAAGCTGGTACCGCTCCAAGTAGGCTTCACTCCTCTCTTCGATCCTTTTTTTACGAAAGCCTTGCTTCGACCAGCCTCCACCATCAGGAAGACGCTTCTTCCAAGCTTTGATCTTTAGCCCGTTCGTGTAGAATAACAGTTCCTTTTTAGAAGCCGGGTATCCAGTGACTGCAAACCAGCGATCCGGCAGCCGGGCGTGAACTGCAGTCACAAGCAGGTGAAGCAGAAGCCACGCCCCAGCATTTATTCCTATATTCCATATAACACTCAACATCTGCGAATCCATGGACATCCCTCTTCTGTTCTTTATCCTTGTTGATTCTCCTCTGGATCAAGGGCAAGCTCCCTTCCCTTCCAGCGAACCTGCCTGTTAACAAAGGTGTGCAGCATCGATACAGAGAATACACTGATAAAAGCAAGCAGCGGGATAGGGTAAAGTATGGCCGATATAGCTCCAAACTTCCCTACTTTGCGAAGGAGTCCTGCCATAAGAGCTGAATACAGTCCATAAACAGCGACAGACATCAATCCGTAGTCCCAGAATAGGAGAGTCAGAGCTGCCGTGAATGCGCCTATCAGAAATAGAACGACAGTAAAAAGCTTGGTAAATCGGGTTGCGGCTGCACCCGAAGCCATACTCTTAATCCAGCCTTGAAACAGCTCTCTAACGCCTCCCGGATACATCCGAAAATGAAGCGCTCCTCTGCCAATATAATTAACAACCGAATATCCTGCGGCTTCAAATCGAAGAGCCAGTGCATGATGATCCAATATCTCGCCCTTTACCTGCTCATGTCCGCCGACGCTATCATAAGCTTCTCTACTAGTCACTACACATGGACCGTAAGCACCTGTTCCCTTCTTGCCACTTCCGGCAGACACCGCAACTACGATATTAAATAGGCCGGACAGCTTCTCGTAAGCGGTCCAGGTGTCATGAAACGGCTGAACAGACATCAAGCCAGATTGATAGGCATGTACCAGCTGACTAAGCCCTCCCTTCTTCAGATATGTATCCGCATCGAGGAAGATCAGTATTTCTCCATTCGCAGCCGCAGCCCCTCGGAAGCAGGCATGACATTTTCCCATCCATCCCCTCGGAAGCGGACCTGCTTTAATAATCTTTGCCCCCCGCTTGTATGCGATCTCTGTAGTTCGATCTGACGATTCATCATCCACGACAATAATCTCATCCTGTGAATTCATCTGTTCTCGCAAGGACTTCAGCAGTCTGCCAATATTATTCTCTTCATTCCGTGCAGGAATGATCACACTTATGGTCAATTTCTTCGCTTCTTGTGCGGGATTACCAAGGGGCTCTTCTCGATTGTTCTTGCGCCTTGATTGCCTTACGCTAGTTCCCGGCAGCAGTTTAAGCTCTGACCATAATAAGATGCCGGAAATCAGGCCAGCCAGGATCCATATGAGTGACATCACATATATACCTCCTCTGTATATGAGCAGGAAATGGAGCGTCACCTGCTGTTTATTTCTTCGCACTTCCGGTAAGTATGGTAATTAAGCATTTTTACTTCAATTATGATCCGTATATCACCCTCTTTATACGGTGCGACGAGATCAGAGAAGGAGAAGAGGAGAATAAATATGCGCAAAAAAGTGATTGTCATCGGCGGTGGACTGGGCGGCCTGTCAGCGGCAATGAGACTCGCAGCCGATGGTCATGAAGTTACCGTTCTTGAAAAAAATGAACGTGCAGGAGGTAAGCTGAACGTTCGATCGGGTGAAGGGTATTCCTTCGATACAGGTCCGTCTATATTGACGATGCCATGGGTATTAGAGCAGCTGTTTGAGAGCACTGGACGCAAGCTGGCAGATTATATGAAGCTGGTACGGATTGAGCCGCAGTGGCGAACTTTTTTTGAAGACGGTGTAACCATTGACGTAACTAGTGACTTGCCTGAGATGCTGTCCACCATTAAGGATATTTCTTCAGAGGATGCCGCAGATTTCTTAAAATATCTTCAGTACTGTCAGAAGCAGTACGATATGAATCGACGCAGCATTTATGCCAGAAGTCTCTCGGGTCTTGATGAGCTTCGCGGGATGCATTCAATCAAAGAGCTGCTGGCAATGGACCCGCTCCGTACCATGGCGCAAAGCACCGACAAATATCTGAAGGATAAGCATTTAAGACAGCTGTTTAATTTCTTCATTATGTATATCGGCTCCTCCCCTTACCATGCTCCTGCTGTTCTGTCTCAGCTCATCTATGTGCAGCTCGGACTCGGGATCTATTATGTAGATGGAGGGATGTACAATATCGCAGAGGGAATGCTGAAGGTTCTTGATGAGCAAGGTGTAACTATACGCACCCACGCCAAGGTGACGAAGATTAATACGAAGGATAAGATCGCAACCGGCGTGACGCTGCAAGACGGAACCGTGCTGGATGCCGACCTTGTCGTCTCTAATTTGGAGGCCATTCCAACCTATCATTCATTATTGAAGGATCAGAACGGAGCTCTGAACTCAGCTAAAAAACTGAATAAATTCGCGCCAACCGTATCCGGGCTGGTTCTACTATTAGGGGTCAACAAGAAGTACGAGCAGCTGCTCCATCATAACTTCTTCTTCTCTCAGGATCCGGCGAAGGAATTTGACGACATCTTTAACAAGGGTATTCCTTCCGATGATCCTACCGTGTATATCGGGGTTTCTAGTAAATCAGATGCCACTCAAGCTCCGGAGGGAAAAGAAAATTTGTTCGTCCTCACCCACGTTCCGCCGCTTAAGCCGGGTAAGAGCTTCGAATCCAATGCAGAAGCGTATCGGGAGCTTGTCCTGAATAAGCTTGAACGAATGGGACTTACGGATATACGCCAGCACATCGAATTCGAGTATACTTTTATCCCCGACGATCTTCAGCGGTTATATGGCGCTAATGGCGGCTCCATTTATGGTGTGGTGACAGACCGAAAGATGAACGGTGGATTCAAGGTACCTAGCCGCAGTGACTTGATTGAGAATCTGTATTTTGTCGGCGGTTCTACGCATCCGGGCGGAGGTGTCCCTATGGTTACTTTATCAGGCCAGCTGACTGCTGATCTTATCAAGGAACAATACTCAAGAGCCGCCAAGTCAGGAAAAGCCAAAAAAGCAAACTAAGGCTTTTATATGAGGAATAAGATCTGATTCTGTGTCAGCTCTTGTGTATGCATCACAAAATAAGGCATGAGCCTCTTCTGTGGATGGAAGATGACTTATGCCTTATTTCCTTTTGTCCACTGTAATGTAGTTGCACTTTAACTATTTCCTGCCTGTATAACGAAAATAAGAAAAGTCCGCATAGCTGCCCATGAACTGATTCATATCATGAGCTGCAATTCCAACAAAGTTCCCCGTGAACCCTCCGGATAAAAATCCGACATGATGGGCCTCACCGAGCTCATTCCATTCGCCTTCCTCTGTCCGGTAATAGAATTGTCCATTTACGCCGGATATATCGACAGCGAGCTGTAAAGGCTTACCCTCTTCCAGCTTCACAATGACGGGCTCCAGTGTAAATTCTTCTTTTTCACAGCGCATCAGACGAAGCACTTTACCCTGTTCTTTCTCTCGAGTTACATAAGCAAACCAATAATTGTCTTCGTTTAAATACAGCATGAGTCCTGCCATTTGCAGATACATCGCTGGCTCGTAGTCCAGCTCTGTTTCAGCTCGGAAATGCGTATCCGCCTGTCGAACTGCCAAGATATGATGCTCGAACAGACTTTGGGCCGATTCTCCTGCATGAATTCTCAAATATCCGGGCCTCTCTGATAAATTGCACCATTGATCGTCTGCCACGATACGCAGTGTATTCCACTCAGGCCTCAACCCAGCTCCCGTAAAATCATCATAGAAGTCTGTGCTGCGCTTCCCTCTAACCACCGCACCCTTGGGAAGAGGAACCTCTGTCTGAGGTGAATGTCCGCCAGAAGTTAATCGGAGCCAGCCTTCCGAATCCCAGTAGACCTGCTGCAATGCGGTTTCCCTGCCAAGTATAGGGTACTTTCCTTCAACCGGCCGAGTGCATAAATGAGCCATGTACCACTCACCCTCAGGCGTTTCGACCAAGCTCCCATGCCCGGCGCACTGAAGCTCAAGCTCCGGGTTATCACTTGAAGTCAGCATCGGATATTGAGGATCCACTTCGTAAGGACCGAGCAGCTCCGTAGACCGGGCTACAGTAACCGCATGTCCGCTGCCCGTTCCACCTTCCGCTGTAATTAAGTAGTAATATCCGTTTCGTTTATAGATATGAGGAGCTTCTGTCTTCTTGAGCGGCGTACAATCAAAGAGCTTAATGGGTTCTCCAATCAATCTCTGCTGCTCCGGGTCATATTCTTGTATGACAATTCCGCTGGACTTATTCCCCTCCGTAATTCGATAATCCCACAAGCAGTTTAACAGCCATTTTCGCCCGTCGTCATCATGATACAGGGATGGATCAAAGCCGCTGCTGTTCAAATAGATGGGCTCTGACCATGGCCCTGTAATTGACTGGGATGTAATGAGGTAATTATGGGTATCTTTAAAAGGTCGTTTCGTGCTCTTCACATCGGTATACATTAAGTAATACAGACCCTCATGGTAGCTGATCTGTGGAGCCCAAATACTGCAGTTCTTGGGATTCCCCTTCAGGTTCACTTGATCTGTTAACACATCCGTGCAAAACTCCCAATCCGCCAAATTATCCGATTGATAGATTCGAACACCTGGCAGCCATTCGAAGGAAGAAACCGCAATATAATACATATCGTTCACACGGATCATACAAGGGTCAGGATTAAATCCAGGAAGTATCGGATTCTGAATGGTCTTGATATTCGTCTCTTTCGTATTGTTCGTAATCAAGCTAACGCCTCCCTTTACAAGATGAATAGTAGATTACAAATACTTGACTAAGAAATCCTTCCAGGCATAACGCATCTCTGCTGTTTCCATATGTCCCGATCCGGTCTCTATATGCTGCCAGTGCTCAGGATATCCTGCCTTCTCATATGCAGATTCAAGGCCATCAGCGAGCAGAATGACTCCTTCATAAGGACATAACCGATCATCCCGCCCGTTTAGGCTCAGTCTGGGGCGCGGGACAATCCTTTCCTGAATGGATAGGGTTGTGAAATGCTTCAGCAGTCCGGGTACATATGAATAGAACCCGTGATGATCAAGGCCTCTCTTCATAATCAAGGTGTGGGCATCGACCTGACCACAAATATCAACGACCACCTTGATTCGATCATCCAGTGCCGCAAGCCACCACGCCATAAGCGCCCCCATAGACATGCCGATCGTACCGATGCGGCTGGAATCTACATCCTCTCGCGTACAAATATAGTCAAGCAAGCATTGATTATCACGAAGCATTCTGCCCCATAATACTTCTCCCCGCCACAGCATTTCTTTGACAAGCTCGCTTTCTGTTCGGCCCGAGCGCTCGTTGAATCCACGCATATCCATACAACAAGCCGCATATCCCATGGAGGTCAGTGTCTTAGCAAAGGATGGCTGCTGCAGATAATGGCTGCTCGTTACAAATTCCTTGCGTCCTCCCGCATAATTGCCCCCATGGGAATGGTTGAATACAACGACAGGGTATGGACCTTTCTGTTCTAGCGGCAGAGCCATTGATATGGATACCTGCTCCATTCCATACAGTTCTAGCATAATCGTCTGAAGAAGATACCCCTCCTTCTCCTCCTCAGCCAGCAGTCGCGAGCTTGTTACGCCTCCTTCAGGCAGGTCTCCTAATAGGTGCCACAGTGGATCCGCGGATGATGGCTTCATACCGGATTCTCCTGAGAAGGCTTTACCGTAACTTCGTGAATAAGCTCTTCTGCACGGTCTGTGTTTCTCGACTCACAGCCCTCAAATTTAACGGTGTCACCATTCTCCACATAAAAGGCAGGACCCTGATGATTCTCGATCGTCACATTCCGGAACCTTACATCCCTTACATTCCCAAGGAAGAATCCGCGATTGCTCATCTCTTCAATTCCTGCCATCATGGCAGGAACTGCAGGTGTCGCATCCTCAGCCATGGAAATATCAACCTGATCAAATGTAATTTCAGAGACATACTGCTCTGCCAGACCATATATAAAGCCTGCTGCTGCATGAACGTTACGGGCCGTAATCCCTGAGAAATGAATCCGTCGAAATCGTGGAGTTTCAATCGTTACAGGATACGGATTTTTGTCCCACACATATTTATCTGTACCGCGAGGACCACAGAAGTAATACAGATTTAATATAAATGGACAGATGACATCCTCCATCACGATATTGCTTACGCGAATATCTTCAACCGTGCCGCCCCGTCCCCGTCTTGACTTAAGACGAATGCCCCGGTCCGTATGCTTGAACACGCAGTTTGATATCACTACATTACGTACATCGCCGCTCATCTCGCTGCCAATAACGACAGCTCCATGCCCGTGCACCATTGTACAGTTCGTTATTGTGATGTTCTCGCACGAAACTCGGTGAGCTGTATCCTCCGTACCTGCTTTGATCGCGATACAGTCATCTCCTACATCGATATGACAATTGCTGATTCTAACGTTCGAACAGGATTCGGGATTAATGCCGTCCGTATTCGGTGAATCGGCGGGGTTCAGAATTGAGAGATTATCGATAGTGACGTCATGGCATAGAATCGGATTCACTGTCCAGCTCGGCGAGTTAAACAGCTGTACATCCTTGATCGTCACTCGGCGGCAGCTGTCGAAGCTGATCAGCTTCGGTCTAGGATACGTAAGCTCCTCCGGATGATTCCTCTGCTTATCCCACCACAATGCACCATTGCCTTCAATCCGGCCAGTCCCTGAGATCATTACGTTCTCCAGCTGTTCACCATAGATACAGGAAGCGTGAACCTCCCGTCTTACTCCTTCCCAGCGAGAGGTGACTACAGGATAATCCTCTGGCTTGTCACTGAAGGACAATGTAGCTCCCGGACTTAAATATAGGTGGATGTTGCTCCTCAGTATAACTGCTCCTGTAGTATAAGTACCCGCAGGGATCACTACTGTTCCTCCCCCTGCTGCTTCAGCAGCAGTGATAGCCGCTGTAATGGCTTTGGTGGACAGCTGACCGCTGTTTTTATGTGCACCGTAGTCATCAATGTTATAGATGGTCATTGCTGAGCTCCTTCCGTTACAGGCAGGCTTAGCTCACCTGTCTGGATCAGTTCCTCGTATTCAGCACAAGCCAAAAGGAAAGCACCGAGCCCCTTCTGATCATTCGTAATAATCGGTTCGCTGATGTAATACGCATAGGTGCCATCACGACGATCTGCCCCTCCAAGTCCAGCCACTTGACAAGTCTTGTTGAGGTTAAGCCACCCTTCTTTGGTTTCTAATATAAATTCAGCAATAAGTCCCTGGAATGCCCGCTGTAATGGATTGTTCCATTCAGAACCGAGAAGTCCCAGCCGAATTCCCTTCGCCATCGCATAGGTGAACATGCTGGAAGCCGAGGCTTCCAAATAGTTACCTTTGCGTCCAGCCTCATTCACAACCTGATACCATACTCCGGACTCCGCATCCTGAAAGTCTGCAACTGCCGTCAGCGTATCCTTGAATATTCGTTCGAGCTCGTTATAGTCCGCATGCTCCTTAGGCAGGAGTTCAAGAACGTCAGTGATGGCCATGAGGAACCAGCCCAGTGATCTGCCCCAGAAATTCGGTGACAGTCCGGTACTCTTGTCGCACCACGGCTGTACACGTTTCTCATCCCAAGCGTGGAATAATAACCCGGTTCTGTCGTCTCTCGTATGCTTCTCACATAGAATGAACTGCTTCGTTACATCACCAAGATCCCCCTCGGACTCGAACGTAAGCAAATACTCCAGGTAGAACGGAGAGCCCATATATAAGCCATCCAGCCAGATCTGATAAGGATATATTTCTTTATGCCAAAAAGCCCCCTCGGAAGTCCGGGGATGCGTCAGGAGCTGCTTCCGTAAAGTAGAGGCGGCCAGTTTATATTTGTCTTCACCCGTTTCCTTATACAGGACATATAGAAGCTTGCCATTATTCAAGTGATCAATGTTATGCTCGTCCTGCCTATAGCCTCGAATCGATCCATCCTCCTGAATGAAGTGATCCATATTGCTCTTGATATAATCGAAGTATTGCTGATCGCCTGTGATGCGCCATAAACGCTCAAATCCTTTGAGGATAACCCCGTAATCATAGGACCACTTCTCGTTATACCCTTTAGCTTCATACAGCCTTGGTGTCCGCTCCATAATGGAATGTGCCATTCTTTGTGCCCAGCTGGTCTGGTTTGTCTGATTCATCTCCCTGTCATCCTCCTTCTAAATAGATAAGCCGCTCCGCTTTCAATAAGTCCTGCTAAAAGAACGGAGCGGCAATACATTTTAACGACTATGAATCTAGTTGAAATACATCCGCAGTGATCAAGAAGAATATGTCATAAGGATCGGGTTATTGACCATGCACAGCCTGGTAAGCAGCTTCGTATTCTGTGATAATTTGATCACCACCTGCTTTTCTCCAGCTGCTCACCGCTTCATTAAATTGATCGAGGTTGATTTTGCCCAGAATATATTTGTAGGTTGCATCAACGATCGTTTTTTGCAGCTCAGATCCTTGAGATGAGAAGGTAGCGGATTCGAGCGAATACAGAGGGTTCAGCACGGCAAACGTTGAATTCTCCTCGATCAAACGATCAGATTCCTTCTTTAGTGGATCGTTGTCATGAATCTCGTAACCGGTTTCGTTAGGTCTGGAGGATGCAAATGGCTGAACCTCTTGCTGCCACAATTCTGTGTTCGTAATTGTTACTGCTTTTTCCTCATTTACCGTGTAATGTGTTCCTTCAATACCGTAGGTCATCAGTGTGTAGACTTCCTCGGACATGAGATCGTCCATGAATTGCAGAAGGCGTTTGAGCTCAGCTTCGTCCTTGACTTCCGATTTAGGGAATGCCAGCAATCCGCCAACCCCATTGGAGATCGACCAGATTGCGCGATCCGCTTCATTGCCCGTCGATGTAATGTCGTTGACAAGCGTAAGCTCCATATCGTCCTGAACCCCCTTGGCCATGTTAAGCAGGTTCTTGCTGTCGAATAGAGCACCTACATAAATACCGGCTTTACCTTGAGCAAAATTCTGCTGCTGATCTGTCTTCGCTGTAACAGCAAAGTCCTGGTTAATGTATCCGTTCTCATAAAGCTCTTTCATATAATCCATCGTTTTAACATAGCCTTCTGTCTCAAATTCAGGCGTTACCTTGCCATCCTCTCCTACACTCCATACACTTGGTGTGCCAAAATAGGAGCTTAAGGTCTTGAATGCGCCATAGATCAGGTCACTGCGGTCCATGAAACCTGTCGTATCCTTCGCACCATTTCCGTCAGGATCCTGCTCTGTGAAGGCTTTGGCAACCTCCATTAATTCGTCTGTCGTCTTCGGCACTTCAAGTCCTAATTTGTCCAGCCAGTCCTTCCGAATGACGACACCATTTCTCGCCACTTGCTTCTGCATCGGAATTCCGTAGAGCTTGCCCTCAATGGATGCGGAATTACGCATGTCTTCTGAAATCGTCGCTAGGTTCGGAAATTCATCGAGGTAAGGACCGACCTCCCAGAATACACCTGCTTTTAGCGCGTTACGGACTGAAGAGTTCTCCATCAATGTGATCGTTACAATGTCAGCCAGGGAATCCGACGCAAGTGATGTATTCAGACGCTCTTCCTTCGATGCATCCGGAATCCATGAGAACTCAATGTTCGCATTTGTGGCCTCTTCAATCTTGTTCAGCACTGTTTCTGTTGGAGGTGATGCCGTATGCAGAATGTTCAGCCAAGTAATATTGGCTTTGCCATCCGCATCAACGGAAGGCTCAGAAGATCCTGACGTATCTCCTCCACAAGCACTAAGCACAAGTCCACCTGCAAGAGTAAGCGCTAACAATTTAGATAATTGCTTTTGTTTCATGTACATATCCCCTTTTTATATATGATAAAAAAAGATTAATACACACCGTCTTCTCCAAACTTCTTGGCCAGCTTATTGGCAATCATGACGAGAATGAGTCCTACCAGTCCTTTAAACAAGCCTACTGTGGTACTGAAGCTGAGCTGTCCATTCTTCAGACCCGCAGTATATACATAAGTATCAAAGATTTCCCCAACCTCCCGATTGAGTGAGTTCAGGAGCAGGAACATATGCTCAAATCCCAGTTCAAGCGTGTTGCCGATCTTGAGTATGAGCAGTGTAATGATCACGGGACGAATGGCCGGCAAAGTGACATGCCAAATCTTACGGAGCCTGCTGGCACCGTCCATTTCAGCGGCTTCATAGAGCTGAGTATCTACCACTGTAATCGCTGCGAGATAGATAATGGTAGACCAGCCGACTTCTTTCCAGATAATTTGACCGATGTACATCGGACGCAGCCACTCCGGTGAAGTTAAGAAGCTGATCTTCTGACCACCTAATGCAGCAATGATCTCATTTACAACACCGCCATCCACATTCAGAAATACATATGTAATGGAGACGATGATAACCCATGACATGAAATGCGGAATGTAAATGATCGTTTGAATCGAGCTCTTGAACAGCTTGTGTCTGACTTCGTTCAGCATGAGTGCAAGTATAATAGGTAATGGGAAGAAGACGACAAGCTCAAGTGCAAATAAGATTAAGGTGTTGCTGAGGAGCATGGCGAATGTCGGTTCAGTGAACAACCTGATGAAATGCTTGAACCCGACCCAAGGACTCCCTTGAATACCAAGATAGGGCTGATAATCCTGAAAGGAAATAATGAGTCCGCCCATTGGCAAGTACTTAAATACAACAAAGAATAGAAATCCGGGTAAAATCATTAAATAGAGCAGCTTGTATTTCTTCAAAAAATGAAAGGGTTGAAACATCTCTTTTTTCTTACGTGTGCCCACCTGATATGAAACGGCCGGGGTATCTGCTTCCTTCAATCGCTGTCGACCTCCTTGAAAAATACTTTTTCAACATGCAATGATGCTGAGTCGGTTGTTCGAAGCCAAGCATACCCTCTGATGGTCCGTTACGTATATAATCATCAGCTATATTCGCTGCTGGAATACGGGTTTAACAGGGATCAATGTAGCTCATGATCATTATTTAATATCAGGATTATCAGTGTAAGAAGCGGCTTTTTCACATGAAATGAATGTCGTAGGACATGATTATATACGGAATTTGGTCCCCTTGATAAGGTGTATATATCTCAATAATACTTACATCCGAAATAGAAGGAGGTCCTCATCTTATGGCTGCAACTGCCAAGAAACCCACCTATAAAAAAGAGTCCCTTGGAAGCCGTATATTTAATATCGTCAATTATACGCTTCTTGCTCTGATCGCACTGGCTTGTCTGCTTCCCTTCATTAATGTACTCGCAAGCTCATTTGCATCTACACAGGAGCTGGTTGAGAAGAAGTTCGTGTTATTCCCTACGACCTTCTCCCTGGATGCATACAAGTACATCTTCTCGACCTCGACGATCTTCCAAGGTCTAGCGGTATCGATTGGTACGACGATCGTGGGAACGGCCGTAAGCATGCTCCTGACTGCGCTGATGGCTTATGGCTTGTCCCGCAAATATTTATATGGAAGAAGCTTCATTAATTTCATTGTTGTATTCTCCATGCTGTTCAGCGGTGGTATGATTCCTACCTTTCTGATTGTCAAAGCCGTCGGGTTGATTGATTCATATTGGTCCTTGATCCTCCCCGTTGCTATCAATGCATTTAACCTCATTATTATGAGAAACTTCTTCCAAGCACTGCCGGATAGCCTTGAGGAATCTGCCAAGATCGACGGAGCGAATGATTTCCGAATTCTAGGGAGCATTATGCTGCCGCTCGCCCTTCCGTCGATTGCTACGCTGTCCTTGTTCTATGGGGTTACCTACTGGAATACCTACACGAATGCGATTCTGTACCTGACGGATTCGGACAAATGGCCTTTGCAGGTCCTTCTAAGACAAATTGTTATCGTCTCCAGCGGTATGGAAGGCGACAGCTCTGCGGTAGATATTATCCCGCCGGCGCAGACCATCAAGATGGCCGTCATCGTTGTGGCTACACTTCCAATGCTGATTGCTTATCCGTTCGTACAGAAGCATTTTACCAAAGGCGCACTGCTTGGTGCTGTAAAAGGATAGCTACATTAAGAACAAAGAAGTTCGGCTACGCGCATGTCATTATGCTCCGCGTGCTCCGAACTTCTTTTGTTTGACACATGCCTGAACTTCAAGCTTAATGATCATGCTTGCAGCTTCATTTTTCGATATGCTCCGGGTGTCACATGCTCTTTCTTTCGGAAGGATCTAATAAAATTCTGAGGATTCTGATATTGTAATCGCTCTGCAATGTCTTTAATGGTCATATCCGTATCCACCAGCCATTTTCTTGCGATATCTAGTCGATAATTCATCAGGAATTCTGTGAACGTCATGCCATATTCCTTCTTAAAGATGCTGCTCAGATAATTGGGACTATAGTGCAGTCTTTCACTGATGGATTCTAGTGACAACTCCTGATCGTATTCCGCTCGGATGATGGATGCAATGCGGTCGGCGATCGACCTGAATTGGTGATTGGTCTTCTCCTTCATGCATTTGACCATGGGCAGTATCACTTCATCGACCAGAATACGTTCAATCTCCTCCGGGTTGCGAATATTCAATAAGCGGTGGTACAAATTAGCGTTATCCGGAGTTAAGAGTACTTCAGCACCAATGTGCTGTTCTAGTTGAATCAAATTATTAACGAAGCGCATCAGTGTCACTTCCAGATTCATCGGGTTCTTGCTGTGCTTCATCATGTCAGCCAGCAATGGGTACAGCGAGCGAAGAACAGCACTCTCATCACCCAGCCGGATTGCATCAAACAGCTGTGTCTCAAGCTCTGCTGGATAATGAAGAACCATCGGTCCTGAGATGACCGTCGAGATATCATCAAAGAAGATGATCGACTCTTTTCCTAAATTAAGTCTGTGATGAAGGGCCTCAATGCTCATCTCGCCAGCTTCACGGCTCTTAAGCAAATCGGTATAACACTGACTTACCCCAATACTGACAGGCAGTCTTAAATATTCTCGTGAGGATCGGATGATCTGTTTGGCGTAGGTGATAATCTTCTTACGGATCTCCTGCTCGCTGTCTCCGTCGAACATAAGGATCGTAGCTTGCGTACGCTCATTCATAACAACCGGGAGCAGTCTTCCTTCCTGGGGAACGATGTCCTGTACGAGATTGTTTACCGCAAGCAGTAAAACATCCTTATCTGACAATTGTTTATCATGATAGCGGTCCAATTGTACGAGCATGGTCACATACACCTTGTCCTCTTGTACTCGATATCCGAAGCGTGACATACTGCGCCAAGCCTCTTCAGGTGTTAATCGGTTATGCAGCAGATTAAGTACAAACTGTGTTTCGAGCTTCGGCTTCTCCGCCTCCATTAAATGCTCCAGACTTTCCTTCTCTGATACGATTGAGTCAATAGATCTGATGATCCAGTCTACCTCGTCCTTCATCATCGGTTCGGAGCTGTTCGCTAAGCTGCGCTGGATCTTGCGAATCGGCTTAGACAGATACACGGACAAGAAGTAAGCGATGATAAAAATTAATATCATGATGATTAAGCCCATGACAACGATACCGATGCGTGTAGCAGACATCGCTTCACTAACCGCTTTATCATCCAGCAGCGTCACAAACGTCCAGTTATTATACGAGGATTTGGCATAAATGACATTCACTTCTGCCTGCGTATCGCCCGGGATCGCCAGCTTTCCTGTTTGCGGCCGACTGGAGACTGCATCCATGATTTGTTTGATCTGAACATCAGTCAGCTGAGGATGTTCCGTGTCCGCCGAGTACAGGAGCTCACCTTGCTTGTTCAAAATATAAACCGGTGTATCCGGCTGTGACTGCAGTGTGTTATTGAGCGTCTTTAACGATATAGAAGACAGCGCAATGGCTTGCTTATTGTTCGAGAATACGGGCAGGGTATGTACAAATTGAATTCCGTCCGCTGTCTTTACCCAGAATAGATCCTCGCTCTTTTCGCTTATATATTTATTGTACAATTCTCTTTTCTCTTCCCCTGTCAGCCTGGATAAGGAGCCATTGGCAATGCTCCAGTCTTGCTTCAGACTAATGAGAGAATACTGAACACCATCCAGCCCAAGTGAAGCAATATAATTCAGCTGGGAATTTACCTCCTGATAGGTCTGGAATTCCTGCTCTGTGAGCGGGTTATTGATTACATCAGTGAAGGATTTGGTTGTACTGTAAGTGTTAAAGGCATATTCAATCGTCTGAATCTTCTGCTCTAGTGTGTTTCGAATCTGGGAGATCAGACTTTGCTGACTGTCGCTAATTCGTTCAACGACAGAGTTAGTAGTCGACACATAAATATAACTTCCAAAGGATATAACGAGTCCCAAGCTCAGGATGAGAACAGGAATGAATATATTATAGAATGTCTTGCTCTTTCTCATTATTTCCGCTCCCTTAACCCCATGATATGAATTTGGATGTTCTTTTTACATTAATTTCAATTATAGCGCTTTCATATCAATTTCGACAAACCTTTTTCCTAAAACGATTAAAAATTATCGCACCCAGGAGCAAATCAAATGATCTAGGCATATGCTGAAAAAAACTTGCTCACGTACAGAATGTGGTGTACAGAATGGGAGGAACAGCAGCTCATGAAGACCAATCCAGTCTTACAATCTCCATCCCTCAATCTTAGCGGGGATTCCAATGCAGTCACTACTTATAAGAGAGATGCGCATAATTACATTACACAAATGTTTGCAGAGCAAATGCCTGCGATCGAAACCGGTTTTTTCAGTGCACATATGAGCAAGAATATCATCGTTCAGCCTCATTGGCACACGAACGTTAATGAGCTGGTGTATGTCATTAGCGGAGAAGTCGTAACCTCCGTGTTTGATCCTTTTACACAGAAGCTGATGTCCTATCGGCTGAGGCCCGGTCAGGTCTCCATGTTTCCTAAAGGTTGGTTCCACTGGATCGTGTCCATGAAGGACAATACACATTTCCTTACGATCTTTGATGAACCGACACCTGACATTGTTTACGGCTCTGACTTCCTTCGGTTCACACCGAAAGAAATTATGAATCTTGCTTACTGTGTAGATGAACAAAAATATGCGGAAGCGGCCCTACCTATTCAAGAATCTGTTATCCTTGGTCCACCGCCTGGCTGTAAAAAAGCAAAGAGCAGCTCGCAAGGAAAGAACAGCACGCATCGGACTATGAATCACACACCAGAACCGGTTGCACAAGGGAATAACATCCCTGCTCAAGGTGTTTTTCATCAATCAAGTTATGGTCCTCATGGATATTCGGACGATGATTACGAATGGGTCAAGGCCAGTCCGTATAATTATTATTATCCTCACAGCTCTTCACACTATCAGCCGTAGTAATGCATACAATTACAATAGACATTAAACCGCACTTTCATTACCCGTCATACGGGGTGAAGCTGCGGTTTTTCATATTGGATTGACTGCTCCTCAAGGTAATAATTGATTATAATGAGTCTATAGTCTAGATTCTTTTACCACGATTCCGTAGAGTCTTGAATGTTGATATGACTAGAGAAGGAGCCTGCCGTAATGAAGCAAAATAAATATGATGAATCGTCCTTTTTCAACGAATACAGCCGCATGCCCCGCTCGACCGGTGGATTGGAGGCCGCTGGGGAATGGCCCGAGCTGAGACGAATGCTCCCAGATCTTAAGGACAAATCCGTCCTTGATTTAGGCTGTGGTTACGGCTGGCATTGTCGCTATGCTGAAGAACAAGGAGCTACCTATGTACTTGGAATTGATATATCGGAGAAAATGCTGGAACGTGCAAGACTTCTGACTGATCACGAGCATATTGAATATAGAAGAGCTGCCATTGAAGATCTGAGTGTGGATGACGACTCATTTGAGGTGGTACTCAGCTCGCTGGCAATCCACTATATTGAAGACTTTGAGCACTTGTGTCATAAAGTACATCAGTTACTGTCGCCTGGTGGTCATTTTGTTTTCTCCGTGGAGCATCCGATGTTTACAGCACTGGAAGCCCAAGATTTCTATTATGATAACTCCGGCACTAAATTACACTGGCCTGTTGACAACTACCACCTGGAGGGAATTCGGGAAGCTAATTTTCTAGGTCATACGGTAATGAAATATCATCGTACCGTTGCCAGCTACGTAAATGGGCTCTTGTCTGCAGGCTTTCAGCTGACTCGTTTATCCGAGCTGAAGCCGACATCCGAGATGCTAAGCTCCAACCCAGCATACGAAGAAGAGCTGAGGAGACCTATGTTTATGCTTATATCTGCGGTTAAGGAACGCTGAGCCTGCATAAAAAAGACCTCATTTCTTAAATTCATGTAAGAAATGAGGTCCCACTCAACCTAATTTAGATGAACTTTAATGACACTGCCGGACTGCGCACTTACGCTGCCAGCGGATTCGTTCGGCTCCACACTTTTCACTGCATCAATGCCAGCTGGGATCAATACAGGAGTAATCACCGGATAGCCTGCTGCCTGAATTGCTGCCATGTCAAACTCGATCAGAAGCTGACCTGCTTTTACCTCATCCCCTGTGCTGACATGAGCCTTGAAGCCCTCACCCTTCATAGAAACGGTGTTAACACCGATGTGAATTAGTACTTGCACTCCTGTTACATGCTCAAGAATAACAGCGTGCTTGCTCTTCTCAATCAAATGAGCGACTTTACCATCAAAAGGGGCTACAACCTTGCCTTCTGTCGGCTCAATCGCTACTCCTTCACCCATGGCCTTCGAAGCGAAGGCTTCGTCCGGAACATTCGCGAGTGGAACTACATTTCCTGTCAGCGGGGCTGCAATATCAAGAACATCCATTTTTTCAGCAGATTTGCCTTTTAACCATTTAAACATCGAATCTCCTCCAATAATAAAACAATCATTTGTATTTATTTATATTTAGATAAAAATCTCTCCGTCATTCATCATAACATAATTCCGAAAAACGTTCGAAAACAAATCCTGTCTTTATCATGAATTTTTCACATATCAATTGTAATAATTTCCATATCATATTAAAAAGTCGATACCAGATGTGCTATATACACATGTCGTGATGGCTTTATTTCTGATGAGGAATATAGCTCACTTTGTCTGCTAGGAAACGACCTTCCTCATATTTGTAATCAATGATTACATCTCCTGAGAAAGTAACTGTGCTTGCCGATGCCCCAAGACGAGCAGTAAGCTTTCCATTATCAATGAAATAATAGACGACTGCGCCGAAGCCAAGCTCTGAATAGAAATGTTCCGGAGGAGGTCCTAGATATTCATCAAGTACATGCTTGATTTCCTCTT
Organism: Paenibacillus urinalis; assembly: GCF_028747985.1. NCBI lineage: Bacteria > Bacillati > Bacillota > Bacilli > Caryophanales > Paenibacillaceae > Paenibacillus > Paenibacillus urinalis. Next base: position 3,127,125 of record NZ_CP118108.1, read on the forward strand.
CCCCTTTTATTTTCACAGACGCAGTGACCTTCCCATCCTGCGTTGTAATAGAAGAATCAATCCATTCTTTGGTAATATCCTCGAAGGATTCAATCGGAATTTCCTTGTGATTTTGCAAATTTACAATGTGAACTTCCTTCTGCATCAGTCCTGTTCCATATCCGAGTGTATTGATGACTGCAAGCTCTTCTCGTCCGTCATTCGTAAGGTCCTCCACATAAATATCAGGCTTATAGCTCCAGTCCCACATGCCTTCCCAACTCGTAAAAGGATGAGAATCTCCATTAACGATAAGGTTCATGCCTTCTACATAATCATACTGATTCACCTGTGCTGCTTGTAATTGAATTTCTTCATGCTTGGGAACAGTCATTGTGTAGTAGCGATCGGTGATTAGATATAAGATTCGATCCATTTTATCAAATCGCATATCTGTGTCTGAGATTTCGCTGAGGAATGCAGCAGGCACCATGACACGATGATTAATTAATTGAACCGTTTCTTTTAAATTGTACACCTTACCTGCATATGAAACTTTTGTTGCACCGGGTTTAAGAGCAAAGGATTGTCCATTCATTCGCACAGTAGCGGTCTTGTCAGCATTATTCCAATTGATCTGGGCCTCCGACAGCTTGTGAAGCATCGTGATTGGAACCATCACCGTACCCTGCTCAAGATACGAGGAAGCTGTCAGAGTTCCTTGCTCGTCGTCAATATTCACTTGAATCTTTTTGTTCACTGCTGCTGATGCCTCGTGGTGGGGAAATCCGTGGACAGTCGATAATAACGTCGTAATCACACCCGTTAGGGCGATCCGTTTCCAGTTCATCAGTCCGCCTTCTTTCATTTCAGAGGTATGAGGCTCAATATGGAGAATTTTCTCTTCTTGGTAGGTTGTATCTTTCTTTTAAGTATTAATTGAATCAATTTCACTCTTGATTGAAGCAGCAAAAGGTATTATGAAATTGATTAAGTTACAACTTAATTAACCATTTTAAGAAATGCTATTCTGTTGGTCAACGATGAATGTAGAATTATAAATAACATTGGATCTACTTTGGAACAAGTTTAGGCTCCACCTTACTTTATAATCATACATATTAGATATTATGTAAACTGATTACAGCTTCTAGCCATGACAAAAATCAGCCGATCTAGTCAACGCTGTACCCTTACGTAAGTCTTCTTACTTCAAGGGGTTCGTCAACGGATCGGCTGAACGGATGTGATAATAATCAAAGCTCTGCTTCTGCTGAATCATCGTCCATTCGATATTCCAAAATATCTCCTGGTTGGCAATCTAATGCTATACATATCGCCTCCAGCGTTGATAACCGAATGGCTTTGGCCTTTCCATTCTTCAGTATTGAAAGATTCGCCATCGTGATCCCGATTCGCTCGGAGAGCTCTGTCACACTCATTTTTCTCTTCGCCAGCATGACATCAATATTTATAATTATGGCCATATTATTCCACCTCAGATGATTAGGTCATTTTCTGATTTAATCTCGATCGCTTCTTGCATAAGCTTCTGGAGAACGGCGGCGAATACGGCTACCACCAGGGGAGCAAAGATCAGTACCATGCCTATAATGATTAGACCCGGTGCGTCGTCTTTCTCTGCCAATAGAAAAATGAACGGCAGCATGATGACATACAGGATACTTATCGAGAATGCACAGATCTTAATCATTTTTAAAGCTTTAACTGAGATTATCGAGAACGCCTTATTCTTGTCAATGTAGCTCAGCAGTCGGATCGCTTGGAAGAGCCCCATACAGAATGGGATTACGGACACATACAGAATTGTTACAATCGGATAAAGCATATGCGCAAATTCTGGATTCACTGGGTTATTCAATAACCAAGGCAGACCAACAACACATAACACAAGCACCGGAATTCCGATAAGAAAAACAGCTGCTTTTAGAAACAATGTTGAACCTCGTTTCATACAAACACCTCACCAAAATAAATTTCATATTGAATTTAGCACATTATTTATCGTTTTACAATAAATTTTTACTCTTATTTATTATATAATTATTGTTAAAGGATTATTCCGCTTTGAATTCACTTCTCTTTGTCTCTATTTCTGATATAAGTACAACTACAAGATTGCGTAAGTTGGTATGAGCCAGAGAAAATAATTATTATCTTATTATGAAATTTTCAGGTGTTGAAATTATTTTATGTTAATACTTATACCATAGATTCTATGTGAACATTGTAATTATCGAAGTCATTATTACTATTATGAATTTTTCAGGTGTTGAGTAAATAGGTTGTTGGTTGTCGATAACAATAAAAAAACCGCTCCTTTATTCAAGGAAGCGGTTTGGTGTAACCGTTATTTGTTCTCATCTCGACCCGTGATGATCTCAAAACGATGCCCATACTTCATTAGGCTCGGATGAAGCTCTCTCGGCGTATCATTTATAATTAATCGGATCTTCTTGATCCATTCTTCAAAGAAGGAGTAAGAAGCGAACAAGTTCGCATACAAGGGAGAGATATATACGAAATGAGGTGCTGGATAGTACTCTGTCAAATGCCGTAGTGCAGCCTCCATCGGTGTATATTTCTTCCGCTTGCCCTCCCAGCCTTCAACCATAATGAGCCTCTCATTGGACTGCTCACGCTTCCAATCATGCAGCCGATCCTCTCTCTTATAGAAGGGCTGCGTATTGTGCTTCAGCATGCGCTTAATGGTAGCATCGTGAAGGGGATAGAGAACCAGCTTCTTGAATTGCTTGGATTCCGTTATTTTTAATGCGCTTGCCAGCTCCCTGTCCTCCACTCCGTCAAAGTCATCATAGTAAATCAGGGTTCCCTTGGTCGCGTCCTCCTTGGGTTCATACCCATAGGGAACGGAATAGACTTCCCTTGCCATGGCTTCCCTTCCCTTCTACAGTTATACCGTTATTTTAAACCAATACCTGTGTATTCAGTCATGAATCAATAAACAGTCTATACGCTGACAGATCCTTTCCACTTCTCAATGACTTTGGCCATCCGGAACAGCAGTGCAATGAACAGAAGATAGAATAGAAGCTGGATTATAGTGAAAATGAATATGGTCGATAATATCGTATCGTTCATATTAAATGCCAAGGGATACATGATCATGAGAAGGACATGTAGACCAAGTAATCCATTTTTTCTGAGACTGATCACTTCCTGAATCTTCACATTATGAAACACACCGGATTCTCCGATTACTGTGAGTCCTCTAAATATAAAGACAAGCAGGAACAGCGTAAGCAGACTAAGTAATTCCGCAAATATATGAACATACAGAGGAATAGAAGCAAAGCTGTTATAATCGACTGGCGGAACAAATATACCGGCTATGGACATGAATAATAAAATAAGGCTGAATCCTTTAGCTCGGCTAAAATCTTTGAAACGCTCACCGAGCCGGCTTAAGCCGAAGTATATCAAGATAAAACCTACAAAATCAGGCAGGATATCAATAGGACCCAAGTTTAAATCAATGAGTACAAATAGAAATCCCCATGCCATTCTGCGAAGGGGTGCCGCCGTGCTTTGTATGGATGGAGACATTAGTTCACCTCCTGTACAATGGACCGGATCTGTTCTTCGGAATAACTTAGATTATTGCTCATAAAGCTGAAATCTACAATTTCTTTGCCATCCGGTGTATTAAAATGCATTAACGCCAACGCTTCGTAGATCATGAACTCACTAGGATCCTCAGGAAGCTTCCACTGATATCTTAAGGTGATCCGATCGTCAGGGACCACTTCCTTCGGATAAGTGACCTGATCTGCCGGCTTACCGTACAGTGTAAAATCAATGAGTGAAGAGAGCTCTTCCGAATGGGTCATCTCTATCTTCGTTAGCCAGGCTTTAACCGCTACTCTCGGGTAATCATGACCGCTTCCATCTGAGGATGCTCCACTTGAACTCATATCCGTGACATATCCTTTATCAGGATAAGGCCGAATAACGATCTCACCAATCGGAACCGTCTCTGTAGAACCATCATCGTAATACACCTCAATCTCCCGAATGACGATGTCCTTGTCCTGTTCTGTATCTATCTTCGTATTCTCTTCCGGTCTGAGATCAATATAAAACCGTTTAAGATTCTGGTAATCATATTCTATTTGGGTTGTTGGACTTCCGATTGCGGTATGAGGCAGCTCTTTAATATGAATTTGGCTCACTTTCTTCCCCTGATCCTTATTCTCCAAAAAATAAACCTTGATCTCCGTAAGTTGATTAATGGCAGTCATATACTGCTTAGGAAATAACGGTTTATCAAGCTGCATGCTGTTGTAATAAGCCAGATTCCATACCCAGCTAAGCAGGAGCAGCAAGAAAAAGAAGGTCCATTTCCATACCGATTTCTTGTGTGATGTAAATTTAAGCAATCCTTACTTCCTTTCCATTTCAGTTTGTGTTTTTCTGCAAGACTATATATTACCATAATTATTAACTTTACAGACCCAAACTGCAGAAAAAAACCGCACATTTAATGATGCGCGGCTGCTCCTTCTTTCTAAACTCCACCAGTTTTGCAACTAAACAACTTGTTCCTTCTGTTCTGTTGCGCTGTTGCTCTGTTGCTCTGTTGCTCTGTTGCTCTGTCGCTTTACTGGTACTATTCTACTGCCGGATTCGCGGCCAGTTCCTTCACTTCTTCCTTCTGTTCAGGCGTTCCGTGGGAACCTCCGCCTGTGTTAACTCTGTTCACGAACAAAGCAATTACAAACCCGGCACAGGCAAGAATGAGCCCAATCATAAATGCATCCTGCACTCCAGCTGTCATCGCGGCAGCCTGCTCTGTCTGACCTGGGTTTGCTATCCCTGCAAGTGCTTTATTCTGACCGGATTGCATGATGGATATAAACACAGCCGCTCCAAGCGCACCAGATGTCTGCTGCAATGTACTCAGCACTGCGGTTCCGTGAGGATATAGCTCAGCAGGCAGAGCATTGAGTCCGTTCGTTTGGGAAGGCATCATAATCATCGCGATTGAAATCATCAGCACGGTTTGCAGTCCCATTACGATCCATGGCGATTGAAGAAGCTCGGTTTGCATAAAGCCAATAATCGTCAAGATGAGCATGCTGATGCCTGGAATTAACAACACCCTTGGTCCATACTTGTCGAATAGGCGGCCCATCACGGGAGACATCAGTCCGTTAAGAAGACCTCCTGGCAGCATGACAAGTCCTGTTGTTAGCGTACTGTACAGAAGGACCTGCTGCAGATATATAGGTAATACCAGCATCATGGCGAACATCGTCATCGTCACAATGATGGATAACACAACCGCAATAGTGAACATGGAATGACGAAATACCCGCATATCCATGACTGGTGTCTTCAATCTTATCTGACGCAATACGAAGAGAATCAAGGAGATTGCACCTGCACCAAGCACATAATAAACGTAACTGCTGACTGCCCCCTCACCGCCGCCTTCTCCAAGGCTTCCGAAGCCAAATACCAATCCACCAAAGCCAATGGTTGACAGTATAATCGAGATGACATCCAGTTTCGGTCTGGAAGTCCGTGTAACGTTCTTCAGTCTCCAATATCCGAATAGGATGGTCATCAATACAATCGGAGCAACCAAGAAAAACAGCCATCTCCAAGATAAAAATTGAAGTATAAAACCAGATAAGGTAGGTCCGATTGCAGGTGCAAACATAAGTACAAGCCCCACCAGTCCCATTGCAGCGCCTCTTCGTTCAATCGGTATGACAGCCAGAATAATGTTGGTCATTAAGGGAATAAGCACTGCCGTACCAATGGCCTGCACAACGCGTCCTGATATCAATATTGCGAAGTTTGCGCTGAAGCCGGCGATTAATGTACCTGTTAAGAAAAGAATCATAGCTGATAAATACAGCTGTCTCGTCGTAAAGCGTTGAACCAGGTAAGCAGACACCGGAATCAATACGCCGATTACAAGCATGTAGCTAGTTGACAACCACTGCGCCAAATGCGGCTCAATGCTGAGATCACCCATAATTTGAACCAGCGCAACGTTCAGCAGTGTCTCATTAAGTATGGCGACAAATGCCCCTGACAGCAGGACGGCAAGTAATTGGCCGACCTTCGGTATCTTTTTATCCTCTCCGCTCGCTGATATTCCTGCCTGCATATTTGCTTCCACTCCCATCCTCCTCCATCTTTGTTTTCATCGTTACTGATGAATTTTGCAATTCCAAGAAAAAATGCAATCCAAACATAGCATGGTTCCAGAGCTTTGTATCGGTGGTTTATGTCTTAAATCATTTTCTACCACCCTGCTTTAAGGCAGGTGTATGTCATAAACAGCAGCAAGCCACTGTGATATTTGTCATACCCATTTCTATATATAGTAATTATCATAAATATAAACATCTACATATTGTATGTATGTCTACATCATTTCATATATTCAAAATTCAAAGGAGGAGCAAAATGGCACAAATGGAAGCTGCGATGACAATGCAGAAGAAATCAGGTGACCTCCCCGATATGATCAAACGGATTATTGACTCAAAGGAACAGGATGTGCTTCGGGAAAATGCGAACTTGAACGGAGACTCTTTCAGTGGGAAGATGAGCAAGATTGGTTCTGAAGCATCTAAGGAATTCGCATTAAAACATATTCTCCCCCCTTATGTCGCACGAGCTGTTGAACAAGGATATATTTATGTTCACGATCTGGACCAATATGCACTGGGCACCACAAATTGTATATTTATTCCGTTTGACCGCCTGTTAGAACGAGGATTCAACACGGGGAATGGCTCGGTCAGAACACCAAGATCGATTATGTCAGCCATGGCACTCGTGGCCATTATTTTTCAATCTCAGCAGAATAGTCAGTTCGGTGGTGTATCCGCCAGCAAGATCGATTGGGACCTGGCTCCTTATGTGAATCGCTCCTTCATCAAACATTACCGCAAAGGACAGCGATTGTTTGAAGAAATTAGAGCAATCGAAGATACAGACATCCACTTTGCAAGCGAGAAGGCACGTTCCCTCTCACCCAAATCCTTCACATTTGCTCATGAAGAAACGATCCTAGAAACAAGACAAGCTGCCGAATCGCTGATACATAATTTGAATACCATGAGCAGCCGCGCTGGCGGTCAGATTCCTTTCACATCATTGAATTACGGAATGTGCACCTCACCAGAGGGGCGACTCGTGTCCCACTCTCTTCTCGATGCGGCGATCTCAGGCTTGGGTCATGGGGAAACGCCTGTGTTTCCGCAGCATATTTTCCAGTGCAAGCAAGGTGTAAATCAGCAGGAAGGCGATCCAAATTATGATCTGTTCTTAAAGGCAGTAGACTGCACCAGCCGCAGGCTGTACCCCAATTTTGTAAATGTCGATGCTTCATTCAACCTCCCTTACTATCGGGAAGGAGAACCAGATACGATTATTGCGACGATGGGCTGCAGAACGAGAACGATTGCAGATCGTTTTGGCAGAAACAGGCTGTCTGGGAAGGGCAATCTCTCTTTTAATACGGTCAATTTGGTCAAACTAGGCATTGAGCACGGCATCATTCTTCATCAACGGCGCTCGGCTAATCTGGACGGTTTTTATAAAAATCTGCATTATTCCATGGAGACTGCCCTCTCGGGTCTACTCCATCGATACTCACTCCAATCCATTCAGCCTGCCAAAGCTTCTGATTTCATGATGAGAGAAGGTGTCTGGGAAGGCGGAGAACAGCTACATCCTGACGAACCAGTTGGCGAGCTCCTGAAGCATGGGACACTCTCTATCGGATTCATTGGACTGGCTGAATGCCTCAAGGCCCTTCTTGGACAGCATCATGGGGAAAGTGAGCTTGCCTATAAGGAAGGAGTCAAAATTGTTGAAACGATGCGGGCATTCTGTGATCGCAAAAGTGAGGAGTATAACCTTAATATTACGCTCTTTGCCACTCCGGCAGAGGGGTTATCCGGCAAATTTACGCAGATGGATAGAGAACAATATGGACAGATACCTGAAGTCACGGATCGGGAATATTACACGAATTCCTTTCATATTCCTGTCTATTACTCCATGAGCTGTGCCCGAAAAATAGAGCTTGAGTCTCCTTTTCACGAATTGTGCAATGCTGGTGCAATCTCCTATGTAGAGCTGGATGGAAATGTTCGCCATAATCAAATGGCTTTACGCAAGATCATTCAGTATGCGCTCGCACAAAATATGGGTTATTTCTCTGTTAATCACCCGATTGACCGATGTCCTGATTGCGGATATGAAGGGGTTATCGGTACATCATGTCCCTCTTGTGGTGTGACTGAAGAACAAGTCCATTTTAGCCGGCTGCGCAGAGTTACAGGATACTTGACCGGAGATTACACAATCCGATTTAACGAGGCCAAGCAAGCTGAGGTACGTGATCGGGTGAAGCATCAATGAATATATGCGGGTATATCCCTGAATCCGTTAATGAAGGGGCAGGACTGCGAGCCGTCGTGTTTATCAGTGGGTGCCGGCATGCCTGCCCTGGCTGTTTTAACAAGGATTCATGGGATTTTGAGGCAGGCACACCATTTACAGAAGCAGAACAGATGCGCATCATTCGAGATATTAAACATAACCCTCTTGTGGATGGTTTGACTTTATGCGGCGGAGATCCATTTTTCTCGGCAGAGGAATGCATTCAATTTATCGAGCATTTCAAAGAGCATTGTCCTGACAAAACGATCTGGGCCTATTCCGGCTTTACCTTTGAAGCACTGCTTGCCAACAGGAAACGCAAACAACTTCTGCTTCTGTGTGACATGCTTATCGATGGGAGGTTTATAGAGGAGAAGAAGGACGTAAGTCTACTCTATCGGGGAAGTCGTAATCAGAGAATTATTGATGTAAAATGCAGCTTGAGGAGCAACAGAATCGTGCTATATAACGAGGGAGTAAGTTATTAATATTGCGTCGCATATATATCCTGAAGAATGTACCGCCAGATGCCATGATTGTCTTCAAACATATTATCGACTTGAGGGATCAGCAGGGTGCAAACGTTGGGGAGCTCCCAATCCATTTCTACCACATTTTGAACCGAAGCATGGTTAACTACCAAGAGCCTGAATTCACCTGCTGTGATCTGTTGCAATACATCAATCAGCTCAGACGTTTCATGCCGTGTAGCCTCTGTACGTAAAAACAAAGTTCTCTTGTTAAGGTTCATTCTATTCAAGAATCGTGCGGATCTACGCTCTATTTTATCTTGTAATATGGAATAGCTGGCTAAATGATGAGGGGTGTTCAGTACCAGTGGAAAATCATGATGTGAGTATATATCATATGCAGCATCTCTCACAATATAGCACTCTGCCAGTGGATTAACCCCGATTACAGCCATATTCTCAGGCTGCATCATATATTTGAAGCGATTACGAAGCAGCTCCGTTACACCTGACAGCTGAGGTGTAATCATCCAGTCGATGACGCCTGCCATTGTACGAATTCGGCTGTGATTCAACTGACTTGCAGCCAGACAATTGTGACCAAGACTATAAGCAACGTCATAGTGCCCTTTAATATCTGCCCACTTCACCAGATAGGATCCTCCTTTATAATTCACGTCTCCATATAGTAGATTACGTTAGTGCCATGGCTGCTTGTATTCCAATCTATTTATTGTTAAATTGATGCATTTGATATAATACCTTCACCCATAATTATTAAAAAAAGCCCGCTGTCAAACAGCGGGCCTTATCTATTCTATTTAAACACAACAATCTTAGTATGCCATCCATCCGGCATCTGCGCTAATTACCGTGCCGTTCACGAAGCTGGCTTCGTCGGATGCGAGGAACAAGGCAACCTGAGCAATCTCAGCTGGTTTACCGATACGTGGATTGATAGCCAGTCCTGCTTGGGAGCGGCCCATGCCATACTGACTCACTCCAGTCATGGATGCGCTGATGTTAGTCTCTACTCCACCTGGAGCAATAGCCACACATCTGATTCCTTCTTTAGCGTACATGAAGCCTGTATTTTTGGTGAAGCCAACAACAGCATGCTTGGATGCTGTATAAGAAGCACCTGCACGAGCACCTTGAAGTCCACCAGCGGATGCAATGTTGATAATAACGCCGCTTTGCTTCTCCATGAAGATCGGAAGCACTTTACGTGTAGCACGCATTACGCTCGTCGTATTGATAGCGAAAATACGCTCCCATTTCTCATCTTCAACCTCACCAGCCGGTTCAAAGTTGTCCATAATTCCGGCATTGTTCACCAGAACATCCACCGTACCGTATTTCTCCACTGTTGTATCAATCAGCGTATTAATATCTTCCAGAGAAGCGACGTTGGTCTTAATTGCAAAAGCCTCTCCACCCGCTGCTTTAATCGTTTCGACGGTTGCGTTAGCACCTTCTAGATTTAGATCGGACACGACAACCTTTGCTCCTTCTTGAGCATATAGGATCGCTGTTTCTTTACCCATACCGGAAGCAGCACCTGTAATAATAGCTACTTTGTTTTGAAGTCTCATTTTGTATAACCTCCTATATTATCGTATGCGTTTACATTGATAAAATAACGAACAATTGTTCATTAACTGTTCACTTTTATATTATAATGAATGTGCAAACAATTATTCAATCAGCAAAAAAGCAGCGATTTGTATGCTAACATACAATTACACAGTTAAATGTCTATTAACACATTTTCTATCTCAATAGGAGGTCTTCGAGAATGACGGATACGCATGATTCCATCGATCGTAGGATCGTTAAATCGAAGCAGGCACTGAAGGATGCACTCATCCAACTGATGAAAAAAAAAGAATTCAAAGAGATATCGATCACTGACTTGGTTCAGGTAGCTAATCTTAACCGCGGCACCTTCTACAAGCATTATCAGTATAAAGAAGATATATTAGAGGAAGTCTTAGATGATGTGATTTCCGATCTGATTGAATCCTATCGTGATCCTTATATGCATGTCGAGGTGCTGGATATCAGCAAATTGACCTCTGCTGCTGTAAAGGTATTTGATCATGTATATAAATTCGCTGATTTCTATATTCTGATCGTTAAATCAGACAAGTTATCCGGTTTCCAGAATCGTATCTGCAACGTACTGAAGGATCTGTCTCTCGAGAGCATATCAGAGCACGGACCACATACGAAGATCAATCCTGACATCCAAGCCAGCTACATTGCTTATGCTATCTTCGGCATTATTATTGAATGGATTAATGGCGGCCTTACCTTTAGCCCAGAATATATGTCTGAACAGCTGCTTGAGATTGTAAGTCAGAATAAAGAATGAATAAGAAGGTTATGTGAATTCCCATTGAAAATGGTGTCCAGCTGTCATTCCCTGAATGTTTCATTGATCCGAAACAGAGGTAATGACGTACATATTTACGCTGACCAGCGTGCATACTAAGTCAAGAATGGAAAGGGTGATTCTAGTGACTCACGATAAAACCGATCGCGGAGCTGGCGTGGAACCGATTCCTGAATCAGACAAGAACCATAAGCCTTTTGACGTACTTGATCAATCCGGTTCTATAACGAAAGCCAACTTGACCGAAGATATACTGGAGGCGCCGGATGAGGAACAGAAAACAAAAAAGCGATAAGCAGGAAGCGCGGGGTATTTGGCTCTCATCCGCATATCGTCGCAGCTATTCCGCGCTTCATCATTCTCATAAGACGTATAAGCCTACTGACGAATAGTAGGCTTATACGTAATATTCAGTAAATCATGAATATTTATAGCTGAACACATACTCGCCTGAGCCTGCTCTAAGCTCTACCGCTTCAGCTGTACTGGTTATTTCTATTATTCCTTTCACATCCTCTACGGGATGACCGCTTTCCAATAAATGAGCGTGATCCGCTCCCTCCAGAATAATCTTAGCTTCTGCATTTACTGGAATCTGAATTCGTACCGTTCTAAGTCCCTTATCTTCTTGCCATGACGATTCAATCCGTCCGTAAGGGGAATCCAGCTTAGCCGAAGCATGCTTAAGCTGTCCAGCTGCAAATCTTGGATGTATGCGTATCTTTTTATAAGCAATATCCGAATCCTCCATATCAAGACCTGCAAGATACCGATACATCCAGTCGCCAATTGCACCATAGGCATAATGGTTATAGGAGTTCATATCATCACTCCAGAAAGAGCCATCAGGCTTGATGCCATCCCAATGCTCCCATATCGTTGTGGCCCCTTGCGTAACCGAATACAGCCATGATGGATAACTATCCTGCAGCAGTAATTTAACGGCGGTCTCATGATAGCCATTTTCAGACAAGACGATGCACAAATAAGGCGTTCCTACAAAACCGGTCGTTAAATGATAGCCGTTCTGCACGACCATTCGGTTAAGTTCACTTGCTGTTCTTCTTCTGGTGTCTCCTTCAACGAGGCCAAACATTAGTGCAAGTACATGAGCAGTCTGCATAGGAGCAGCCAGACGACCGGCAGGTGTGACAAATTCATTCAGATAAGCTCTTCGCACCTGATACAGCAAATCACTGTATTCCTTTACGTCTTCGGATCTGCCCAGAACGACAGCCGCATTTCTTACGAGATCAACAGAATACGCATAGAACGATGTAGCAATCAGATCGAGTGGTGTCGCCCCCACGTAGCTGTTCTCCTTCGCATCTAGAGCAAGCCAGTCTCCGAAATGATGACCAGTATTCCATAAATATTCGTATTCACCTTCGCCTCGAATATAGTTCACCCAAGCCTTCATACTGTCATACTGCTCGGACAAGAGCCTGATGTCTCCGTAGCATTGGTACTGTGTCCAAGGACAGATGACCGCCGCATCGCCCCAAGCTGCCGAAGTATCTTTATTCCATTTCAAAATGTTCGGAATCGTAAAGGGTACACTTCCATCTTCTCTCTGATCAGCCGCCAGATCCCGCAGCCATTTGGCGAAGAAGGGCGCCACCTGATAATTAAATGCGGCTGTACGTATAAATACCTGAGCATCGCCGGTCCACCCGAGACGTTCATCCCGCTGCGGACAATCGGTTGGAATATCTACAAAGTTGCCGCGTTGTCCCCAAACGATGTTGTGCTGAAGCCGATTCACCCGTTCGTCTGAGCAGTCGAATTGTCCCGTCTGAACCATATCAGAATGCATGACTTCCCCTGTGAAGCCCTTTAGGAGTACCGAATCATCAAGCTCCTCAAGCCCTACAATACGAACATACCTGAATCCCATGAAGGTAAATGCCGGTGCATAGTTGTCTTCACCATTTCCCCGTGCTGTATATACGACTAACTGCTTCGCACTTCGCAGATTGCCGGTGTAAAAATTCCCTTCCCGATCCAGTACTTCCGCATGATCTAGCGTAATCTTCGTCCCTGCATCCAGATTCATATTCATCCGGATACGTCCAACCATGTTCTGCCCCATATCGAGCACCGTTTCACCACGAGGAGTATGCAGTACCGACACCGGATGAATCGTTTCCGTTACCTTCACTGGCCAGTTCTCTTGTGCGATCAGCGGATGATACGGCAAATCCGATCGAGAGACGTCCTCCCAGCCGCTGTCATCATAATCGTATTTACTCCATCCTGCCTGCTCAAGTCTCGCATCATAGATTTCACCATCATAGATACTGGTGTAACGAATAGGTCCTTCTGATGATTTCCATGTCGTATCTGTTACTACAACCTCTTCACTGCCATCTGCATATTGCACATGCAGCTCAAGCAGGACGGCACGATGCTCTCCATAAGCGCTGCGATATCCCTTCTCCCAGGAGATGCGCCCTGAATACCAGCCATCTGCTGCTTGAATGCCGATACCATTACCGCCTGCTTGCAGATAACGAGTTACATCGTACGTTTGGTATTGATGCCGGTGATGATAGCTGGTCCATCCTGGGGCAAGCAGCTCCTCGCCGACGCGTTCCCCATTTAAATGCAAGTCGTACAAGCCTGCTGCCGTAGCATACACTCGGGCAGATACGATATTCTCCTTCAGCTGGAACGTTGTTCGGAGCAGTGAAACAGGTGGTGAATCAGGCCATTCCTGAGCCTGCTGCACAGCGGGCAGCTGCTTCGGCATAATCCATTTTGCCTGCCATTCACCAGAGTCAAGAAATGCGGTCTCCCACCATCCTGTACTGCTCCACTCGGAACAATTGCCCTGCTGTTCCCACACTTTAACTCGGTAATAGTAGCGTGTTCTGGACTGTAGAGCGGGACCGGTATATTCAATATGAATGGATTGATCTGATTCAATCCTTCCGGTATCCCATAGATACAGGCTGAAGTCAGGCAGATCTGAGACAACAAGCTGATACGCCTGCTGCTTGATTCCTCTTTCCTTCGAACTCAATTTCCATCCAAATCGGGGGACGAACTGATCGGTCCCGAGTAATTCCTCACGATATTCACAGGTGACTTGGCTCACTGAAAGTGCTGCTTGTGGATTCATCAACCTCTCCTGCCTTCCTTTGTCGAATGTCGAATATCTTCCCTTGTGTTTTTCCCTCTTTCATTTTACGATGAATGATAGCGCTTTATATGGTGTAATCAGACAAAACATACAGACTGATCAGACATTATTTAAGAAGAGACAATACATGAGGAGGCAGGCGATATGATCAGTGCCAAACGGAGAATCGATATGATCAGAGGCGAATCCTTTTTTTCACAGGGTTTACCGTTATATCTCAATCGCAGTGTGGAATCATATGAGCTATCCGAGCATCAGCATGACTTCTTTGAGATCAGCTATGTTGCTGAAGGCAGCGGCACACATATCCTGAGCAGTACGAGCCTGCCGGTTAAGCAAGGGGATCTCTTTTTACTGCCCCAAGGTACGTCTCATGTCTTCAGACCTCACGGCATAACGAGCGGACAGCCGCTTATTGTCTACAATTGTATATTAGCACTTGAAGAATTTAGACAGTCCGTGGCTCCCATTCCTGGCAGCGATGTGCTGAACACCCTGCTGACAATGCATGAATATCGCCAATACAGTGATAAATATGGAAAACTACTTACTATATTCCAGCAATTACACCAGGAGTACCAAGCTCAGAAGGTTGGAAGAGAGCTCGCACTGTACAGTGGCATCTTACAGCTGCTCCTGCTCATTAACCGAATGGAAACGGCAGAGGATCCTAGAGAAGGTGAGAATTCCATTCATCTGGAAGCGGTACTAAGTGAGCTGCATGAAAGATATGGCTATCGAATCACCGTACAGGAAATGGCGCATAAAATGGGGCTCAGTGAGCGGCAATTCCATCGAGTTTTTAAACGCCATATGGGGATGAACATGACCGATTATCTGCAAAATATAAGAATCCATGCGGCAGGACGTCTGCTTCGTACGACCTCGCAAAAAGTCAGTAACATCGCATCCGCTGTAGGGTATCAGGATGTGTCCTATTTCAATGCTCTATTCAAACAGAAGACAGGTTGCACGCCAATTGAGTATCGACGGATGATTTGAATTTCTATTTGAATTCCGCAAAAAAACAGTGCCGGTATGGACATCAGTCATGTCTGCATCCGAGCACTGTTTTATCGTATCTATATGGGCCAGCAATACCTACAGATCTGATTCATTATGCTTCTATGCTGACTACTTCAGACTCGCTTGAAGCTCAGCCAATACTTGCTGTAACTTCTCCGGGTAATCTGTAATGATTCCACTTACTCGAAGCTCTACCATACGTTTCATATCCTCTGTTTCATTTACCGTCCAGGGATACACCTCAAGTCCTTTTTCCAGAGCCACGGCTAACTGGTTGTCTGTGAGCTGCTTATAGTAAGGATGAAGGGAATACGTATTCACTCCTACTGCATCTGGCAGCAATTCAGGATGCTGAAAATCCTGATGGTACAGAAGTCCGAGCTTAATCGTAGCATCGAGAGCTTGAAGCTTCTGTAATGCTCCAAAGTGGAAGGAAGAAACGACAACCTGTTCTGTCCGGTCATATTCCCGCAGGAGGTTGACCAGCTTCTGTTCGATCCCTGCTTCCAGTCCACCTTTAATTTCTACGTTAATCATCAGATCCTTAGGTGCTAATTCAAAAACTTCTCTCAGCGTAGGGATCTTCTGCCCTTGATACTGCGCATCGTACCAGCTCCCGGCATCGAAGCTTCTCAGTTCGTCCAGGGTCATATCCTGAACCGCTCCCGTACCATCTGTTGTACGGTCAATCGTGTAATCATGAATGACCATGATCTCCTCATCCTTGGAGAGATGAATGTCCAGTTCAAATGCATGACAGCCTTGCGTAAGAGCAAGCTCGAAAGAAGCCAGTGTATTTTCGGGTGCTACTCCCGCTGCTCCCCTGTGTGCGATAATGATAGGCATCGTCGAATTCATTGGTCACACTCCCTGATTGTCATTGGATTCATTGCTTCGCTTACGACCTGTACGGACATGTCGTTCATGTTAAGTATATGAAGTTCAGGAGATGAGTTCTACCTTTTTGTGTTAAAAGATGCAAACAGCTTCGGACCAGGCTTTACATTTCATCAATGTTATAGAATCGTGCACAATTCCCTCCCAGAATACGGGCTTGGATCTCAGATGGAAGCGGATGAATATACGCAGTAACTACACCCATCACTGCTCTGTAATCCCGGCTCACCGTGCAAACAGGCCAATCAGAGCCAATCATCAATCGTTCCGGACCAAAGGCTTCAAAGACGGTATCCAGGTAAGGGACAAAATCCTCCGACCTCCAATGTGCCCAGTCTGCTTCGGTTACCATTCCAGACAGTTTACAATACACATTAGGTGACTTGGCGAGCTCCTGTATACCACTTCTCCATGAGTCCAGTTGCCCCTTCCCCTCCATAATCCTAGGTTTTGCTAAATGATCCAAGACAAACTTCTGCTCCGGGAACATTTGTGTTAAGGCTGCCGCATTCGGAAGATGCCGCTCATGTATAAGCAGATCATACGTTAATCCATACTTGCTCAAGAGACGGAGTCCGCGAAGAAAATCATCCCGCAGCATAAAGTGATCATCAGGCTCATCCTGAATTAGATGTCTGATTCCCTTCAGCTTAGGATGAGCACTGAATCTCTCCAATTGCGCTGACACCGCCGGTGAACATAGATCGACCCAGCCGACCACACCGTAAATAAATTCAAATTCATCCGCAAGCGAGAGGAGCCATTCAGTTTCGTGGAGTGATGGTCTAGCTTGAACGGCGATCGAACCATCAAATGACAAGGAATCCAGAAGAGGCTTTAGGTCTGCTGGCATAAAGGGCCTTTTTAAAGCTTCATGACGATCATCAATCCAAGGATAATCACCGGATGCATAATCAATAAAATGCTGATGGGCATCGATACGAACTGTGCTCATTACATCCCTGCTTTCTATGAATCTATTCTTTCATCTCCTTCTCATTTCTTTCGATTTCTTGATCTAGAATCCCTTTACGCGGATTGACTTTAAATGCTTTGGCAAGCGCAGCTAAAGAACCATCCAGGGAATGATGCCTACTCCTTCTGGAAACACAACGATGCATTCTGTACACATTTCCCATAAGGACTGCGTGAAGTGACGATCCTCCAATTCATGAATAAATGTCATCGCAATGACATGCGCCGGATGTGTATGAATTATGGTGCGATGCGTTGGATCTATTTTCAAAAATTCAAGATACAGCTTTAAATCCTGCATATCAGTACGAAACAACACAAACAAATAATATATTCCTGTTACAAAAAAATAAACGTAAGACAGACTCTAGTAACCATGCAGTCCGTCTTACGTTATCTATCATTTAAACCAGCTGTATTTTTTCAATCACGAATGATCTGATCATTCAACTTCTACTTCAACTTCAACTATCGTATTTCCGCTTCTTGCTTCGTCAGACGATCCTGTGCAAAATTCCAATTCTTAATGCGCTCATACTCCTCCAAGGTAATCGGCAGCACGGTTCCGTGCTTGAAACCATATGGGAAGCTGAAGCTCTCGTCAGAACGAATAAACCTTCCACTGTCGATATCATCTGCCAAAAATGGTACATAGCCCTGTCCTTCACCTTCCACACCGAAAAAGTCGAGCAGCAGACACCACCTGCCATCCTTGACCTTAAATGCCGTTGGCGCTTCATAAGCATGATGTCCCAGCTTCGCCATCTCTTCATCAAACGCTTCAATCCGGGTATGCTCACCAGTAAGAGTATTGCCCTTTTGGAGAATGATCCCCTCTGGATCCTTCTCGCTTTTTAGAAAACGATAGAAGATTCCGTTCTCCTCATAAATGGCCGAGTCAATAATTCCACTCCCGTCTTTGCGGCACAGCATCTGCGGCTTCGAGAAATGAACGAAATCCTTCGTGCGGGAGTAATAGATCGCCTTATGTCCATAATTGTTGGAGGCATGAGCAGAAGACCAGTGCAGAACATAGTCCTCATTCTTGCTGTCATAAATGACATCGGGTGCCCACAGACAGCCAAAGTCCTCATCTCCAAGCTCAATCATTCTCTGCTCAGACCAATTCACCAGATCCTCCGACTCCCACAAAGACAAGCACTTGCTTCCTTCTCTTGAAATACGGGACCAGCTGCTCTTATACTTCGTATTGAATCCATTTGCCAAACTCAAATCCGTTGCAATAATGAAGAACTTTCCTTCTTTCGTCCGGACGATGGTATGGTCTCTAACTCCTCGATCACCCTGTTTACTCCACAGCACAGGATTTCCATCATTGACTTGCTCCCAGTTCAGACCATCCGTACTCAGACCAAAATAAACCTGTTCACCGTCCGGTGTTTTCTTCTCTTTGAAATGCACAAATAGATAAGCGTCCATTACTAAATTCCTCCTTCTGAGATTTAAGGGAATGATCTAGTGTTATTTTTAAACCAAGGTGACTCATGCTTAAATGTTAAGCGGCCGCATCGTTCGCAGCACACCATAAATTCCATTCAAATCTGCTTCTGGCATGAACTTAACGACAATTTGACTGCTCTGTTGGATTAAGGCTTGCGGAATCGGATACTCCTTGGTTACAAATTCTCTTCTACGTTCATACCCGGTTTCCTCTCGCGCGAGAAGCTGATCATTCACATAAATGTTCATGGCACGATTATGATTGATGAGGAAGTACGTCACCTGAAGCACATTCTCATCATCTGGATCGACAGCCAGCGTATAGCTGAACCAGCCTTCCTCATTGGCAAGCCTGCCATTCTGGCCATCCCAAGCTCCGCTGAACGTATTCTCTCCTTTGATCCCATGCTGGAGCTCATACTGATCATTGCCTACCTGAACACTGTCAATCGTTGCCTGCTTCGTGAGGGCCTCAAGCCTGCCAAGCTCCAAATGACGCTCCAACTCCTTCGAGTTGGATTCAACTATGTTCCAGTAGATACCGTATCTTTCTGTATGCTGCTTATAGTGCGGTGTAAAAATCAACCGGTCATCCTCATCGGTATTCCTTAATCGAAATTCCATTCGATCCTCTTCTTTGACCATATGCTCTTCTATGGACAGAATCCATTCTTTAGGACTCATTCCGTTTGGAATGATAAAGTCCTTCACTAGCATTCGCTTTGTTGGCACTTGTACCATGATGCCTGTGCTGGACAGTGACATATCTTCATTCCCTAGAGCTGCGCTGAGTACAATTGGACCATACTGGAAGCCAACCGCCGCGGGATTGTCAGGGAGCCTGCAGGCAAGCACCTTCATCGGCAGAACGATATGCAACACATCACCGTTGTGCCAGGTGCGGTCTACCTCCAGATATTCATTTTTGATCTCAGGTTCAAACCGCTTGCCATTTAATAGAACTGTTATTTCACCCTTAACCCAATAAGGCACTCTAATATAGAGCTTCATCGCCTTGTCTCGGCCATCTGCCGTTTCCATCGTAAACTGGACATCATCACGATCCGGTATACAGGCGGTTTGCGTAATTGTTATATCCTCCTGTGCAAAATCCAGCCTGGAGCTAATAAATTGATTCACGTACAGCTCGTTGTCATTGTAAAAATATATGCTGTCATTCAGCTTCGTAAAGCTCTCCATTCCCGTACCTGTACAGCACCAGAAGTGCTCAAATGGAGAGCTATATATTTTGAAATAACCAGTAGCCATTGGCTGGAAATACATGGTCATTCCCGTTTCGGGATTTTGCGAGGATAGAATTGCATTCATGTAGCTCGTTTCATAATAATCGGCATACTTCTTGTCCCGGGTTAGTTTGAACAGCTCACGAGTCAGCTTCAGCATGTTATAGCTGTTACAAGTCTCGCAGGTGATATCGGACCGCCTTGCATCCAGAACATCCGGATCTCCAAAATGCTCGGATTCACTGTTGCCTCCTGTCATATACGTGTGATGATAAACAACAATATCCCAGAATTTCTTGGCTGCCTCCAAATAAAATTTCTCACTGTCACCAAGTGTTAGATAACGGTTAAGCGCTCCCAGAAATTTAGGAATCGTTGTGTTCGCATGCTTGCCTTTTAATATATCTGCACCCTGAGCAATTGCTTTGAACAAGGGAATCTCATCGAATTTGTGAGCTGCTTCCAAGTGCTTCGGATCGGATGATATTTTATAAAGATCATACATGCAGTCATTCATACCGCCGTATTCTACAGACAGCACGATTGTTTGCAGCTCTTGAGACCAGCGGGATGTGCGTAAGGCAACCCAGTCTCCTAATTTACAGACCAGGCTCTTGGCATCAGCCACATTCGCTCTCTGGTAAACAGCGATGAGTCCGGCGATCAGTTTATGTATGGTGTACCACGGAACCCAGGCGGGTTGTCTCTTCTCCACATTATCGATCAAGCTCTCGGGAAATGCCGACAAATAACCGCTTTCAAACTGACATTCGGTAAGCTCGCTTATGATATAATCCAATTTGTTAAGCAGAGCCGGATCTCTCGTCTGCTCATAAGCTTGAGCACATGCAGTCATGAAATGCCCGAGCGTATGTCCCCGAATCTCGGTGTCCTCCCATCCCGGATATTTCTCTGCCTTCGGAGGAAGGCCTCGGTTCTCCCGAAATCCAGCGAGCAGACGATCCAGGTCATAGCTATGTAAATAGTGGAGCTCTTTCTCAAATGCGTTAATATGAAACTCTCCAGTCAAGTGCACCTGGTTGATAGCAAAATCCTGCAGTACATGACTTTTTACTGCTTCTTCCTTTGCAGACATCTTTCTTCCACCTTCCGAAACTCTTCTATACGGTTCAGCTTGCTATTTCAGAATAACGATTTCATATCTAGGAGTGAAGTGGAGAAACGTTCGAATTCGTGTAAAAAAGTCAGACGATTGCGTATTGATGTATATGAGCATAGAATTTAAAATCATAGTTAAGACCAACTAGTGGTGCCTTTTCATCCCCATCCATTATAATAAGATACAGCAAGCTGAAGGTGTGAAAAAGACAGATACATACGGAGGATATACATCAATGGATGGATACACATTTAACATAGAGAAGCCCCTGCTATTACAAATGACCGGAAAGTTCGCATCACCTGCTCCGGACTGGGTACATATGAACAGAATTCTGATGGATTACGAGCTGTTCGTACAGACCAAGGGCAGGCTGTATATCGCAGATGATCGAGAAGAGCATGTACTTGAAGAAGGAGATTTTCTGCTGATGCCTCCTAGAACGAAGCAATTCGGTTATAAGGAGTCCGATTGCAGCTTTTATTGGCTTCATTTTACATCTGAAGAACCATCCTGTATGATTCCTATCCGTGATTATCAGCCTGTTCAGCACCATATCTTCATTCCGCATAAAGGCCGCCTTCGAGGCATGGACAAGATTGTCATCATGATGAAACAGCTGCAGGACTCCCTGCGCAGTTATCAGGATTCGACACTCGGTAATTACATGGCGACTACCATTCTGTGCGAGCTGTATCATCAGTCCTATGCTGCTGACAATGTATCCGGCAAGAAGCTGAAGCAGCTTCAGCTCTATAATGATATTGTGGATTATATCAACTGGAATCGGTTTGAAGCAGTCAAGGTATCGGAAATTGCTGATTATTTCGGATATAATTCGAAGTATCTGTCGCACTTGTTCGCATCGGTTTCAGGCGTCACCCTTAAACAGTATATTGTACAGCAGAAGATGGAAGCGGCTGCTTTTCTCTTGACAGACACTAATCAAACCGTCCAGGAGATTGCCATGCAGCTCGGATACCATGACAGCCAGCATTTTATGAAGTCCTTCAAACAGATCACACATCTCACCCCAACGGACTTCCGAAACGCCGCTGCTAATAGACTGCTGTATTACAAGTGATTCACTTGGACCTTGTTTCGATACCATTTTCGAAGCTGGTTAATATGAGCCTGATGATAACGGTTATGGTCTGCCATGTGCCATATCCCCCAGCGAATCGTTGCTTCCTTCTCATTCTCATGTCCGAACCTGACGACTTGTTCCAGATCTTCATCTGTCAGCTTTCTGCATGTATCTCTTAACATTACTAATACTTCTGTATAATCTGACATAAATGTGTCTATTGAAACTCCAGTAATCCTGGGAAGTCTGCCATCTTGATCAATCATGGGGCCATATTTATCCCTATAAGTTGAAGGCAAGGGTTGTCCATTAATTCTATACACCCAGTTCAAATCGACATATATAAGATGTTTAATCAGCTGGGCAGCGCTATTATGGCGATCGTCAGGCCCTCTATAATCCAGCTCAACTTGCGTCATACCCTGTGTAATCTGCCGAAGGCGCTCGCAATTTTGTTCCACAGCCGAATACAACATAGCTACGATTGAAGACATTTCAGAGTCACTTTTTAGATCATATAACATTGAATGATTCCTCCTAGGAGATGATAAATAATGGATTATAGGACAGCACAGAAAAATGCTGCAGTCGTTAAACAAATCGTTGATGTATATAGGCTCTCTAGAAATGATGTAACATCTGACGAAATTTCAGATCTCGAGAAGCAAAATCTATGGGACAGCCAGCAGTCAGTGCTCGAACAAATATTAGATAATTGCTCCTTGATCGATTTAAAGGTTATCTATGCAATTGCATCCATTGGATATCATGAGAGAGGTGTGCGACACCGTTATTTAAACAACGGCAATGAATCCGTTGAAATTATAGAAATGGGAATTACAGAAAACGAAGAAGAACTGCTGAGCAAGCATAGCAAGTATATCGCTTTCCTCTCTGAGCAAGAATTGAGAGAACAATTGCTAGCTCGTATTGACATGTCTCAAGATTTGATAGAGGGCATGAAGATTATAAAATTAAGCTGAGGGCTAAGGAGGTTCCAGATGATCATTGCCATTCTCGATGAACATAATACTGCCGCCTACTATAACGTAATTGATGAAGTCGGGCGCAATTTACAAGCATTGCAATATGAATTTGATCGTTTTCTGAGCAGCCTGGAGGGGAATCATCCCTTCCGATCGTATACTGAGATTGTTCAGAGTAATGGGGAAGTCATATAATTCTATTGATTATGATTATTTGCTCGCTTTTTTCTGATTCCTTGGACAATCCAACCCAATCCAATACAGAATAAGACAATGCTGATGGGATCAATGGCCTGATCTGATATTAAATCTTTAATTACAACAAACATTTGACATACCAATATGATGCCAGCATATACAAAAATCATATTCGTTTTGTCCTTAAAAAATTTCCTGCCAATGAAATTAACAATGAGTATGATTGCAATGGCATAGAAGATTATGATTCCCATGATCATTAGAGTCATCATTGAAACACTCACAATTAGCACCTCACTATAATAAAATTCCGGCTATTATATTTGGTAGATCCTTACAGTATTATTTTTTCATAATAACACATTTAAGCTTGTATCAACGATCCAATTAAAATAAAACACCTCCAAGTTCATCTCCGACCTCAGAAAGTCGTGAATGTTCTTGAAGGTGTTTTAATTTTAAGCAAATCTACTATTCTTTCGTCGTCAACTTCAGTGGTGCAGCAATCATTTCTTCTACTTCATTGCCTTGAAGCACATCCGCTGCGGCTTGGACAGCGAGTTCACCGATTAGTGCCGGCTGCTGTGCTACTGAAGCGGTCAGCCCTCCAGCATTAATGGACTTAATCGCGTCCTCATTACCATCAAAACCAACAACAATTACATCTCTGCCTGAGCTTTGAATAGCCTCAAGTGCTCCGAGCGCCATCTCATCATTGTGGGCAAATACGGCCTTCGCATCCGGATTACCTTGAAGCAGGTTCTCCATAACATTTAAGCCTTTGGTTCGATCAAAATCGGCTGGCTGCTTAGCCACAACATCAAGCTTCTCATCAGCAATATTGTGGAAGCCCTGACCACGCTCCCGTGTCGCGGACGCACCTGCCACCCCTTCCAGCTCAATGACTTTTGCTCCTTCGCCAAGCTGTTCTATGATGTACTGAGCTGCCATTTCTCCGCCCTTCACGTTATCCGATGCCACCAATGCTTCTACTTCACCTTGGTCTGCAGAACGGTCCAGCGTAATAACAGGAATACCGAGCGAATTAGCTGTTTGTACTACGTTTGAAATTGCCGCCGAATCCGTCGGGTTAATGAGCAGTGCATTAACGCCTTGCTGAATCAGATCATCTACGTCATTGGATTGCTTCGCGGAATCATCCTGTGCATCCACAATAACAACCTCGATCCCTTGCTTCTCTGCTTCAGCAACAACGCCGTCTTTTAGGGCAACGAAGAATGGATTATTCAATGTGGATATGGATAGTCCGATTTTTATTTCATCTGTGTTACCGTTGTTGTTCGGTTTAGCCCACTCTGGCGGCTGCATAGAACAGCCCGTCATAATGATCATGAGCACTGCGGTGAACAATAAGGTTAGTTTTTTCATCATGTCACTACTCCTCTTATGCAGATTTCTTACGGTCAATCAGTACCGCGATAACGATCACGACACCCTTAACGACCATTTGATAGAATGATGATACGCCGAGCAGGTTCAAACCGTTGTTAAGAACTCCGATAATCAGTGCCCCGATTAAGGTCCCTACAATAAGCCCGCGGCCTCCTGTCAAGCTTGTACCCCCTAATACGACAGCAGCGATCGCATCAAGCTCATAAGATTCACCGGCTGTCGGCTGTGCAGAGTTAAGGCGGGAAGTCAGAATAGCACCCGCTAGTGCTGCCATCATACCTGCAAGAGAATAAATCATAATTTTGACACGATCGACCTTAATACCTGATACAAGCGCCGCCTTCTCATTACCTCCGATGGCATACGTTTTGCGTCCAAACGAAGTTTTATGCAAAATGACCCACAGAATAGCAAATGTAATCATCATCGTAATGGCCGGCACTGGAATGCCGAGGAAATATCCACGTCCGAACAGCTGGAATGCCATACTGTCTCCAAGACCCGTAATCGGATTCCCGTTCGTGTAGACCAGGGTTAATCCCCGGAAGATCGTCATACTGGCAAGTGTTGCAATGAAAGGTGCCATCTTACCTTTGGTAATCATGAGTCCGTTCATCATCCCCATAATTCCGCCCAGCAGTACCCCGACAATGATGGCAAGAATCGGATCCAGACCGGACAGCATTAGGTTAGCGACAATGGCACTGGACAGTGCCAGAATCGAACCGACGGACAGATCAATACCGCCAGTCAGAATGACAAAGGTCATACCAAATGCAAGAAGTGCGTTAATCGATACCTGTCTTAGCAAATTCAATATGTTAAGCGGTTCCAAAAATCCCGGGTTCATAATCGTTACAATGACGATGAGCAAGATGAGTCCGAGCAGTGGTCCAAGCTTCCCTGCAAGCTGCGACAACTGAAGTCCTTTTTTATTACTCGTTTCCTTTACACTGGTCATGTTATTGCCCTCCTGTTGCTAGCGTCATAATTTTCTCTTGTGTGGCTTCATCGCGGCTGAGCTCTCCACTGATCTGTCCCTCATGGACAACGATAATCCGATCACTCATACCGAGCACCTCCGGCAGTTCTGAAGATACCATGATAATGGCAACACCGCGGTCTGTCAGCTCATTCATCAGCTGGTAGATTTCCCGCTTGGCACCTACGTCAACGCCTCGTGTCGGTTCATCAAGGATCAGCACACTTGGTCCAATACCTACCCATTTAGCAATAACAACCTTCTGCTGATTCCCACCTGATAGATTTCTCGCTGCCGTTTCTGACGATTCCGTCTTGATCAGAAGCCGTTTGATCAGTGTGTCCACAAAGTCCTTCTCTTTCTTACTGGAGATCAGACCTGCTTTGCCGCTGAAGCTGAACAGATTAGGGAGTGCCATATTTTCACGGATTGAAAAATCAAGCACCAGACCTTCATCCTTACGATCTTCCGTTATAAAGCCAATTCCGTGCTTCACTGCATCATCGGGCTTGCGGATATTGACCTTCTTGCCCCGCACCCACATCTCTCCACTATGAAGGGAATCAAGTCCGAACAGGGCACGCATGATTTCAGTTCTTCCTGCACCCATGAGTCCGGAGAAGCCCACAATTTCACCAGACCTGACGCTGAAGCTTACATTGTCAAAAGCATCCTTGCGCCCAATATTCTTGACTTCCAGCACGACCTCACCCGGCTTCGGGTTTCTAGCAGGATAACGTTCTGTTAGTTCTCGGCCAACCATCTTCCGAACGACTTCTTCAAAGCTTGTTTCTGGAATCGGCTTGGTATCCACCGTCTTCCCGTCACGCATTACCGTAATCCGATCGCAGATCGTAAAGATCTCCTCCATCCGGTGCGAGATATATACGATGGATACGCCCTGCTTGCGCAGCGAGTTAATGACCGCAAACAGCTTCTCAATCTCTCGTTCTGTCAGAGCAGCTGTCGGCTCATCCATTACGATAACTTTGGCATTCGTCATGAGCGCTTTGGCAATCTCAATCATTTGCTGCTGCCCTACCGAGCATTCTCCGGCTTCCTGATCCAGCGGAATGCTGACGGCCAGCTTCTCAAACTGTGATTTTGCCAACGCTTTCATATGTTTCGTATTTAAAAACCCCGCTTTGCTGGTCAGCTCCTTGCCGATAAACAAATTCTCCAACACTGTCATATCCGGCCAAATGTTCAGCTCCTGATGGATAAAAGCGATACCGAACTGCTCTGCTTCTCTGGGATTAGAAAAATAGGTCTCTTTCCCGTCAATCAGAATCGTTCCCTCGTTCCGCGGATGCAGTCCGATTAGAATATTCATCAGTGTTGATTTGCCGGCTCCATTTTCACCCATGAGTGCATGAACTTCACCTTCAACCAGATCAAAATCCACACCTGTCAGCACTTGATTCGTTCCAAATGCCTTATGAATTCCTTTCATTTGAATATGCATATTTGATTTCCCTCCTCGATGACAATCTGTCAGAAGTACACACCGGACTGTAAGATGCAATTGGCATAAGGCTTTGCTTCACCTGTGCGAATAATAACCTTAGCGTCCTGTGTCAGCTTCTTAAATTGCTCATGCGAATGATATTCCACCGACTGATTTGTAAACTTCTCTTCTATAAAATGGAGCGCTTCTACATTCTCCGATTTAATCTCTTCCGCCAGAATGATCTTCTCAATCTCCATATCTTCAGTAATCGCCTCAACCACTTCTATAAAGCTGGGGGTACCCAGCTTTATAGAAAGGTCAATCTTATGAACACCTTCAGGCACCGGAAGTCCGATATCCGCAATCACAATTTGATCCGTGTGCCCCAGATCTGCAAGCACCTTTGAGATATGACTGTTTATTATCCCTTGCTTCTTCATTACAGATTCGCCTCCACTTCTTTACGTGTCGGCATTCCCCCTTGTGCGCCGAACTTCATGACAGACAGCGATGCCGCACGGTTAGCGAACTTGATGCTATCCTGCAGGGACTTGCCTTCTGCTAGAGCAACGGCAAAAGCAGCATTGAACGTATCACCTGCACCGGTCGTATCGACAGCTTCCACAGCATAACTGGGAACCAGAATCTCTTCCGTTCCATCGTAGTAGCGAACTCCGTTCTTTCCTTCCGTAATAAATAGCTTGTTCGGATACTTGCGGAGCGAATTCTCCACGCTTGCTCCGTCAAAGATGATCTTAGCTTCATGCTCATTCGGTGTAATATAGGCAGCTTTTTCAATCACTTCATCGCTCACTGAGCGCGCAGGTGCCGGATTTAACATGAGCGGCACGCCTAGTTCACTGCACAGAGCTGCAACATGCTCCACCGTTTCCTCCGGAATCTCCTGTTGAATCAGCACGATATCCGAGTTCTTAATCACTTCCACGATCTGATCAACGTAGGCCGGTGTCACCTCATCATTGGCTGCTTTTACAACGACAATACTGTTATCGCCTTCAGCAAGGATAATATGGGCCGTACCGCTTTCCATTTCTGTAACCGGTTCCACATAGTCGACATTAACTCCATTTTGCTTGAAATTGTTCAGGATGATTTCGCCGTAATGGTCATCACCCACACGTCCAATCATGGTAACCTCAGCACCGAGTCTGGCAGCAGCGACTGCCTGGTTAGCACCTTTGCCTCCCGGAACCGTCTTGAAGGATTCTCCAAGCACCGTTTCTCCTGCACCAGGGCGTTTATTGGACGTCACGACAAGGTCCATGGAGGAGCTGCCAATGACCGTTACTTTCGCTTTTTTACTCATTTATTTTGCGCCACCTTTCGGGTTGTATTCCGTTCAATATATTCAACTGGAAACTGAATGTAGGTCTCCATATTATGTTTGTTATCAATTAGTTGTATCAGCAGCTGGGCAGCAGCTCTTCCCATCTCATATGCAGGCTGTCTAATGGTTGACAATGCCGGTGATAACAATCCGCTGATCGGAATATCATCAAATCCAACGATCTGCACATCCTCTGGAACTCTTCTGCCTCGTCTTACGGCTTCATGAATGACCGCAATCGCTGCCAGATCATTACTTGCAATAATGCCGTCCGTAGAAGGATAAGTATCAAACAGATTTGTAGCCAGTTTATCTACGTTATGAAAAGAAAAACTTGAAGTCTGGATTACATGATATTCCATTCCCGCTTCCTCGAGAGCATGTACAGCTCCCTGATATCGATCCTGAGCCGGTTTGACATGAGCAGGACCCTGCATCACCGTAACTTCTCTGCTGCCCCCTGCGATAATTGCTCCCGCGGCAAGTTTGCCGCCCTGCCATCCATCTGCATAAACCGAAGGCTTATCATGTGATGTTCGATCTAGGAATACGACAGGCAAGTTAATAGATGTGTACGTATGCGTATCCGGATTATTTGTGAGCGTGATTACGCCGACCACATTATTTTGAGTAAACGTTTGCAAATATTCCAGCTCTTTCTGTTCATTCTCATCACTGTTTCCGATAATGATACGGTAATCATTCTCTCGCATTTCATCTTCCACACCTCTTGCGATCTGAGGAAAATATGGATTCGTGATGTCAGGAATGAGCAGTCCGATCAGCTTCGACTTGCGTTTATATAAAGATCTCGCAACTTCATTCGGTGAATAATCCAATGCCAGGATGGCATCCTCTACTTTCTTACGTGTATCTTCATGTACATAACCTGCGCTATTGAGCACCCGGGACACCGTGGCCACCGATACACCTGCTTGACGCGCTACATCCTTAATTGTTGCCATCTCTGTCACCTCGACTATGTGTAACCGGTTACAGGTTTAAGATAACACAGTTTCTCACATGTTGCAAGCTCATAATGAACATCTATATTCTGCCATATTATTTCATGGTAAGATGGAGGTAAGCTTTAAGTATATGGATAGGAGGTACAGCGCCATGGGATTATTTAAAAAGATCACTTCCCTATTTGGTACAAATGAGCACAAGCCTAATCCGAAGAAGAGGATTGAAACGCCTGAATTTATCTACTCACATAACCTTCCCGAGCAACTAGGAATCATGTCATCTGTCCATTCACTGAACAGATTGGCTGCTCGTCTTGAGGATGCATTAAACGATACATATATGAATCAGGTGAGAGACCGAGTCATGTCCAAGCATCGTTATACAGCCGAGAAATATAACTGGATGCTGCTTGAGCTTAAGCGATACTTTATTCTCTGCTCTGTACTCAAACATGTGCCTATGTACAGCAACGATACTGATGTCATATGGCATGAAATGCTGATGTTTACACAGACTATGAGGACTTCTGTCGGAAATTCACCGGTGATTTCATCCATCATCAGCCGCATAGTGTACAGCCAAGCGAAGCCGAGCGTGTCAGTGAGAGATCTTGGTACGATCTCCTATACAGTCGTCTCTTTATAATCTTTCCAGAGAATGAGCAATTATCCAGACCATTCTTCAAGCAGCCTATGGAGGAAGGCATCCTCAGGAGAATAGAGCATGATCCGAACGATGAAGTGATAACCGCAAGACTAAGGGCAACCAATGATCTCGATGTGAAGCAGCTTCAGGAGGAGCTGCTGCTTGCACTTAGCCATCAGATCAGAGAAGCTCATCTGCACTTGGATGACTTGTTAAGTCAAGATACGTTGTCTGCAAAAAACCAACAGAAGACTTCACCGAATGTGTTACGAAGCAATGCGGTGATGGACCCTGTTCTCTCTATCCTGCTCATATCTACGTCTACTTCTTACTTATTCGAGGAGGCTCCACCTTCTGAGGAAGAGCTTCGTAAAGCGCAAGATACCAGCGGTGGCGGCGGATGTTCCGGCTTCCACTCGAATGAACATGAACGATCCGAATCAAATACTTCTGACTTTTCACCAAGTGATACATCGGATGGAGGCTCATCGTGCGGAGGTTCTTCCTGCGGCGGCGGATGCAGCAGCTGAATTCTGCAGATACACATTTCTGTATTCTTGATATAGGCATCTATGTGAAGGTATAAAGGAGTGGTGAGATGATTGGAAATCTAGATAAGTTACTCTTTGTTCTCTGGCGAAGGATCTTTTCTCGATACACAATTAGTATCTACATGTCACACAATCAAGAACACTTCCAGAAAATCATTTATAAGCTAAACAGCCATCAGGTTGATTATAGGACACAAATAACAAATACCGGCTCCTCTGGAGTCAGTTTGGGCGGATTCTCTGCACAGTATGAAATCTTCGTAAAAAAAAGCGACATACATTTAGCTGAAAAAGTGATTAACCATTAAATAGAGCTTTACTCCATTAAATCTGTTCTCTAGAATCAAAGGCTCCTCTCAGCGGAATGCTGGAAGGAGCCTTTGATATTTTTATAAATGAGCTTCGTTATAGCACCATACTGATCAAGATGATTCACATTCGTGTTAATAGCTCATTTCTATTCGTACCGCTGTCGTCTTAAATCCCGGCATTTTACAAAAAGGGTCCAGCTCGCCGCGTGTGGCTCGATTCACATTTTGGACTCCTCCCCAATGCATTGGTACAAATAAAGTATCCTTTCGGATCTGCTCATTGAAACGGCACCGAACCTGGAACTCTCCGTATCGAGAGGTGATTCTTACCCAGCTCTGTTCCTTAATCATATAGTGACGTGCCGTGTCTGGATGAATCTCGACGAAGTTCTCGACCTGACGCGAAGCAAGTCCTGGACTCAGCCTTGTCTGTACTCCTGTCAGATAATGAGACAGCACCCGGCCATTCGTCAGCATAAGTGGATATTCCTTAGACAATCTTTCCTTCACCATTTCACTTTCTTCTGCTGTAAATACAGCTCTGCCATCAGCATGTGCAAACCGCTCTTCAAAGATTCTGCCGACTCCCTCTTCGTCTTCCGCAGGACAAGGCCAGTACACTCCTTCTTCCTTCCGCAGCCGATCATAAGTGATGCCATAATAATCGGCAATACCACCCTTACTGGCGATTCGAAGCTCGTTGAATATGTCTTCTGCCGAGGTATAGTCAAAGTATTTGCCTTTACCAATAGCTGCTGCAAGCTCCCGAAGAATCTCCCAATCATGCCTGCAATCCCCGGGCGGCGGCGTCACCGCTTCACGCAGGAGTACCCGCCCTTCCAGATTCGTGAGCGTACCCGTGTTCTCTATATATGAGCTTACGGGTAGAACAACATCCGCTAAACGTGCCGTTTCGGATAGGAACATATCCGCCACCGCCAAGAAAGGAACCTTCTCCAGTGCTTCTTCGACGAGTGTAGCGTTAGGATTCGAAACAATGGGATTCGAGCCCATCACAAACAGCGCTTCAATTGCCCCTGTATTAACGAGCTCCATCATTTCGTAAGCAGATACTCCCTTTCTAGGAATTTCATCAGGTTCTACTCCCCACACAGAAGCGATGTAATTACGGTCCTGCTCATCCTCAATGGAGCGGTATCCAGGAAGCTGATCAGCCTTTTGACCATGCTCCCTGCCTCCCTGTCCGTTCCCTTGACCTGTGATTGCTCCGTACCCGCAGCCTTGACGGCCGATCTTCCCTGTCGCAAGCAGCAAATTAATAAAATGTCTGACCGCGAGGTGTCCATCTGTCTGCTGCTCCACCCCTCTCGCCGTTAACACCATACCTGTCTTGGCCTTACCAAACATGTCAGCTGCAAGCTTCAAATTTTCTTCGGATACCCCGGTGTTATCTGTAATATAATTCCAATTGAGCTTATCCAGATATGCCGTCAATTGTTCATAGCCATTTGTTCTATTAGTAATAAAAGCCTGATCCAAGAGCCCCTGCTCCCTCAGCCGTTTCAGCATTCCATCAGCAAGCAGCATATCCATACCCGGACGTACAGCCAAATGAAGATCAGCCATAGCAGCTGTCGATGTTCTGCGCGGATCAATCACAATAATAGAAGCATTTTTTTCTTGAGCTCTAGTAAAATACGGCATAAGTGTAGGCTGGCATTCTGCAATATTGGTGCCCGCAAGTATGATACATTTTGCATGCTCAATATCAGCTAAAGGAAAGGTTAGACCCCGATCCATTCCAAACACCTTAGCTCCAGCGGATGCAGCAGCCGACATACAGAATCGGCCATTGTAATCTATATATTTAGTGCCTATGCCGATCCGCGCAAATTTCCCGAGCATATATGCTGTCTCATTAGTCAGTGATCCGCCGCCGTATACGCCGACAGCATTGCTAGGTACAGACTGTATCTTTCCCGCAATATACTGAATCGCTTCGTCCCAGGAAGCTTCCATCAGTTTACCGTCTTTCTTAATTAACGGGGACGTAATGCGTCTTGCACTTGTCGTATGCTGATGCGCATTCATGCCCTTGACACACATTCTTCCTTCGGAAGCTTTGTTCTGCGTCCCTTTGGATTCTGTCACATACTGAAATAACCGGGGTGTCGATTTAGAGACAAGCTCACGGGATTCGACCGTGACCTCCGCTTTGCACTGCACACTGCAGAATGGGCATTGGGTCGTTGCATGATGTATTGCACCCTGCAGTTCCGAAGCTGCTTCTTGATTATGATTTATTACTTCTGTAGAGCCTGCTATTTTCATGTTGCATTCCACTCCTTCCTTTTATCTCCACATCTATATCTATCATGTATATCGTTCATGCAAATTCCAGCAGCCTATGCTCCAACCCCATAACGCGTTCTCGAATGCTTCCGATCCCTGCGCGCTCAACCCATTCCCACGTTTTCTCGTTGAACCAGCCTTCGGTACTGTAGAGCTCCACCGTAAACTGAGCAGCACGGATCGCCTCTTCTCTCGTGTCCGTAATACATAAGAGCTGTCCCTCTGTTACAGGATGCCTTGCATGACCCCCTACGTAGATTTCGTATCCAGCCGGGCACGACTGAACAGCTATATCATGCAGCAAGATCCCGAACACGGACTCTGCTTCCTCTGAGGCGGCAGCATAGATGGTAGAAGGAACCGGCTGCTCAGCGCACCAGCTTATAAATTCATCAAATGTATCGATCGGCAATGATGGATGCTCAGTTCCTTGCGATCGGTTTCGCTGTATGTAGTATGCAATCGTTTCTTCACAGGTCCGGCATCCATCTGTGTCTGTAGTTAAATCAAGCAGCTCTCGTACTTCTTCTGACGATTCAGTGCCCGTCGTACTAATGAGCTGTATCAGCTCCTCGTGTCCGGTTGTCATGCAGGGGCAGATGCTGTGATCTGTAGCGGATTCCAGCTCCATGCCGCTGGTTGGCGCCGAAGCACCGGACAGTGTAACCTTCACAAGTGCCTCCAGCATGGGCCTGCAGCCACCACACGATCCGGATGCCTTCGTCTTCTGCTTTACTTCATCCGCAGTCGTAAGCCCATCCTTCTCCATGACCTTCATAATCGCAGATTTGGACACTTGATTGCAGGCACATACCGTCTCGCCTCCCGGCATCGCGGCAACAAGAGCTTCCATTCGGTTCTCACCAGCTGGTGCGGGCTTTATTGCCGCAAGCTCATGAGCATCTGCTTGACGTTTAATGTATCCGAGCATGGTCTGAGATTCGGTCGTATCTCCATATAAAATAGCACCAGCAAGCTTACCGTCACGTATCGTCCTTTTTTATATTTGAATTGCAGCCGGTCATACTCCTGAACTGCTATGCTGATATCCGGTCCAATCTCCCCAACAGAGAATAGATCGACACCGGACACCTTCAGCTTGGAATAGGGAATTGAGCCTTGATAGGCTTCGGTTTCCATATGGCACATCTTACGTGCCAGCACTCTTGCCTGATCGTACAGTGGTGCAACCAGTCCATAACAGATTCCCTGATGCTCGGCACATTCTCCGACTGCATAAATATATTTATCACTCGTCTGCATGTAATCATCAACAATAATCCCCCGACTCACGGCAAGCCCGCTGTCTCTTCCGATGTCCACATTAGGACTGATTCCTACAGCAAAAACAACCAGATCCGCCATCAGCTTGCTTCCGCTGGCAAGCCGAATTCCCTTTGCCCGGCCATCTCCAATGATTTGGACCGTTTGCTGTCCAAGCCGGAATTTCATTCCTTGCGCTTCCAGCTCCGTCTGCAGCAGTCCTGCGGACATCGGATCCAGCTGTCTATTCATCAAGTACGCTGCATTATGAATCACTTCCGTCTCCATCCCAAGGTTCAGCAGACCTCTTGCGGCTTCCAGCCCCAGTAGTCCTCCGCCAATAACAATGGCTTTCTTAAATTTCTTGGCGTATTCCATCATAAGAAGACAATCATCCATGCTTCGAAAAGCAATAACACCTTCCTGATCACTTCCCGGGATCGGCGGGATAAACGCTGATGAGCCTGTCGCAATCAGAAGATCATCGTAAGACAGCTTCATTCCAGAGGAAGTTTCTATCGTTTTTTTCTTTCGATGAATCCGTGTGACCTTCTCTCCCGTGTAAAGTTTGATCCCGTTCTGTTCGTACCAGGTCCAGTCATGAATAATAATATCTTCAAATGAAGTTCCGCCCTGAAGCACTTTGGACAATTCGATCCGATTATAGTTCGGCCTAGGCTCTGCGCCAATCACCGTTATTTCATAAAGCTCATGGTTTAATTGAATAATCTCTTCTATACATTTCATGCCGGCCATACCGTTCCCAACGACAATCAACTGCTTCTTCATCTAGTATTCCTCCATCCCATGCCTATCTCTGTAGAGAAACCACGATCTTTTATATAAGTGAAAAAGAACAAAAAAGCCCCTTTTTCATCATAAGAAAAAGGGGCTGCGCTGCCTCACGAAACAGCACTCCGTTGTGCTGAACTTATATATAAGAGAATATAGGATACCTGATCCTATGTCAATATTTTTAACACAAAATGCTTTCAAACGATTACTTTCATTTTTTTCAATAATTTGCGTTAAGTATCTTGACATATCGAATTTCAATTTCTATAATTCAGTGTACAGTCAGTCAAACAGAATACATAGTGATTCACAATGAAGTGAATCATGTGTCACGGCAATGAGGCCGCAGCTCGAACCCTTTTAATTAAGGGGCGAATTGCGGCTTTTTTTGATGCAGTGGAGATCCCTCTTCATGATGGGTCTGATCTATTAAAGATAAAAAGGGAGAGATTAGGATGGAGAAAAAAAGTTTCTGGAAAAGCGGGCATAACCCCACACTCTTCGGTGCATTTTTTTATTTCGACATCAGCTTTATGATCTGGGGCCTGATTGGTCCGCTTAGTGTTGTTATTGCAGGAGATTATCCGATGGATGCGGCGCAAAAAGCAAATCTGGTTGCACTCCCGGTATTGAGCGGCTCTATCCTTCGACTGCTCTTCGGGTATCTGACCGACCACATTGGTCCCAAGCTTACCGCGCAGATCGGGATGATCGTTACCTTGATTCCTTTAGTTCTCGGCTGGCAGTGGGTCAGCTCACTTGATCAGTTGTATGTTGTTGCACTGCTCCTTGGTGTAGCTGGCGCTTCCTTTGCCGCAGCACTTCCGCTGGCGAGCCAGTGGTATCCCAAAGAGCATCAGGGTCTGGCCATGGGAATTGCCGGAGCAGGTAACAGTGGAACCGTACTTGCTACTCTATTTGCCAACCGGCTTGCTACACATTTCGGAAGCTGGGAAGTCGTATTCGGACTCGCCATGATTCCCATCATCATCGTCTTTATCCTCTTTACGATCTTTGCCAAGAACAGCCCGAATCGTCCTGCTCCAAAGACCTTTGCTCAATATGCCCATGTCTTAAAACAAAAGGACGCACTGATTCTCTGTTTATTTTACTGTGTTACCTTCGGTGGTTTTGTCGGTCTATCCAATTATCTAACGATCTTCTTCAATACTCAATATGGGCTATCTGCTGTACAGGCAGCCGATATCGCAACTTTCTGTATTATTGCAGGCAGCTTCTTCCGGCCCGTCGGGGGCATGCTCTCTGACCGCTTCGGCGGAACACGTATTCTGACATTCCTCTATGCAGGAGCTGCTCTCATGCTGGTAGGTGTTTCATTCCTGCCTCCACTCCCGGTCGTCGTTGTGCTCTTGTTCATCGGCATGATGTGCCTTGGTGCGGGTAACGGTTCCGTGTTTCAGCTCGTTCCGCTGCGGTTCGGCGCCGAGATTGGTCTCATGACAGGAATTGTCGGTGCGGCCGGAGGATTGGGTGGATATGCGCTGCCGCTTCTTCTCGGAAACCTATACAAATCGGTTGGAAGCTACACCCCTGGATTCTTAATTTTAAGCGTCGTCGCTGCTGCCGCTTGTATTCTCGTGGTTACCATGAGTCTGCAATGGAGAAAAACATGGCTGCAGAAGCAGGGCAAGAAGACTGCTGCCATCGCTGCTGAAGTCAACGCATAGGAAGTCAACGCATAGATTATTGAATAAATAGGTGGACAACCAAAACTTTAAACAAGCTACAAAAAAAGAAGCAGTGATCTTATCCTAAGCGATAACGATAAGACACTGCTTCTTGCTATTGTCATTTAACGGTTAGTGTTCCAAAGGTCATATACATACCGCAATTGAAATTATAAGTTCCCGGCTCAAGTGTTGTATCCACGGTATAATAATTATCGCCTTTTTCCAAATATTGAAGCATATCAAAATCCTCTGAGACAAGGCTGGTAATATGAGTAAGGTTCGTCACCTTCTTAAAGTTGATCTTCGTTGGTACACCTTGCTTCACTTCGATATGACTAGGAGAGAACCCCTTATCATTAATTTCAACAGTTACAATCTCATAATTACTTAAATCCTCTTCTTCTTGTACGGTCTGTCCTCTATCCAGAGCAGATGGAACCATGCTGTTCCCTTGGAAGAAGATGATCAAACCACCTATAACAAGAATGGCTGCAAGCCCAATTGCCAGGAACGGCCAAGATTTCATTAGCTTTTTGTTCATACGTAAACAAGTCCTCTCGAGAAACTTCTAATGTATTGCTTTGCTTTATATGTTAAGGATAAACCATATTGTCAGTGAACTAAATGACCCTTTGTAGCTATTTCCTAACATTCTTTTGTCAAAATTATAAACATTATGTGAATGAAGCCTTGAAATGCGGAAAAGAGCAGCGTCATCTAAAAGACAGCTCCTCTTCTTCCTATTCCCTATTATATACGTAATTGTTAAGGCTTAACCTAACTGATGCGAAAGTCTTGTTACATTATACTCTTGTCACTCTTCGTTATTGTCAGTAATCCGCTTAGGGCCGGGTAGTCTCCCCGCATCTCTTAGAGCTTCTCTTAACAGAAACTCAATATGACCATTTACGCTTCGGAATTCATCAGCTGCCCAGCGCTCCAAAGCCTCATACGTAGCCTGGTCGAGGCGGAGAGGGAAGCTCTTCTTCTTACCTGCCATTAATACGGATGTCTCTCATTAATAAATGGTGCTGGTGTTAATGACCGGCTGGGCAGAACGATCAGAAACGACAGCAACAAGCAGATTATTAATCATCGCAGCTTTGCGTTCCTCGTCAAGTTCAACAGCTCCTTCTTTCTCAAGCCGTTCAATCGCAAGCTGTACCATTGTTACCGCACCTTCTACTATTTTCTCCCGAGCGGAGATAATGGCAGATGCCTGTTGTCTTTGCAGCATTGCACTTGCAATCTCAGTAGAGTATGCCAGATGTGTCAGGCGGGATTCACGCACGTTAACTCCTGCAATTTCCAGACGAGCCTGCAGCTCATTGGTGAGCTCCATGGCGATCTCTTCCGCATTGCTTCGCAGAGAGAATCCAGCTCCGTCTAGATTATCGTAAGCATATTTACTTGCCACATGGCGCAGTGCAGTCTCGCTCTGAATTTCTACAAAGGATTCATAATCATCAACCTCAAACAGTGCCTTTGCGGAATCCACGACAGAGAAAACAACTACGGCTTCAATCTCAATAGGGTTCCCTTCTACATCATTTACTTTGAGCATCGAGCTGTTGAAGTTACGGACACGCAGCGAAACCTTCTTCTGTGCTGAGAGCGGAATGGTCATATAAAACCCACTGTCACGAATAACCCCCATATACTTACCGAAAAATGTAAGTACCATCGCTTGATTCGGCTGGACAACTGTCATTCCCGTAGACAGCAAGACAGCAACGACAGCAAGAATGGAGCCATTAATATATCCTGCAGTTTCACCTGTACTAAAGGCAAAGACTCCTGCAGCGATTAGCACAAAAACTACAAGCAGACCTACAAATCCATTTACACGAAATACTTTTTTCTCCTGGAACAATAAACATCACCGCATCTCTCTACAATATTGTTTTGATATATTTATGATATCACTTTTTACTTTAATTGTAAACCAAACTTATGAATTAATACATTATTGAACATAAAAAATGGAACGCTTCTGTGTGTTAGAAAACGTCCCATTCTTTATTCGATCATATCATTTTATAAAATGCATTACTGCACCTATTATTTAATACTCCGTGTTATTATTCTCATATACATTCTTCACGTTGTACCATTTCTGACCGACATTCGAATAGATTGTATTCGTCATAGATACCGTACTGGTTGTGCTATCTGTTCGGAATATCGATTCATCCATATTGGAGATGTCAGAGCTATCAATAAAGACTTCAACTTTAAAAGTAGATCCTCCAACTTGACGGATGAGCTTTCCTGCATTGCTTGAGACAAAGTTGTATACATTCAACCGACCAGGAGCATTTAACATGATGACCTTGTCTGCTCCGTTGTAAGCTGCTCCACCGTTCAGAGTAACCGTTCCAGAGCTCTTCAGAGTGAGTGCATCTTCCCCAATGTCCTCCCAGACAATATTGGCTAAGTAAGCGTTACCATATACGTGAACACCATCCGCTGCTGGAGCACCAATCACAACATTTTTCAATGTTGCTCCATTCTCCAGACGGAACACTGGATCTTGTCCCTCATCCTGACTGCCATCACCTAGTGCCGATCCAGCGACATAGCGCCGTCCGAGCCCATCAAATACTTGTCCTGCTTCAACGACAATCGTCGAATTTACGGTCGTTGTTCCATTCGGTGATACTTTGACCAGCTGCCATTGCTGGTTAGGATTCCCTGTACTTGTCCACTGTACGACATTTGCTCCATCGGCAGTCGAATGATTATATACCTCAAGAGCTTTGCCTGAATGGCGGTTGATCAACTGAACGTGTCCGTCAATATCGACCAATCTCCAGTGCTGATTATAATTCTGTCTAAAATTCTGCCATTGTACTACATTTCCACCGTCTGCTGTAGACCAGCCTAATACTTCAAGAGCACGGCCACTATTCGCATTAACCAAAGAATAGTAACCGCTTCCAACACTAACAAAGCGCCAATACTGATTGTCCCCATTTAGATCAGCCCACTGCACCGCATTTCCGCCGTTGTCATGTGAATACTCGAAGATTTCAAGCGCCTTGCCACTGTTGCGGTTAATCAACTGATAAGTTGCATTGTTTGTGATGCTTGCCGCCTCAGCCGGCTGATGTGGAATAAACAGAGAAGTTGCAATAAGCGTTACGGATGCCAGAACTGA
This sequence comes from Paenibacillus urinalis, assembly GCF_028747985.1. NCBI lineage: Bacteria > Bacillati > Bacillota > Bacilli > Caryophanales > Paenibacillaceae > Paenibacillus > Paenibacillus urinalis. The sequence goes on from NZ_CP118108.1 coordinate 3,167,456, forward strand.
GAAAAGTTTTTTTCTAATCATCGGGACACCTCCTATTATTTTCGAATAAATAAATCGAACGCCTGCAATCTCCTTTCCTTGGATAATTGAAACATTATCAATATAACGCACAATTAAACAATTATGGAATATATATGAAACGTTTTCGAAGTAATATCTCTAAAAAATTTAATTAATTAACATCGACATTAACTACCACAGCATGAAGCCGTTCTTAAAGCTTAATCTTCATATGAATATCTTTTGGTTCCTTGTTAAACAGCTCTTCATCGATTTCTTTAGTTAAATGACTTCCATTACTCTGATAAAAAGAAACCGCTGATCTTGTCTCCGTTGACGAGATGTATAAAGCGGCAGCTCCCCTGGACCTGGCCTCTTCTGAGAGCCTATCCAACAGCTGAGTCCCAATGCCTTGTCTCCTGTATTGTCTCGACACATACATAAGATCCACTTGTAGTTGATCCTGTCGAACACCTCTAGGCTTGTGGGCAAGCACCCCGAATCCGACCAAGATATCGCCTGCAAATGCACCAACGGCCATCCCGCCTTTTTCAAGCTCGTAGATGAACCTTTCCTCCATTTCACACAGCAACACGTCGTCCCAGTTTGGACACTCGTGATCCGTCTTGATCTCAACTAGCTGATCATTTTCCATTTCGTATATGAGCTCAATATGCTCAGAGCGATCAATCTCCTTTAATTGATGTACATCTGCAGGGGTGAGCTCTCGATAAGTTATCATGGTCAACCTCCAATTCTCTAATTAGTTATAGCAAGCTATAACTGCAATTGTATAAACGGATTGACTTGTTGGTGATTCAAAGATAAGAAATCGCTCAATTCTTCCACACTTTTTACATAGTGTGTTGGCTGCTCTGCTGTCAGCTCTTCCTCGCAACCGTACCCAAATCCCACCGCGATGGAGGCGATATGTTGATGATGAGCACCGATAATGTCATGTTTACGGTCACCAATCATTACCGTTTGGTCTGGATCCAAATTGTAATTCTCCATCAGATAACCGATAATTTCAGCTTTGGCAGATCGTGCACCATCCAGCTCGCTTCCACATATGTATTCAAAATAGGAGCTGAGCTCGTAGTGCTCCAATATTTGCTTCGCATATACTTCCGCCTTGGAAGTCGCAATAAACAACCGCATCTGTGGATCGCTGCTTAAACGATCGAGCATTTCTCTAACTCCAGGAAATACAGCGTTCTCGAACAGTCCGGTAACACTAAAATATTCTCGATAATAATCAACTGCAGCTTCAATCTGTGCCTCATCCAATTGATAAAAATCTTTGAAGGAAACACGCAGCGGTGGTCCGATGAATTTGTTCAGCTCCTCCAGACTAGCAACAGCAATATTCATTTTATCCAGCGCATATTGAACCGACTTTGTAATACCCAGCTTCGGATCAGTCAATGTGCCGTCCAGGTCAAACAATAGGTTAGTGTATGGCATCTCAATTCTCCTTTTTACACTCATGTATTGAAATCGTATTGCAACCATTTCTCTCGGTAGGGATTAATTCGATATAATGTCGGATTTCTGCTAGCGTTAATATAACCTGTTTTTCTCCTAGATGTTGTTCCTGTGCATCCCTGCACCCCATACACAAAGATCGTTTTAAATTATATTCCAGCCAATCCAGCTTCCCTACCATTCCATTATACAGCACAGGTCGCCAGTCTATCTCCATCGAAGCTGGTTGCTTTTTGTATCCTCTCATGAAAGCTGTGAATTTCTCAGGAATTATTCGTCCATTTGCATCAACAGACCAATAGAGTAACGTCTCCGTCATATCCTGCCATTGATTTATGTAACCCGCTGCTTCCCAGTCAATAATTATAGGCACATCATCATGCCACATTATATTCTTGGGATCCAAATCTCGATGGCTTATAACCCGATCCATTGCACTTAATACCTTAACGGCAGCCACTGCTCGAGCATTCCACTCATACATTAGATCCAGATTTTCTTCTAACAGCTTAGCCCAAACCGCACTAGCGGCCTTTCCATTTTCTAAATAATAGTTCCAATTGATAATGGAAACATCTTGTGAATTAACATCTTGTGAATTATGATCAGCAACACCTATAACCGCAAAATCAACAGCATGAATCCTTGCCAGCAAATCCCCAACGATCTCACAATGAGTCGGCCGTATTTGGTCCAGACTCAAGCTTCCCCCTTCAATCCAGTCAAATACGAGATAAATGTTAGATCCAACCAGATGAATAGACTCGTCATCGACTGAGATCGCAGGCAATGCAGATATTTGATTCATTGCAGCCATTCTAGAAATACGTTCGGCATCTTTGTAATTCTGAAGTGCTGCGGGCCTCTGCATTATTTCAGTATTAAACATCTTTATTGCATAGGTTCCGCGGTCAGTAACAATGGAATACATCTTGTGCAGCAATCCACCAGTAACCTGCTCTGGTGTTCGTGCAACTATGCCCAGCTTTAATCTGGTGCATAATTCCTGAATTTGTGCAAAATCCTTTGCATCAATCATCGGCAGTTGTCCTCTCCACCAATATTTACTTTGCAAAGCTCTTCAATCTGTTTAGGAGGGAACACTTTTCCTCTATGAAGATAATTTTCAAGAAACATTTGAACCTGAGCCAAGTGCTTGTTCATGTCCTTTATGTCGATTAAACCTTGGCTTACCGCATCTGCATATTCTTCTAAGTCAATCAATCTGTAAGTCGGTCCTTTGCCTTCTACAACTATATCTATGTACAAATCAGTTAACTTGATCTCACCGTCATTATTCATTTTAATATCTACTAAATCAACATACCATTCGTTTGTCCATCCAAAAGGTTCGTGCATTATTTTGACGCCTTCATGCATGAGAATATAGTGGCGAATGACTTTTTGGGATAGCTCGTCATAGCGATCAAAAAATACAACCTCGCTTGTACCATATCCTTGAAACTCGCCTAATCGGGAAATGACAGTGAATGTTTTCAATCTAGCCCCTCCCAAACATTCATTGTAATCCAATTTTCTTCAATATGTACTGCGTGATTTCATCTGCACTGAGTTTTTCGGAATCAATATGTTCTGCGAAGGCACTAGCTTGAAGAGCACTCAAGCATTTTTCTGTCTGTTGAAACTGCCATCCGCCTACAGTATCTCCTCGAATGGTTAACCTCTCATGGATCGATGCCTTAGAAGCCATCAACGTGAAATGGTATACTGTATCCAGCTTCTCAAACGATTCTCTAATGTAGCTATAATTTTGTGATTTATACAGCGTCATTGGCACAATAAGGTTTCTGTCATACTTGAGCTTGACCAGCTTCGCAACTTCTACCACAAGCACTCTCCACAAGTCCAAATCTTGAAAATCTCCGCTTCGCTCATGCTCCTGTCTCATCGAATCAGGTATTAACTCTCTTAGCAAATAACCAGACAGCTCTGGATCTACTATCATGCTGTTAGGAATAAGCCTTGCTAAATTTTCTGCTTGCGTAGTCTTTCCTGCCCCGAATGCCCCATTGATCATAACGATCATTGCTTTTACCTCCTGTCGTTGATTTCAGAATTTGAGAGCTTTGAGAACTTATAATCTAGAACTAATGTTAACCCTATCAAAATCATCCCTTAAAATGGCATACATTCTTTGATCCACGAACTCTCCCTTCATTTTCAGCTGACCTCTTAATATCCCTTCCCATCTCATACCCAGCTTCTCCATTGCCCGTGCCGAGCCAGCATTATTATAACTGCATCTCCCTTCAATGCGATTAAAACCCAACTGCATAAAACCATACTCGATAATCAGGCGGGTGGCTCCCGTAATTATACCTTGATTCCAATACAGACGCGAAAGGGCAAATCCAATCTCAGTCCTCTCGTGAGCCAAATCCCACTGAATAAATCCTGTTCTGCCGATCAGCTTATTTTGGGCTTTATCAATAATGCCCCAGTGATATGCTTTCTTCTCGTTATACTTCTGAATTAATTGTCCTAAAAATGCTCTGGAATCTGTAATAGATTGATGCGTGTCCCACAATGTATACTTGGCAACAGCGGGGTCAGAAGCTAGCTCATAGTACGCATCTATATCATCCAGCGTTATTTTTCTTAATAACAGCTTACTCGTTTCAAACTCCGGTTCAGTTTCGAATAGCTTATCGATGTTCATGTTCCGTTTCCTCCACCTCTCTAATCTGCAAAGATGTTCATCTTCAACGCATTTAATACTTCAATGGCGTCTTGTACTGGCAGCTTGGGCAGCCGAAATTCCTCTTCCACCACTTGTCTTAGTTGTTGTGAAGAACTTAAGTATTTAACTTCAATTTCTCCATTACTGTTTTGAATGCTAAATTTATTGTTCACTATAGAGACACTTCTCATCTGATCCAATTGATATAATTGACATCTAAATATGGACATGAATGGGGCAGCACGCAGATATGATTTTTCTATCACCTCACGAAAATCATGGATTGTTACTTCTTGTTTTGAATTAAAGTACCATTCCTTCCCACTTTGTTTCCCATTTGTATAACGAACATATTTGAATTCATTCATGCTTGGATCCACTGGTAATATACATACTTCATCCTTACCAAAATGTGCTCTACTATGGAATCCAGACTCAAAAGGTATCGGTTTGAAAAATGGAGCGGCAGCACCAACATCTACATAATAGCACTGATGATCAACATCCACGATGATGCCGATATGCTCTTTGCCCAGCATGATATGGTAGCAGCGGAATCCTAACCCTCTTAATAAGGTCAACATGTTGCTATTTAATGTATAGCATGTTCCTCCGAAGTTATAGTCATTATAATGGCCAGTGAACTGTGAAATGTTCGGAATGTCGATATTCCTATCTTTATTTTGATAATAATAGAGCAATTTGCTTACATTTTCAAAAGGGAACGTATTCAAATGCGCCTGACATATCTGTGCTAGATATATATAGGACGGCTTCTGTAATGGGACATTAAGTATTGATAAATAACGGGTCACTTGATCGCATAAATTCTCCATATCGGCCCCCTGTATTCTGATAATGAGAACAACACAAAAATAAACACTTTACTATGCATCTGTTCGTTTTCTTACATATTACCTAACATAATCATCACAACAGTTTTATGTATTGCTTAAGCAACAAAAGCGCTTTCATTTGCTGATTGAGCTTCAGTAGCATTCAAATTATACTAATACCGTAACACGTAGGGTTAGGAAATTCGACGTTCTACACGGATGGAATACACCACTCTTATACCTTAATGATGTATTAATAGAAAGGATGTTTGAACATGGGAAGATTAACAGGTAAAGTAGCGATCATCACAGGAGCAGCTAGCGGCATGGGTCTTGCTGGAGCCCAACTCTTTGCAAGTGAAGGAGCAAAGGTGGTAGCTACTGACGTCGTCCAAGACGTCCTGCAAGAAAAAGTAAACGAAATTATCGCTTCAGGAGGAGATGCCGTCGCACTTAAGCTTGATGTATCAAATCCTGAATCATGGAATGTCGTTGTGGAAGAAACGATCGCTAAATATGGAAAGATCGATATTCTAGTGAACAATGCCGGTATTCATATTGCTAAAGGCATACTCGATGCTGAAGTAACCGATTGGAATAAGGTTATGGACATTAACACTTCTGGTGTATGGCTCGGTATGAAAGCTGTCATTCCACACATGCAAAAGAACGGGAAGGGTTCTATTGTAAATACCTCTTCGATTGCAGGAATTATTGGCGGTATCGCCGACGCACAAGGTGCTGCATATAGTGCTTCTAAAGGCGCAGTCCGTTCATTGACTAAGCATGCAGCTCAATGGTTCGGAAAAGATAACATCCGTGTTAACTCTGTTCACCCGGGAGCTATATTCACTGGAATGGTTGAGAAGGCCGGCATTAAATCACAAGTAGAGATGGGTGAGAACTACAAGAATTTGGCACCCCTCCCTCCTCATGCAGGGGAAGCTATGGATATTGCTCATGCTTACTTGTTCCTTGCTTCCGATGAAGCCAAATTCATCACTGGCGTAGAATTACCTGTCGATGGCGGCTGGACAAGCAACTGATAAATAAAGCTATGTAAGAGCTTCGGTGATGAACAACCGAAGCTCTTACTTTAAGCCTCACTAAAATTTGTATGATATGTTTCATTCGAACGATTAAGCCTTGTCAATTCCAGCAGCTGCTCAGCCATATACGTAGGATTATATTTATAATTACTTTGCACCCATTCTGTAATCATTCCCAGGACAGCATTGGCCTGATAGCATGCCATGAGTTCTTTATCAATCGCCGGGTTAGGAGAAATTATCGTTACATCCTCCATATATAAATTTTTTAGCGCTTCGTATATGCGAGTATAATACTCCGGCAATATACTTGATTTTACTAATAAAGTATAGAAGGAACGAAATTGCTGTACATGGTCGAAAATTTTAATGGCTGACGGATCTAGGCTTTGTATATTAAAGTTCTGATAATTCATATAAGGGCTCCGATACGCGTAGATCAGATCAGATAGAACATCCTCAAAAACTTCCTCCAACAGCTCCTCTTTACAGGAGTAATGCTTGTAAAAAGTACCTCTATTTAATTCTGCTGAAATTACAATGTCCGTTATTGTAATTTCATTGAATGATTTGAATAACATCCACTTCAGCAGAGCCTCTTTTAATGCCTGTTTGGTCTTAGTCACTCTCCGATCAACTGGCTGCGTTTTAATCATAACCATTCCCCTTTAATTATCTAACAGATTTACCAAAGAAGCGTTCTAGTTTTTGCTCATTCTATTAATGGATACATTTATTATACTATTAGAGGAAAAATAATAAAACGACAGTAGTTCCAATTTAAAAGTAATTCTGAATAAACAACTGTATTCACAATTCTCCGTCCTGTTCTTGCATTTTCCTGGCTGCTTTATCAAAAGGCGACAAATGTAGATTAGCCAGATCAATAATGCCATGAATGGTTTCACGGATTCCATCAGGATGAGTTACATGAAACAAATAATTCGCTTCTCCTTCGGATGGTAATACCACATCGGCATTCCTTGTCTCAGCTTGCTGTCGGTGAAGCACCTCTTTAAAAGATGTCGCACTTCTAAATATCGCTGTATCCCGCTGACTACGAGCAACTCGCTCCTGAAGGACATGATCCGGAGGATCTAGATGAACAATGACGCTGATAAATCCATCTTTATGAAACCTGGATAACAAATCTAAACGACTTCTGTAGCTCCGATTCGAATTGCATAGAATGAGATGATAGTCTGTCTGCTCTACCGCATAGTCGACAATGGTTTGAGTGACAGCGAATTTGATATGGTTAGGCCCATGTTTAGGCAATAAGCTTCTATAATATGTATTGATAAATGCTGCATGATTATCTTGATCAATGACGAGGGAACGATGAAGCTCTTGCTCCAAAGCTCGGGCAAACGTCGTTTTTCCACTATGTGTCTTACCCACGGTGATGATGACTAACCTGCTCACTGATATACCTCCTCCTTCCTTAACTTATATCCATTTTATTACAAGTGAGGTTCGCTTTAAAAGCAAGAATCTCTAGTCTGATCAAGCCTATACTTCTATCATCCAAGCCTGAAGTATAAATTACGTGCAGTCATGATAAGAACGACCCAGCATACGCTAAATCGTTCTCTGTAACCGCTATAGAGTATGGTAACTTGTATTCATTCCCGTTCCTCTGTCAGTAATTCCGCCCATTCTAGTAACTGATCGATCTCGGTTTGAGCTCCCTGCTGATCGGCCATTAGACTGTACCTGAGACCTTCCTCATCCCAGCTGATGATATTGATTTCTTTCATATAGTCCCCTTTTTGACCTCTTACTGTGACCTTCTCTCCAAATTCACCATCCTGAACATCATCCCCGGGAGATTTGAAAATAGACAGACTTAGCGGTGTCTTACCGTCTACCAAATAGTTGATTGAAACTTCATTTCGATCCAGCTCTCCGCTTGCTTCGTACATTTCTACAAATACTTGATCAAATCCTTCAGCAGGCATTTGCAAGAAAGATTGACCTATTGCCTCCCTGGCTTCTTCGATTGTTATCGTTTGAGGCCCCATATTGTCCAAGGCGATAATTTCTGCGTCCTCAGGAATATTCAGTTTAAATGTATCAGGTGTGAATTTCGGTGACTTATCCAGCAAAGTATAAGCAAATTCCGTCGTAATATCTCCTGAGGTGACCTTCGATTTCACAACCATCCAATCTTTAGCATTCACCCAGTATTCCTGTGAACCGATCAGGCTATTCGCATCCTTATCTGATGGAGTGGCCTTAATATGATATACATCTTGATCGAGCCACTTCTCTTTGCCTACGGTTTCAATGGCATGTGTGCTCCGCATACGTTCGAGCTGGCTTAACACTTTATCCTTTGGCGAGCTTTGCATCGCTTCGTTTTCAAGAGACTCCATTGTGTAGGCAGTATTTCCGCCTTCCTCATACACAGTAACTTGCTGTCCATCGTTTACTGAGATGCTCTTCCCCGTATCCGGTGTAACAATTTCATTGCGGTTGTTGCCATTATCAGCGTTATACCACTCTTTAATCGTCATGCTTTCTGTTTTCTTTTCTCCTTCAAAAAGGGTCATCTCTCCTTCGGCATAATAAGAGACGGGCTTATTACTTACTTGGATCGCTTTCTCCACCATCTCTTCACCTGTGTAGGCTAATGCTTCTCCAGACTGGCAGCCGGTTAACAGCATCCCTGTAAGCAATACACTTCCGAGGATTCCCATCACCTGATTACCTTTTCGTGTGCTCATCGTTGCATACTTGATTTGTCTCATTCATTCTCATCTCCTTATTGTGAAGAGGCAATCCGCATACAACAAGTGTCCCATACGGCTCCTCTGACATCAGCTCTATCGTTCCTTGGTGCTGTTCAATGACTCTCTTAGCAATCGTCAAACCTAGTCCGAAGCTGCCTGAACTGGCTTGATTCCTCGACGCTTCTCTCTGATAGAACGGCTCAAACAGCCTGTCCTGAATTTCGAATGGTATGGACTCCCCTTCATTCTGAATGAGCAGCAGTATGTTCTTAACCGGATCCTTTAATTGCTGTTCTACTCTGGATCTATACGGAGGACAAATCCATTCCGGGACGCTGCACCCAGGGGATAACGCTGCAAGATAAAGCACGCTTCCCCGCGGTGAATATTTGATGGCATTCGCGATCAGATTATCCATCATCCGCAGAATCAGCTGAGGATCCAGTTCAACATTTCCACTCACTGAAATGGACGTTTCCAGATGAATGTTATTGGTCCACGCCAGTGACTCATAACCCGCCAGCAGCATTTCCATGAACTCCTCACTATCGACAAGTGCACGCTCTTTATTCGTTATTTTGGATTCCAGCGTTGCATAGAGGTTCAAATCATCCAGCATGTGTCTCATCCGATCCACCTGCCCCATCATGACGCCAAGATACTCCTGACGCTCTTCACTTGTAAGCTTATTCGTATCGAGTTCCTCAGCATAAGCCCGAATGGAGGTGAGTGGTGTCTTCAAATCATGGGAAAGAGCGGCCGTCATGAACGCCTTCTCTTCTTGCTGCTGTAAAAGCTTCTTCCGTGAGGATTCAATGGTTTGTCTCATATCCTCAAAGTGAGCCATCAGTTCACGCATCTCCCCGCCCCCTCGGTACTCAGATGGAGGAACCGGCTCATTTGCAGCAAAGGAGCTCATTTGCTTGATAAGTATACGCATGGGAAGAATCAGCTTGCGACGGGTGAGGAGCAGAACAATAACAAACAGAACAGCTATAAATACGCCAAGAATTCCAGCTACCCATACCGTCCGGCTTCTAATATCTGCTCTCCATTCCTGGCGAGCTAGTGTGATCTGGTAGATCCCAGCCAGGCTGCCATTCTCAAACACTGGTTTTTTTAACATATAACTGCGGGGATTGATCTGCATTTCGTACAAGTTGCTGTACAATCTTTCACTGGTTTGCACGAACCCTGTATATTCACTATCTTCCATTGAGGAATAGATCAACACACCATAGGGATTAAACAGTTCAACCTTTAACGCGTCATTCGTGAGCAGATCAAGCTCTTGTACATCCCATACCGTTCTGAAGCGATACAGCTCCGGGTTCTGCAAATAGGATTCCGCTGCAGATATTTCCGATGAAGCAGCCATATAATCTGTAAAAGAACGCTGTTCATCCAGTTTACCAATCAGCTGATACAGGACGATTCCAGCCGCAAGGGGAAGCAGCATTAGAATTACAAAGGCAATCAACAGCCATGTTCTCAGCTTCATTCGGGCTCACCGATAAAGCGATATCCGCTGCCCCATACGGTCTGAATATACTTGGGATCTCGGATATTATCCTTCAGCTTCATTCTCAGACTCTTAATATGCACGGTTACCGTATTTCCACCGTCTATCGCCTCCTGCTGCCATACATGTTCATACAGCTCACTTTTGCTAAATTGTCGTCCAGGATGCGAAGCAAGCAGCATGAGCAGCAGCCATTCCTTACTCGTAAGCGCAATAGGTTCATTTTCAACCATAGCCTGTTTCAGCGCGGGATCAATAGTGAGACCGCCGTAATAGGTTAAAATAGGAGATTTTTCCTCGGCGTCCTTCTGATATTTACGATACTTTCTCAGGTGAACCTCCACTCGCAAAGAGAGCTCGGTCAAGCTGAAGGGCTTCGTAATATAATCGTCTGCTCCGAGTCCAAAGGCACGCACCTTGCTCTCATCCTCACTCCTCGCGCTCATGATCAGCAAGGGAACCTCGCTCTTGAGCCGAATATTTTTGCATAACATAAATCCGTCCATCTCAGGCAGCATTAAATCTATCAAGACCAAATCATATTCTCCGCTGCAGAAGTCCTCCCAGCATTCCAGACCTGTTGTCGCCCAGGTTATCGAGTAGTTGTCCCGCCGCAAATGATCCCTCACAATCCTTCCTATTCCAGGATCATCCTCAACGATCAGCAGATTGCCTCTGGTTTCGAGATATGCATTGCCGTTTGTCTTCTCCATGCTGTATCCTCCCCTTGACCTTCATTCTAAGTTGTCTAACTGTAGATTTTGAAAAGTTAATAAATTCTTTATAAATTGAATCCAGCTGCTTAAATTAATTTTTTTGAAATGAATTCAAGTCGAGTAAAAAACAAAAGGAGAGATAGATTCTATCCCTCCTTTAAATGTTCAATTAAAAATGAATTCAATTCTTGTTCTGCCCGCTCCCCGATCATCTGACGGATCTATGTCAATGCTGGCTCCTTCTCCGCCTTCCGCACACATAGCCATGGGCCACTCATCACAATCATAACCACGCTTCGTCGGGATCCCTCTTAATGACTCTTGTCTGTTCTCGTCTGCCCCGCCGCGATCAATGGTACATGTATTGGACAGGCCTTCATCTATTGCGGCTTGGATATGCTCTGCTGTCTCAGGACTTCCTCCGATGTATAATCTGGATGCGATCGTGCTCCTTTTTCGTATCCATATGGCAGTTTCATCATATCTCAAAAAAGGAATTCTTTCCAACTTTCGAAATGAAGACGTTATAGCGGTACGATTTCCTTCGTGGTTTTAACTAGAGCTACAATATTTTGTAAAGTTCTTTGGTTCTACACAGTATATGCGTGATATGTCCTTTAATTATGGCTTGTATAAACAACCCTTCATTGAATCGATCACCACGGATGTAGCTGGTCATTAATTTTCTAAGGGCTTCCATATCTAACTTCATAATGTGGTCTTGAACATCGTGTTCCACATTTCTATAAATCTCATGTTCACTGATCCACGCTGCCCAATCAAAGACCATGAGAAATCCGGTACGATCCAATTCTTTGCGGAACCTTAACACTTCTTCGCTTTCAAGCAGATACCCATTTTTCTCAGTGAAAAAAATAGAATCTGGGTCTTCAAAATAAGGAAGATACTCTACCAATATATTTATTTCTTTACTCGTTATTACGGCATCGTATGGCATATGATCATATCCCTTTCATTATAGCCGGATCAATTCATATATTTTTGCTGAGAAGCTGTCCCAATCTCCAGAGTACCCTACGTGCATACCCCATCCGACTGACCTAAGATTATTTCTGAGTTCTACAAGTTCATTCATATCACTAGCAGTTAAATCTATATTAGGATATCCGGAATACGTCGGAAACTGTGAAAAATAACGGGAAAGATTCCACAAATCTTCTTCCTGCTCTTCTGAGATCAAGGCCAATGCTTTACCGGTATCCATTAACGTATCAATATCCTCATTGATATCCTCTATTTTTTCAATTACGGTGTCCGCTTCTGACCAATCCTTCTCTATTTGGTAACCAATTGAGTCCTCTAACTGAATTAATTCATGCTGAAGATTGAAGGACATGCCCGAATAGACATCTTCCATATGATCCGACCTTGAATAAATGTAAGCAATCAAGCCTAGATTTAATAAAACAGAAATGATGATAACAATGTTTCTAATTTTCATGTTTATCCTTTCTTTCTCCGTTTTATAAAATTTCAAATAAGCTCTTTGTGCATATGTATCGTTATCAATCTCTCATTTCCAAAGTTCATTAATTTAATATCGAACGGTTTGAAGCCTTGCTTGGTGTAAAAAGCTAAACCTCTCGAGTTGGTGCTGTGACATGCTAATCGTACCGTATGATACCCCAAGTTGTATTTAGCCTTGCTCAGCATGACTTCAATTAAATACGGAGCTGCTCCTTGACCTCTATAAATAGGCGAAACAATAACGTTACCCAGCCAGCAAATACTTTCGTCCGAAATATCCCTATAAATATTGGCATAGCCAACCACTTCGCTAGTTCTTTGATCCAGTACTACCGTTAGCTCTAACCGACCTTCAGATATTTGAAGTATTTGCGAGGGTGTTAGTGGATACGTGAATTTGGGACTTACATATTTTAATTCTTTTTCAGTTTGCGGAAATGAACTAATGATCTCAAGATCCTGTTCTTCCAGACTTCGATGAACATACATACCATTCACTCCTTATACTATCATGGCTACAAAGCAATTAATGGATAGCCCATAATCATTTTAAAATTTGACTTAAAATCTCTTTCATCGTTTCTTCCGGTTCTCGATCTTCGGTATATACGATTTGCTTGGCCAGCTTATAATTCGATTCATGGTCAACAAAGTGTCGGTTGAAGTCAAGCCCCGACCGTTCACATAGAATTTGCGCTGACTTCTCCCGATCCTGTGATGGAATTAACAAGAAGACAAAAGGTTCATTTAACATTGCTTTCTCAACTTTCCCAAATAACTCTGGATCTTCATATACAGAATGACCTGCTCCAAAATCAATAATAGCCTAAAATGATATTTGCTCTGCCTCTGCCTTATACGGTTATATACTGCATAGATTCATAACCACCAGCCCTAGATATTTCTTATCCAAGGCTGGTGGCTGCCAACTTCTTTTATTTCGATATCAATATTTGATGATTTACAAAGGCTTTCAAGAAGAAAAGCTCGTCACCCTGAGGACTTCTAAGATTATTTTGCTCAAAACACTCAATCGCATGATCCAATGATGTGGAATTCACAGCTCTATTGCACGAAGTGAGTTGATCCCAGAATACGTTCATCTCATCCAGATCACAAATGGATTCATGGCCGAGCAGAAAATGATTTGCATCATATTTTTGAATATCTTCGATCATAGGTCGTAATTGTGAGGCTTTATAATGAAATATTGCATCCGTAGTCGTTCCATACACACTATCACCTAGAAAAATAGTCTTATCATCGGGGACATAAACGATTGTAGAATCATCTGTGTGTGTACTTCTAATCCGTTCGAGAATACAGACCTTATTCCCCAAATCAACAGTTAGAGATTCTTCGAACACTATATCGGGATAACTCAATTTAAATTGCTCTCTCTCCGGTATTTCTTGCTGAATTATTTCCATACAATGCAAAGTTATTTTATTAGAATCTACATACTCTTGAAGTGAACGATCATCATAGGAATACTTTTGCCAAACTTCCATTTTCTGATGGGTTAAGCTATTCACAATAACCGTCGCATTGAATTCATTCATACCTAAGAAGTGATCCCAATGGGTATGAGTTATAACCAAGTATTTGATAGGCGGTACATCTAAATGTTCGATTTCCTTCAAAAATTGTCTAGCATGTACAGCGGAGTTCCCACCATCGACCACGAGACTATACTTTTCTCCACAAACTAACCCCAATGTTGGTCTTTCTTTATCATTTTGATTAGATAAATAATAAATTGATTCACTCAATTTTTTCAGCATGTCAATTCTCCTCTTCAATTGATTCTGAACTTATAAAGAGAAAATCTGCATGCTATTTCACATTTAGATTCTCTCATCTTATTTAATTACCAATGGAAACACCTCACTTTTTCATATTCAAATACCGCTGGCTTCCAATTTATCACATTCTCAATTAGCCGTTAGACACTTGCTTTTGTGCGACAATCCCTTGAACCTCACACCAATTCCGCAAGAACTTTAGATGTTCATCAAAATAATGATCATTTTGCCAAGCTCCCCATATCGGTGCATTACCTGTATGAAGACCCATTAGCCAGATATCTCTGATGGCTACAAATATAGGTACGGCGCTGAGCTCAGTACTCGACAGGGGCTTGATCTTTTGATAGGAATGAATAAATAAAGTCCAGTTCTTATTCTCGAAAGCTTCCTTGTCTTTAAACATCACTTTGCTCCATAGATAAACCGAAACGTCATACGATCGGTATCCATATCCACAGCAATCAAAGTCAAACTGAGTTAACGTATCTTCTTGAAAATGTACATTTCCTCCGTGGAGATCACCATGACATACTCCCCACTCAAGATCATGTGATAATTCTTCAATTCGACTTCGAAGTTCCACTGATAACGTTTCCAAATAATTAAAGTCCTCAGGTCTGTGTGATAAAAAAGGACGAATGTTCTGCAACGGTTCATCCAATAGATGATTCAGATCAATCTCAAATCTGGCATGTTCACTTTTAAACTCATCCATAGCAAGATGCATTCGAGCTACCTCTTCACCAAATAATTCACATTTATCCTCAGCTTCAGAATACTCTCCGTCTGCGTATGTATATAGCACCATGTAACGTAAACCTTCTGGCGCCAGTAAATCATACAAATACTCGTCATTTTTTGTTGGTACCGGGGAAGAGACGGATATTCCCTTTGTTTTCAAATCATTCAGAAGCTCCACCTCGAACAAAATATCTGCTTTGGTACGCCAATGGGCCTTGTAAATCCTCAGAACATATTGTTCTGCGAGAGTTTTGACTATGTATGTATCATTTAATCCGTTTACAAGAAAACGACACTCCTTCACTTCCCCAATCGAATACAACTTATTCACCAGAATTAGTAACGAATTTGAGGAAACTACTGAGTGGTTATAAGTTACTGTCATCATATCTTATGATCCTCCGTCTCATTGATACATGATGTATTCCTATCTGACACGAAAGAATCATACCATATTTTTACTGGTAATATTTGATTATAACCAAACTTTTGTTCCCTTCCAAATAATAGGTAATTGAATAAACAAATAACCCAGTCAAAGATAGATCTTTACTATCTTAGGCCGGGCCCCTCACTATCAATATATGATTGAAACGACTCAATTCCTTATTAAGCCCCATAAAACCCAACTAACAATTTGAGTTTCTTCTTTCCCTTACCTACCCACTTTATTCCTTCCTTTGTATCCATTATGAGTACTTTCTTGCCCACCCAAATTCGAATATATACCGATTTCAGTATAAACGGTCTTGTAAACCCCTTGATTTCACTTTCCGATCCATCCTCATGCTCAAATTCGGTTCGGATGAACCAGCGATTTCCGATGCCGATTTCGGTAAATTTTTTCAAAGTATTCAGCCTCCAAGTCAATCTTATCGTACTTTTTATATGTAGAATGCGTATCTCTATATCAGCATGTCCAGCTAATGATCAGCCAGCAATAACTTATTCATATGTTACTTGGCCGATAAATTTGATGTATTTATCGTTATGTCGTATCTCTTTTATCCAGTCGTGGGGAATGACCACATCATCGTATGGAACAACCTACTAACTTCTGCCAATGACAATATAGTCGATATGGTTAGTTTCCCTTTAAGAGCTTTTTATAGACTTTTAATTTGTATGGCCTATCACTCGTATCATCAGAATCATCTTCGGTAAACAATCCGTTTAAATATGGAGAGGCTAACAAATCCTCAAGAATGGGTACCATATGATCGATTAGTTCTAGTTCGCATTTGAACGGTAATTGTCCATGGTCGCCTGATATCAAATTAAATCTTAATTGACTCGCCATCGCGTCAAACCATAGATAAAAAATCATACCTTGTTTTTTATTTGCTTTTCTTACTTGATATTCTCGATTAGCTAGTAGTCTATTAAAGAAATTAAGGAAGTCTTCTATGCGTAATTCCTTTGCTATTTCTTCTTCCAATGAAATTGCCCACATATTATTGGAAATTTCTTTATTTAAGTCGTGTATAGAAGTTCCGATAAATATTGGATCAGTTATTACATCTTCAAGATTTTTGAAATATTGCTCTTTATTCATTTACTGCTCCTTCATAACTTCAAATTGAATAGTAGCGAACTTATTCCTCTATTCTTTCTTTACATACTTACTCATCTAGAGCTTCATTCCATGCCTTATAAAACTCTTTTACAGAGCTATATCTCTCGTGACTGTCCTGACTAGTTGCTTTCCGTGCCACCTTATACAGCGCTTCACTTGCATCCCATATCTCAAAGGATCGATCAAGCTCACCGCCCAATAACACGAATGCCGTCGCTCCCATAGTATAGACATTGGTTCGACTATCAATTTCTGCGCCGAGTTCAAATTCTTCTGGAGACATGAATCTGGATGATCCCCATAATCTTCCCATCTGATTGTAAAATGGTTTCTTCTCATAGTAATCAATGTCACAAATTTTAGTTTCGCCATTCACAAAATCATATAGAAGACTCCCATCATAGAAATCAATGGCGACATAGCCTTTTTCCTCAACAAAAACATGAAAGTCAAAGATGCGGTTTAATGACTGCAGTCTGTGCTCAATGGATAACTGCTTGAACCTATAGAAGGGAGAATCAAGATCTGTATATTTGGCTGGGGGAGGATAAGCCCAGTGAGAGTGAAGGCATTCGCCATCAAACCATTTGAATATAGCCACATAGCCTGAAGCGACTTCATAATGATCAATAAGCTCCACTAGCACCGGATGTTGTAGCTCCTTATACAACGAGGCAGCTTCCACCAATTTAGTGACTGCATGCTGAGGGTCTCCTTCGTATTCCATCGTCCGGGCTCCGGCAAATTTTACAAACCGGTTCTCCCCTGCCCGTTCTACCCCAAAGCTGATATTACCTGAATCCTGCTGATCAAACACCGTAAATACAGTTCCAAGCTGACTAAGCCAACTGAAATCAAGATGTTCCTTAAGGCAAAAGGAAACCTGATCTATTTGATAGATGATAGGGCTGCTCATTCTTCTCCTCCTGCTCATAATTGTTACTTATCTGTGGACCCATAAAAAATGAGCCTGTTTCCAAATGGATCAATGACACAGCATTCCTCACTGCCCCAAGGCGTGCTTTCTAATCCAGGTCTGGAGAAGTGATATTGTTTGGCTAGCAGATTTTGATGAAAATGATGAATATCATCTATTTCGATTCGGATGGCTCCTCCTGGACTGCAATCTCCATAATGCTCGCTTAAATGTATCCTAAGCCCATTCTTAGATATTTGCATATACAAAGGTAGATTCATCTCAAAACGATGCTCCCAATCCACCTGAAACTCTAAGTATTCGATATAAAACTCTCTTGCCTTCCTCTCATCGAAGATCCGTAGGATAGGAATCACTTCTCTAAATCTCATATTCATAGACATAAGAACATCTCCTTTTAGTATGATATTTCTATTAAGTCAGCAACCCAAGATTAATCCACATCTCAGAGTAAATTCATATGCTTCAAATTCCTAAGTGAAGGATACATCTCTCTTCATCATGAGCTTTATTTATTATTCTTATCAGCTTATTCAGGTTCGTGAACAAGTCCTCTTTGATAAACAGGAGTATCTCATACTCTCCACACTCATCTTTGCTATCCAATGTGTAACTTCCTTTGAGTTCAATCTTCTCAGGAGCAAATCCAAACAAGTCAACCCAAGCCTGAATAATTCCTCTGAACGTTATTAGATTCTGTTTTTCAATTATTGTTACTCCATGAACATTAAGTCCTTTGCAAGCTTCTTTCGTACTTGGATTCCAGCAAGACAGCCATTTCAGCGAATCATGTAAATACATGATGAACTCATCATCAATAGAAACATGATCTTCATCTGTCAAACCTTCTCTATGTAATTTCCCATCAGAGTCCCAGCTATAGTTTATATAACAAGGATTTTTATCGTTTGTATTACTCTCTACAACGAATTCATGCTTTGGCACGTGTCTAACATCACCCCTTTTTCAATCATTTATTTCCTCATATTAATCACATCACAGTCCATTGCTGATCTCTCTTCAAATCTTCAAATACTGGTCTTTGCACGGAGCTTATATCCTCGATCAGAATATCTTCCAAGAACTTAAATTCAAGGTTTATCGATTCTTGGTGGACATCGTTATATATGAGCGTCTTATTGTCCTCGGCTATCCTGCCTTCCAAGTCTGCTTCCGCATGAAAAATAAACATGACAAAAACGACTTCATTTCCATCCGGATACCTGTACTTCATACGCGCGCCGCTATATATGGAATAAAGTTCATGTTGTGTTACTTGGAGGCCAGTTTCCTCAAAACTTCTCTAATCATTGTCTCTTCGATCGACTCACCAGCCTCCATTCCACCACCTGGGAGACCCCAATCCCCATAATCCGATCTTCTCTGCATTAATATCCGGCCGAGCTTATCTCGTATAATTGCTCCACCTGTTACGATAATTTCCATCTTCGTTTATCCCTCTCGCATCTTCAGAATATAATTCTTATAATAATGGATTGGACTTGAAACATCATCGGTTAGATTACTTGTAAACACAGCAGCTAGCTGTCTCTGTTTGTTAACAAAGATGTATTGCCCGCCCATACCCATGGCATAGAAGGTCTTATCCTCTTCGCTTAAGGTATTCTTGTCTCTTAATATCCACCAATGGTAGCCGTATGACGTTTCCTCTACCGCCAGGCTTCTTGTTGATTTATCAATCCACTCGGCGGGAACCAGCTGTTTCGAATTCCATTTTCCGTCATGTAAGTATAGCAGCCCGAATTTCAGCATATCCTCTGTCTTCATTGCCATGCTGAATCCACCGATCGCAATCCCGTGTGCATCCTGATACCATTTAAAATCTTCAATACCTAACGGTCCAAACAGATTCTTCTTCGCAAAATCAACTGTATTCATTTGTGTTGCCTTCTGCAATATAGCGCTTAACAGATGCGAATTACCACAGCTATATTTCATATACCTGCCTGGCTCCGACTCAACGGGCTGTTCGAGAACAAACCTCACCCAGTTCTTGGATGGGATCATCGCTTCATTACCTGGCCATTTCAAGCCGGAGGACATCGTTAGTAAGTGTCTTATCGTTATGTTCTTCTTTGTACTATCCATGTCTTCGAAATAATGACCAATCGCAACATCCTCGTTCTCAATATAGCCTTGCTCAATCGCGATCCCGAACAATGCGGACGTAATACTCTTGGTAACCGAATTGATTTTGAAGGGTTTCTCTTTGGCTTTCCGGTTTTTGTAATATTCAAAAATGACAGATTCACCTTTATATACAACACAGCTAACGATCTTATCTTTTCTAAGTGCTCTTTCAAGGGTGTCTAAACTACTCAATCTAACAACTCCTTTCGCTCAATCTATTAACTTAGCAAATAGTGTTTTCAGGACGAAACAAACTAAATTATAGCAATATAATGTAAATATTGTAACTCGCAATCTCATGTCCATCTTTTCACGCCTCTAGCATACTAAAAAAGCACACCAAGGTAGACGTAATCGCCTATCTCTTGGCATGCTCTTCAAAATGATGGTTTATAAACTACCATAACTATTCCCTTAACCAATTTGCTCCATTCGAGCAGGCAGCTGCTGCTGTAACCGCATCAGCTCTTCCCTCACCTTCACAACCTCACCAACAATAATGAGAGCTGGATTCTCAATCGCATTGATCCTGGCAGTTTCCTCAAGCTGATCCAATGTTGAAACAACGATACGCTCCTGCTCCGTAGACCCTCTCTCAATAATTGCAACCGGCGTATCTGCTCTTTTTCCAGATGTAATCAGCTCAGTGCGAATAGCAGAAATATGATTCACTCCCATGTATATGACTAAAGTGTCCACGCACATGGCAAGCTTCCCTATCTCCTGCTGGTCTCCACCCTCTTCCTTTCGGCTTGCCGTTATACAAGCGAACGATACTGCTGTACCACGGTGCGTAAGTGGAATAAGAGCGGAGCTGCCGGCTCCAATCGCAGAGGTAACACCAGGAATTACTTCGTAAGCAATTCCTCGTTCAGCCAGAGCAAGCGCCTCTTCGCCTCCCCGGCCGAAGACGAACGGATCTCCGCCCTTCAATCTGACGACATGAAGGCCTGCTGCTGCGTATTCGATAAGCTTCTGCTGTATCTTTTGCTGTGTCATGGCATGAACACCAGGCGCTTTTCCGCAATAAATCCTTCTTGCTTCAGGCCGCGCATATCCGAGAATCTCTTCGTTAACTAGACGATCATACAGAATAATATCTGCCTTCTCAATGCACCGAAGCGCCTTTAACGTGAGCAGCTCGGGGTCTCCGGGTCCTGCGCCAACTATGCTAACATATCCGCTGCTCTTCTTCATAACGTTACATAAACGGCACCGCTCGCCGGATCTACCTCGAGCGCATAGGCTTCAACCTTACCCTCATCCGGTGCTTGAACCTCTCCACTGCAGAGATGCACTTTCCAATCATGAAGCGGGCAGTGCACATTACTGCCGCATACCATCCCTTCTGAGAGCTTCCCCCCCTTGTGGGGACAACGATTTTCGAGCGCCTTAATGGTACCGTCACTCAGCTTGAACAGAGCAACCTCTGTGTTCTCAATCATCACGACTCTTGTTCCTAGGACATCAATATCGGATTCGTATGCTACCAACAATTTCTGACTCATGGCTTATGTCTCCCCCTATTTATCCTATTCGTGTGAGAGCTGATAACGATTCAGCGGCTCGAAGTTCTTCCGAAGCTCTTTGTTCTGAGCGATCTCTTTCCATGGATCTACCGTTTTTGCCAAAGTTTCATTGATCCGTGACACGAGTTCTGCTCTATACTGTGCATCAGCCAACGCTTCCTTGATTGATTCGAGACCAACTTTCTCGATCCAATCTGAAGTACGCACACCCCAGCTTGCTTGTTCTCTATAGTATTGAAGGAATGCAGCAGACCATTCGATTACTTCATCCTCTGTCTTCACTGTGCATAACAGCTCCCCGGCTCGCACCTTAATCCCGCCGTTTCCTCCGACGTAGATTTCCCATGCTCCATCCAGTGCGACCACGCCGACATCTTTAATTACGGATTCGGCACAGTTACGAGGACAACCGGATACCGCCATTTTCACTTTATGCGGAGCATTTAATCCTTCGAATGTCTTTTCGAGCCGGATTCCCATCCCGATCGAGTCTTTGGTTCCGAAGCGACAGAAGGTGGATCCCACGCAAGTCTTGACGGTACGCAGTGTTTTACCATAAGCATGACCAGAAGGCATATCGAGATCCTCCCACATGCTTGGCAGATCCTCCTTCTTCACACCAAGCAGATCGAGACGCTGTCCGCCCGTGAATTTGACCATAGGCACTTCATACTTCTCTGCAACTTCTGCAATGCGCTTCAGCTCACCTGGGGAAGTAACACCGCCATATATCCGTGGTACTACCGAGAACGTTCCATCCTTTTGAATGTTCGCATGATAACGCTCGTTCGTGAAACGGGACTCCTTCTGATCTACATAATCAGACGGCCACAGCATGCCAAGATAATAGTTCAGTGCGGGTCTGCATTTGGTACAGCCTTCCGGCTCATTCCAGCCCATGACGTTCATGACTTCCTTCACATTTTTCAGACCCATTTCCTTAATGCCTGCAATGATCTCCTCACGATCAAGTGTTGTACAGGAACAGATCCCTTCCTTCATCCCTGTCTTGGCCGCATCTCCTGCATAAGCGGTAATCAGCTGTTCAACAATTGGTTTACAGCCGCCGCATGAGGCTGATGCTTTGGTACAACCCTTGACTTCGGCAACACTATGACAGCCCTGACCTATGGCATCGACGACAGTCTGTTTCGTAACGCCGTTACAGCCGCAGACGATTTCGTCCATGGGCATATCCATGATTTTGGCTCCTGCAGAAGCCGTATCCAGCTTCATTCCTAGAAGCAGCTCTTTCTCTCGTCCAGCAATCGACTCCCCGCTGCGGATAAGCGAGAACAAGGACGCTCCATCATTTGTATCTCCGAACAATACCGCTCCAACCAGCTGATCACCGCGGAGCACGATTTTTTTGTAAACACCGTCAATATCATCTTGGTACCGCAAGGAACGAGTATCCTCTGCATCCAGATAATCTCCTGCCGAGAATACATCCACACCGGACACCTTCAGCTTCGTAGAAGTGACAGAGCCGTGATAACCCTGATGCTCCACACTCGCCAAATGCTTAGCCAATACATTTCCCTGCTCATAGAGCGGCGCGACCAAACCATAAGTAATTCCATTGTGCTCTGCACATTCACCTACGGCATATACATCCGGGATACTGGTTTCCATACTGTCATTCACGATGATCCCGCGTTTCACAGCAAGTCCGGCACTCTTGGCAAGTGTTACATTGGGCAGAATGCCGACCGCCATGACAACCAGGTCTGCTTCCAGCTTCTCTCCATCCCGGAATTTGAGCCCACTTACACGCCTCCGTCCGACTAGCTCTGCCGTTTGCTTATTCAGTAAGAACTTCATGCCCTGACCTTCGAGCTCCTTGCGCAGCATCGTGGATGCTGGAATGTCGAGCTGTCGGTTCATTAGATACTCACTATTATGAATAACCGTAACATCCATGCCCAAATTCAGGAGACCCCGCGCCGCTTCCAGGCCCAGCAATCCTCCCCCGATGACGGCCGCCTTCTTATAATTAGCGGAAGCTTCGAACATCGTTTCGCAGTCCTTCACATCTCGGAAGCCGATGACTCCTTCCTTATCTGCCCCAGGCAATGGAAGGATAAAGGCTTTGGATCCTGTAGCAAAAATTAACTGATCATATGGCGCTTGTACTCCTGATGCGGAAGTGACCGTCTTCTTCATCGTATTAACTTCAATAACAGGATCCCCTGTGTATAGGCGAATATGGTGCTCCTCATACCATGACCATTCATTTATAATAATGTCATCCACAGATGTTCCACCTGCGAGTACCGAAGATAACATAATGCGATTGTAATTGGGGTAAGGCTCATCACCAAAGACTGTTATTTCGTATTTCTCCGGTGCAAGCTTGAGCAGATGCTCAATGGTTCGAATATTTGCCATCCCGTTACCGACAAGTACTAATTTGCTGCGTTCAGACATATTGTACCTCTCCCTTCCGAAATCCCTCTCTTTATGAACAAAAAAAGCCTGCCGCGCTATCAACAGTGAACACAGTTGTTCCCTGGATCTAACGAGGTCAGGCTTCGTTGCCATTCCTAGACGAATACGCCATTGTATTCGAAGACGTTTATGAATTTGATGTTATTACTATAATTTGTTTTTTATTTAATGTCAATATACTTTACGCAATGATCAATGTTACATTAATATATACGAATAACAACCAAATCTGACGTGAGGTTTTCTCACAAATTTAATGAATGCAGTGCGTTTTTTCACAAAATAAGGATTGCTTTTTGGAAACAAACGAGAGAAAATGAACAAAATGATGAAACGGAACCAATCCATGTCATTACGATTTTTCAACAAATAAGGAGGTGCCCAGGCTTCCATGCGTTCTTTATTACTTGTAGAGACCCATGTCCAAGATGACGGCCTGTCACAAGAGCATACTCGCCCCGAATCCCTGCTGGAGTCTAGTGGTTATCTTGTTCTCGCTGCGGGTAATGAAGCCGACATCCACGCTCACATCTCCAAGGCAGATGCGGCCGTACTTCACCTGCCTGTGTACGAGATTCAGTCGTGGAGCGAGAAGCTGATTCAAATCAAGCCTCTGCCTCTCTTGTGGTGGTGCAGTGCGGATGCAGCTAGTGCTTCCATAACTTCCTGTGAGGTCGAGGCACCCATCGATGGGATTTTGACTCCTGCTATGAAAGAACATGAACTCGATTGGACGCTGCACTTTAGTGAGAAACGGTTTTTCGAAAGACAAGAATGGGCAAGTGAACGCAAACAGCTGCTCGCTAGGATCGAGGATCGTAAATGGATTGATATGGCTAAAGGAATTCTCAGTGATATTAATCGTATTAGTGAATCCGAGGCTTACGACCTGCTCCGCAAAAAGGCGATGAATGAACGTAAACGGATCGTAGACGTCGCCGTCTCCATCGTCAAGGCCCATCAAATGCTCAAAGCTTAAGCATCGTAAGGAGGTAACCGTATGAATATGAACCATTTTCTTGTGGAAGTGGGCAGAGGTAAAAGAGGCTCTCGTGATTTGACCTACGAGGAAGCTGCTATGTGTGCAGAGTTAATCTTGTCACAAACGGCAACGCCTGTTCAGATCGGTGCTTTCCTTGCATCGGCAAGACTCAAAATGGAAAGCACGGATGAATTAAAAGCATTTGTTGACATTTGCCGCAAATATGCTGATCGCAATTATTCCCATGAAGGCATTGATTTTGCCGGACCATATGATGGACGCAGCAATTCTTATTACGCTTCACTAGCGACGGCATTTGTCGTTGCAGCTGCCGGAGTCAAAGTAACACTGCATGGCTCTGAGCCGCTTCCTCCCAAATGGGGCGTAACCTATCCGGTATTATTCAGAGCTCTAGGTATCAACACCGACACTGCTGATGATACCCGCTGCCAGCGGGCAGCGGAAGCTAGCGGCGTACGCTTCATACAAGCGGATAGGTATAGCGGTAAACTGAGCGGGCTCCGTCAGCTCCGTGAGGAAATGGGGCTGCGCACCATTTTTAATACCGCAGAGAAGCTGATTGATTACAGTCATTCTCCTTATTTAGTATTTGGTATCTTCCATAATACCGTCTTTGAGAAGACAGCCAAGCTGTTAACAGATTTGAACTATCGAAGAGCTATGATCATTCAAGGCTCGGAAGGCTCAGAAGACCTGCATATCCACAGACCTACCCGAACCTATCTTGTAGAGAACGGTCAGACCACACTGCTCATGCTTGATCCCGAAATGTATGACATTGATTCTTATGTTCCTGATACCAAATGGACCGCAGCCAAGCAGGCTGAAGTCACACTTGAAGTTCTGCAAGGCAAAGGAATGATGCCATTTATGAATCAGGTCATCTTTAATGCAGGGGTCCGGTTATATGTCGCAGAGCATGCACCTTCGATCGAGGAAGGGATATATATCAGCAAATCTCTGCTCGAGAGTGGAGACGCCTGGAACACCTATCAGCTGTTTCGTGAGCATATCACCTTGAACCCGGAGCCGGCAAGTGTGATGACGGAGTTACAATGATTCAATGTAAGGTAAAACGAATAACAAACAAGCCCTCTCTCCAGCAGTCGTTGGAGGAAGGGCTTGTTTGCTGCATGCAGCATTTTTAAGCTTTCTGTATGGATTTTACTCCAGCTGCCGCTTCTTCAGTAAGTTTAATGAATACGACTCGTCTGCTTCACTTGAGTAGCTGATGCCTCGTTAAGTGCACTGACTCTAAGCTCTGACCAAGGCAAATCTTCTCCGTGACGATGGGTTATCGTTACAACTTTCTGCTCACCAGGAAGCAGATCAAAGTAGTTGTCACTGAATTTGACATTTCCCTTAGGCAATTCCAGCTTGACGAATCGAGCCATATGATCAATTGCCGTAATCGTTACCGTGCTATTCATCTCATCTACCTGAACGTGAAGGTGAGTCTTCTCCAGACTAAGATCCTTCGGGTCTCTTAAGTAAGAGCGATTGGCAGGAACTTGCAGCGAACCGGATGACAGCTCGATCATCACTTCACTTGGACCGAATCCTTGCAGGATTTCTGCTTCATCAAGGACAGCATACATCGTCGACGAGATTGGATCTGCTTGTGCGTCATAGGAAGCCGCATACACGATCTCTCCATCAAAAGTATATACCTTCAGGTCAATCACTCCACTTACGGAGTCCGGCGTATCATTGACAAGCCATAAACGAAGCGGTTCACCTGCTTCATATTCTAAGGATAACAGGAGTGGGTGAAAGAATCGTTTACCGTAGTAGTACGAGGCTTTGGGAAGAAGTTCATAATCAATCATCGCCCAGCTCGTTCCCGGCCAGCTGTCATTCAATTGCCAGACAAGTGCACCGCTATTGCGGTCATTATTTCGTCTGAAATGCTCTATGCCATACTTCAGTCCTTCCGCCTGTGTAAGCATAGAGAAATTCATGTACTCTTCAATATCGGACGGAATGCCTGTATAGCCTTCCATTAACAATATCCCCTTCTGATGATTGGTGTCCTTATTCCGGTAAGCCATTTCCTGGCTTCCCCAATAGAACTCGCCTGGGGGCATATTTTTCTCAAGTGTATAGCGATTAGCTGAGGCATGCATGCCAAATTCACTGCTAAACAGCGCATAATCTTGCTTATAATTCTTGAAGGTAACACCTTGAATACTATAATCCAGCACGGGCTCTTCCCCATACTGTCTTGGATAGACGGATCCGTGCCATACCTGCCAATTATGCCGATCCCCTGTAGCGGGATCATTCGCATCCTGTCCTGACTCAGCGCCATAAGGTGATGAAGGCCAGTACGGACGCGAAGGGTCCAGCACTTCAAGCACTTCAGGAATGAGCTCATGATAAATGCTCTCCCCGTAGAATGGACTCCGGATATCTCCACTGGAGGTCTTCATATCATAGAGCCAGTCAATCTCATTATTTCCACACCACATTGCTAGAGATGGATGATTCCGCAGCCGCAGCACATTATCTACCACTTCACGTCTCACATTATCCATGAAATCCCGGTTAAAATCAGGGAAAAGTGCATTAGCAAAAGCGAAATCCTGCCATACGAGGATGCCCTTGCGGTCACATGCTTCATAAAAAACGTCCTTCTCATAAATGCCGCCTGCCCATACACGCAGCATGTTCATCTGTCCCTCTGCCGCAAGATCAATCAGATCACAGTACTTCTGATCCGGAATCGATCCGATCAGATGATCGGCAGGGATCCAGTTGGCCCCCTTGGCATAGACCTTGACTCCATTTAATATAAATGCAAACGAATTTCTACCTTGCGAGTCCTTCAGTGCAAGCTCAAGTGTTCGAATACCTAACGCTTCTTCGTAAGTATCGAGCAAGTCATCGCCCTCATATAGCTTGACCTCAATCCTGTACAAATAAGGCTCTCCCAAATCATGCGTCCACCAGAGCCTAGGTGAAGGAATATCAAGCTTGAAGCCTACACCCGTTTGTTCGACTGGCTGCTCAGCTGCAGCAGCGATGCTCCCATCACGCTCGATTATATTTATTGTAAGGCGATAATCCGCCTGCTTTAAGAACTTTTTAATAGCAGCACTCACATGAACCTCTGCCTTCACTTCCGATAGAGCTGTGGTCACAGTCCCGATATGCTCAATTTTGGCGTGTCGGTATTGCTTCACATGGACTTTACCCCACACACCGACAGTAACCATACGGGGACCCCAATCCCAGCCAAAGTTCATCGCTGCCTTCCGGATCCACGGACGTTCTTTCGTATAGGAAGACCAATCAAATAACTCCTTGTCCTTATGGTGCAGCGACAACGGATCAAATTTAATGGCTATTGAATTCCAGCCCTTACGGGCAATTCGAGTAATGTCAAAATGATGCGACATCAGCATATTGTCCGTCCTGCCAATCTCATGTCCATTCACATAGATGGTCGCGAACGTATCCAGACCTGCAAAATGAAGCTCTGTCTTCTCCCCGGCCTCGCTGACCTGATCCAAGGTGAACGTTGTACGATACCACCATTCTTTTTGCTCAATCCACCGGCTCTTGATGTCATTATGACCGTAATACGGCGGATCAATAATCCCTCGTTCCACTAAAGCCGTATGAACATCTCCCGGTACACTCGCCCCGATCCAGAATCGATCATCGAAGCCGGGTGCAGCAAGCTCAAGCGGATTCTTCTCGCCTACGTCAAAATGCATCAGCTTCCATATCCCTGATAGTTCCATCCCCAGTATGCCACTCCCTATATTTTCTTTTATTGACTCCTCCTACTAGTTTACATCGGAGCATTCTTTAATGGAAGCGTTATCAGAGAAAATATCCATAGTATATTTAAGGCGCCTTTACCTGTTTATCTGTATTTCTTAACGAAGGAGATATTGTGACGTGTATCGTCTTGTAAAAAGGAGTCATCGCATTGGCCAGTATAACCTTACAGTTCGCGGGCATCGAAGCCTCTCTTACTGAAGGTGCCCTGTGTTCAAGTCCATTGACACCCTTCAGCTCGATCCAGTCTTCACCGCAAGTGTACCTCAGCGTATCCCCGGTCCATATATAATGTCCTTCCTCCGTTATCAACAGATCCCCGGAAGTCAGCTCCCCTTCATTACCAAATACAAACGATATCTGCGTCATAATATCTTCCAAGCCACTTCCTTCCAAATGCATCGTCCAGCCATTCTCATTACGGATTACATCGATCTGCACTCGGAATGTCTGCTCATGTGTCAGCAAACGACTTTGGTGCGGAAGCAGGTACCATGGACTTACAGGAGTCTTTGACGTGGCAGGAAGGAGACCTTCAGCTACAGGACCGTAGTAGCCCTTTTTTTGTTCACCAGACATACGGTATCCGCCCGCCAGCTTCGTGATTTCCTGCATCGGTATGTAGCCCGGATTAAAGAAGGATGCGAGTTGAACGCCTAACAATCGTACAGTCCCATGACGCAGTGAGAAGAAAGAAGGTGTCTCGGTCATCAGCGTAGCACTGGTCCTCTCCTCACGGATGCGAACAACAGGAGCGCCAAAATCCGTATGGAGCCGGCTGTGGAATATACGTCCATAATGACCCGCTTCTTCCATACTTACTAGGTAGTTCCGACGAAGAAAGTCGCCGTTCAGTATTTTTTCGTAACGGTCTGGTATGAATTCGATATGATTGGAAGCTTGCCGAAGTCCCGGCTCCAAGAGCATCCGTACGAGCACATTGACTGAGCAGACTCCTGGGTCTGTTAGTACGCTCCCCGCCATCTCAGCCATTCCAGCGAACTGAGCATTATCATCCAGCTGAGCCATAATGGCGTATGCCAAATAGTAGGGCGACAAATCATGGTAACGCCCGAGATCCTGGCGACCAGAATAATCAGTAACAATCTCTCCTGTTGGATGCACAAGATACATCATCATCCGCAGATTCAACCGGACAGGATCAAGCAGCTGCGAAAAATTCAGCAGCCGGGCAGCATGAATAAGCATGATATCACTGACCGCACTATATATGCCGTTGCTCCTTTCTGTCCATTCTCCATCTGGAGTCATATCCATACCTTCCGCAAGCCATTCCTGTGCGCGATTTACCGCCTCCTTTAATCCGAACAGCTCATGCAAAAAGCCGAGTGCAGCGCATAGCACCCAGCGATGATTTGGGGTGTGGCCTCCCCCCGTCAGCAGAGCCGGAATAGTCCGTTCCAGGAAGAGGAGCATATTCGCCCGCACAGTGGAAAGCGGCTCCCAATCGTGCTGTTTCAGAAGCTGATACAGCTGAGCATAGCCGACAACGACAAAAGCCGTATCCGGAGGAGAATGAAAATTCGTCCATCCGGGCGAGATGGTTCCGTCCTTGTGCTGCCTGCGCAATACAAATTCCGCAGCAAGCTCGAGCCTCGAGAGTAATTCCATATCCCGATAGTAATCTGAATCCGGATTGACCAGTGCAGCACCCCAATAGCTCATGATTGATGGCGTCCCTGTTGTATGGTTAACCCATGCGATCCCCGTTCCAGGGTCCACCGTCCCTCCATAGTAACGACTGCCTGGATCAAGCACCTGTCTGGACAATCCTTCCTCTACTGCTTTGTCATTGAATGCTACCAGTTGTTTGTACAATTAGGACTACCTCCCTATCTGTTCAAATTCACTGCGAATGTGAATGGGAATTTCCTTCGTTCAGCTTAGAAACAAGCAGCTGATGACTCTCATGAATCTGTTCCGGCTGACAGGCAGCCTTCAGTTCATACACCTTGATCTGAGCCTGCTTAATCATCGGCAGATAAGCATCATAGAAGGTTAAGTCTTGGCTATGCACATAGGGACACCAATGATCGGACAGACCGATCGTTTCGTGGATATGGACTCCTACAATATCATCCATCAGTCCCTCCATCTCATTTACGCTATCGTATAATCCGAGCCGATCCATCATGATGGCATGCCCAGTATCATACCAGATACCAACAGGAGCACCTTTTAAAGCGTTGATAATCGCTTTTGCCTCTGCAAGTGTAGGAATTTGCTGCGGCTTAGAGCGGGTTTCAATACCAAACCGCACATCAAGCCCTTTGGACAGTGCACGATTACACACTTCATCCAAGCTTTCTATGATGGACTGGACATAACCCGTGCTAAACTCCTGCCGCCGCTCCATCAGCTCAGCCCATTTCTGGCAATAGGCACGAGATTGATTTCCTTCGCTGTTATAAATGGTGTACAGCTCCTTGCTTATATCCGTTGGAAATGGCACCTCGCCGGGGTGTACTACGACGGCCCGAGCGCCATACCGGTGTGCGTACTCTGCCGAGCCAACAAGCAATTTAATAGCCCGCTCCCGCTTGTCCTTGTCTTCAAAGCCAAGTAATACGGAATCTGTTCCATAATCAGGATCAGGAATATACGGAAACGTATTATGAACACTCGAGATTTCCATCTTACCTTGCTCGACCATCGGTTCTATTGTAGCCAGCATTTCTCGAGTCACATTGTAATTCAGCTCGACCCTGCGAAAGCCAAGCTCAGCTATTTCAGTGAGCATACTGTCCCCGACAGAGTGACGCTTGATATTCCAGCAAGTAGAAAAAGAATATTCTCCTTTGTCCTGCATCCTCCGAAATCTCCCTTCTGAAGCTGTACCTCTGTGCAAATGCAAATGATTAGTTCATAAGCTGTTCATGCCAGTACTCATGGAATGCTTAGCCTTTAACTGCTCCAAGCATAACCCCGCTGACAAAATATTTTTGCAGCCATGGATATACGCATAGAATAGGTACCGTAGCAAAAACGACGGTAGCCGCCTTCAAGCTCTCCGGTGTAAGCGGTGTACGGTTCGCCCCCTCCATCTGAGTCAGCTCACTTACCATGTTGTTCTGTACCATCTGATACAGCTTTAACTGAAGCGGGTACAAATCGGGGTTGGTAATATACATCAATGAATCCTGAAATCCATTCCATCGTCCAACGGCGTAAAAGAGAGCCAGCGTGGCCATTACCGGCATAGACAGCGGCAATATAATTTTCAGCAGGGTGTGAAGATGGGAGCTGCCATCAATCTCGGCTGACTCTTCTAAACTGGACGGGATATTGTTGAAGAATGAAATGAGGATAATCAAGTTAAACGGACTCACCAGCCCCGGTAAAATAAGTGACCATACTGAATTGATCATCCCCAGATCTCGAATCAGCAAATATTCTGGAATGATCCCGCCGCTAAAGAACATTGTAATAATGATGACGTACATGAACAGCTTGCGCCCTTTTAAATTTTTTTTGGTCAGCGGATAAGCGGCAGCGATCGTAAACAGCATGCACAGCACCGTTGTAGCCAGGGTCAAAATCACTGTGAATCCAAGCGATCGAATCATGGATTGGTCAGAGAACACTTGTTTATATGCGTCCCAGTTCAGCTCAATCGGAAAAAGCGTCACTTCACCGGAAGTAATTGCTCGGTTAGAGCTCAATGAAACGGCAATCGTATGCAGGAATGGAGCCAAGCAGAATAACACAAACAGAGCGACAAACGTAATATTAACGATGTCAAAAATCCGGTTTGAAGCACGTTCACTCATTTCTTCATCCCCTTTCTCACCTTGTTACAGGATTCCGTCACCCGTTACTTTCTTCGATATATAGTTAGAGCCGAGAATGAATACGAGTCCGACTACAGCCTGGAACAAGCCGACTACGGTGGCCAGAGTATACTGTCCGGATTCTAGACCGATCCGATAAACAAAGGTGCTAAGGACGTCAGAATATTCACGTACCGCCGTATTTCCGATAATATACGGACGGTCAAAGCCGATGCTGACCATTTTTCCTAGGTTAAGAATCAGCAAAGTAACGATGGTCGGCTTAATACTAGGCAGCGTAATATGCCATATCTTTCTCAAACGAGTAGCCCCATCCACCTCTGCCGCTTCAAACAATTCCTTATTGACTCCTGTCAGGGCAGCTAGATATAGAATCGTTCCCCAACCTGCACTCTGCCAAACTCCTGTAAATAAGTAAGTTACAAGCCAAGAGTTTTTCTCGGTTAGAAACGGGATAGGATCGAGTCCCATACTAATGAGCACTCCATTGACCATTCCTGATTGATTGCCGAATAGCTGATAGACGATCCCGCCGATGATAACCCATGAAATAAAGTGAGGGATGTAAAGAATGGTTTGAGATATTTTCTTGAACCACGCCGATCGAATTTCATATAGCATAATAGCCAGAATAATTGGGGCCGGAAACGAGACAAGCAGATCAAGGAAATTCAGCATAAACGTGTTTTTAAGTGTTGTGTAGAAATCCCGCATGGCAAAGACTTCACGAAAAGCATCGAAGCCGATCCATTCACTGCCGCTGATGCCTTGGAACAAGTTAAAATCCTTAAATGCGATCTGTACCCCATACATCGGGCCGTAGCGGAAAATGAGAAAATATAGGATGGGCAGTAATAGAAGCGCGTACAGCTGCCAATAACGTTTTAAGTATGCCGCTTTGGTCAAATCAGTCTCCTCCTATTGAGAAAAAAACCGGGACGATCAGCTGGACAACACCACTCGCCCCAGTTTCCCTTAACATTTTGTTGTTACTCAGCTGGAAGTTCTTGAAGAGCCTGCTCCAATTCTTTCTTCAGCTCTGCTCCGCCAATAGACATATAATCATTCATTTCCTGTTCAAATACCTTCTCGAATTCCTCGGGTTTTGCCATGGCAGTCTTAACGATAATAACGTTAAGCTTGTCTTTTAATGCCGTACCATACTTGGACTCAGCTTCTATAGGCTTATCAAAGATAATCGGACCCACCGTATCTGTATTGGCGATGTCAATGGACTGTCTTAACAGCTCTTGATTATGTTCAGGGAAGCCCATAATCCATGCTTTTTCATTCGTAGCCTGATCTCCGATGTTCTTACCATTTGAAATAATGGCCATATCACCTGCGTTAAAAAGTCGATCCGCAAACTCTTGAGAAACATCGGACTTCACCACTGGAATACCGTCTACCAAATCGTAGTTTTCACCTTCAACCCCGCTGTATATATCGATCAGATTGTTCTCTGAAGCCATCCAGTCCAGGTATTTGATCGCTTCTACAGCACGTTTGCTGCTCTTCGGAATCATGATATACATACCATTCGTTCCATAACGGGATTTGATGTACTTGTTGTCTGCGTTAGCATTTGTATACACATCTACAGGAAGGACCTCGCTGCCTTCTACATTTTTATACAGGTTATCTAGTGTGCCGTCTTTGTAGAATAGAACATCGACATCCTCCGACCAATATCCAACATTTCCGTTTTGAATATCCTTCACCAGCTGTGACTTATCCTCATCCAAGCTGAAATCCTTGCTGATTAATCCCTCATTATACAGCTTGTTCATAAACTGCATCGCGTCCTTAAACCCTTCATGAAGCGGCAGCTCATACCGCTGACCATAGGTCAAGTCACCACTTACCGGTTTGATAAAGGAGTAGATCAAGGTTTCAAACTGAGCAGGAGCAAGCGCCATGCCCATCGGTATATTTTGGCTTCCCAGATTGCCGGGATTCTGTTCTTTAAACGCTTTCAAGGTTGTATACAGCTCATCAGTTGTTGTTGGTACAGGAAGCCCTAACTTATCCAGCCAATCTTGACGAATGTAAGAGCTGTAGCGGCCGGTAATCGCACGCTTCCCTGGAATCGCAAACTGCTGTCCTTCAAGCTGGCCGAATTTAAGAGTATCCTCACCTAGAAATTTTTTCAGATTCGGTCCATATTGATCAATCAGCTCACCGACATCCGTCAGTCCGCCTTGCTGTGCATAGCGATAAAATACGCTTGAATCGTATACAAACACAATATCAGGCACATCGGTGTTGCTTGCCATAAGAACGTTTAGCTTGGTCACTTCCTCTGAGCGCTGAATGGGAACATATTCGACATCAATATTATTCGGGTCTCCAAATCGCTCTTGCACAAGATTGCTTAGATAGTTATTCGTGATCGTATACGGTGCCGGGCTGTTCCCTCTGTCAAACACTTCTACTTTTAAAGTAACTCGCTCCCCTTCACCAACACGATCGCCTGATGATCCTTCATTAGAGCTTGCTGAGCATCCAGCTAGCATGGACACGATAAGAGCAGCTGTCATGCTAAGTCCAATTGCCTTTTTCAAGGCTCGTCGGTGTGCCGTTACTTTCATTTTTCCATCTCCTTCAAGGTTTGATGTGCTCAAAGTATTTCATAGAGGCTGCCAATTTGACAATAAACTAGTTTCGGCTCACCATCTTTAAGAGGAATTGGACTTTCGGTTTATGGCTTCAACTGTTTTCGCAGGGCTAACCATATTCGCAAAGTGTCATTTACAGCCATTCTGTACTACCCAATAGTCCAGGAATAAACCATTTTCTCAAACTGCTTATATTCGCAAAGTGATTCATATTAATAAAATTGCTTAATAAAAAAGCATCCAAGCTTCGCCTTCTCTATGAGCAGAGGCTTGCATGGATGCATATTACTGAGAGTCTAATCATTGAGTATAGATTTGTGACCAGCGGCATTTTTATGTCTCAGTGACAGACGGTAGACGTTTTAATCTTCGGAAATCCCCTGGTGTTATTCCCTCCAGCCGTTTAAACACTCTTCCAAAAGATATTGCATTCGCATAACCAACCTGAAGAGCTATTTCTTGCAGCGAACAGTCTGTAGTAAGGAGCAGCTTCTGTGCTTCCTTCATTCGAAGCTCGGTAACAAAATCCACAAACTTCATGTTGAATTCCGTTTTAAATAAGTAGCTTGCGTATTTACCAGATATTTGAAACCGGTCGCTCAGATGCTTTAAGGAAAGATCGGGATTCGTGAAGTGCTCTTCTATGTAATCCTTCATCTCATTAACCATTGCTCGATAGCTCTTGGTTTCACTGACTGAAACATAGGTGCGAAACAGGTCAGTTAAATATTCACTGAGAATAGACTTGATCCCATCTAGCGTTTCTGCCTCATCCAGCAGCTTCATGGTGTTCTCAATACTCTCTCCCGACAGCTCCTCCTCCAGCTGTTCTGACATAACGGCGACTTCCCTGCTGAGCATTTGCAGCATAGCCTGAATTAGGGATCGAATATGCTCATCAGGTAAGTAATGCTTCTCAAATGTTTCGAAAATACGCTCTAATTGATCCCGCCAGTTGCTGCTGGACATACGAAACTGCTTAACAAATTCAGCGATCATTTGTAGATAGGTATATGTCTCTAACAATTGTTGGGTTGATTCACCAGTCCCGGAGAGTGTAATATCACCGTTTCTCAGTAATTTGTGCTGCATTGCTGATTCGGCAGCTATATAGGAATCACGGATTTTGGACATTCCATTCGCCGCTTGCCCAATGCCAAAGCTGAGTGAGATTCGCAAATTTTGCTCTACCCAGCTACGGCATTCTTCAGCAACTTGTCTGATGGTTTCCTGCACATCTTCATTCACTTCCGTCGCATGAAAAATCGCAGCTGAACGGTCATGGCCGATCCATTCTACCCAGCATTGCAAATTTGCGCCTCTTGCTTGTTCCTGAAACACATTAATCAGCGCAAACTTAAGTGCGTTCTGCTCGACTCTCGAGTACCGCTCCTCGAAGACTTTCTCATAGCGATTAATTTCACTCACGACGACAGCAAAACGAGATGAAGATTGAATATCCGTAAATGGAGACAGCTCACTAAGCCTTACAGCCATGTTGTGGACTAAATGTTCACCGTACAGCAGGTCAGAGAACAGCTTGCTGCGCTGAAGCAATAAATTTTCTCTGCTTTTCTTATCATAGTCGGACATATGGTGGATTAAATTTTCAAGAACACCATCAATAAGCTTCATTTCATCATTCTTTGAATCAGACAAGTCCATTGTACGGATTTGAAGAGCCTCTATTCGTTTCATTATGACCTGGATCGGCTTGTAATTACGTCGGGTAATGTACACGAGATATATAATGGCAACCAGCACCGTCCCAAGGGCAATAGCAACCCACAGATAAGATATAACCGATACCCAGCCGAATAAATTTCCAGCTTTAATCCCGCTTTCGATCGTCCACCCAAGCCTATCCAAGGGAAGAGAATTAAGTACTTTACCGCTCTCTGTTTCTTCTCCGCCAGAATGTGCGCGGTAAATGACTCGACCTTCCCGATCCAATATATGAAGAAAAGACAGCTGACCATTAACCATACTGTCAACGATCTGCTCAATGCCACTCATTTTCACATTAACGACGAGCACTCCGTCCGAACCAAATGGTAAAGGCAGGCCCTTGTTAATGCTGAGCACACGTATCGGCGTGCGCTGAATAAGTCCCGCATCGTAATCCCGGACGCTTTGCCAGCCAGAAGGCATCTCACCTGTTGTTATATTTCTAATCCAGGCTTCATCAGAGAAGCCGTTCACTTCTTCCATTCCACCTGACGTTAAAACGCTTTCATTATTCTTGTCATACAAATACACCGACTGAACAAGAGGAGAACTGGAAGTAAGCTCGCGTAGACTCTTGGCAATCGCATAGATTTCATCCGTATTGGCCTCATTTTTGTTAAAATACTGCTTGTAAGCTCCCGTGCTTTCAACTGACTCCAGCACAGACAATTCGATTTCCTTCAATGTCCGGTCAATGCTGTCTACCAGATAGCTGGAAGCGATGTGATCTGCCTTCCTTGTCTCCATTCTCGAAATATCGTTAACAAAAACAAAGGAGACAAATATAAGAATCGTTACCGTCAGTAAAAATATCGGAAAATAAGAGAGCAGCAATCGATGATACCAGGTACGGGACAATAGACAACAACTCCTCTAACCTCGTGTGCTGAATACACCTCTTTATAACGCTTCCACTCCGTGCAGCTGGTCGATTATTATGACATAGTATGCTGAATGTTAATACCCGTTTCTAGTTTTTGTAATTATAGCATATTGCTGTCCCATTGAGCCATACAAGTATATCAATAAGCTAAATCACTATATTACGTCAAAATCACGTCAAAACTTTGGCTATTTTACCGATAACAAAATGTATAGTACATATGCGAAGAGACTTCATCTATCGCTGATTTAGCGAAGCTGAAGCCCCTCTCTAGCTTGTTAATCTTCTTTAAGAGATATAGAAGAATAATTTTATTTTTGCTCAAAGAGCCATTCATGCTCCGGATCGTTTCGAAATACCCAGGTCCGTACCGGCCCTGCCATTACATTTAGATAGTATGAAGCATAGCCGGGCGGAGCCGCTACCGGATGATATCCTTCTGGGACAAGCACGACCGACCGGTCAGTAACTGCCATGGTTTCGTCAAGACTGCGATCATCATTGTATACTCGCTGAACTACGAAACCATGCGGCGGATTTATTCTGTGATAGTAGGTCTCCTCCAGATAAGACTCGTCTGGAAGCTGATCCACATCATGCTTGTGAGGCGGATAACTGGACCAATTACCCCCGCCTGTATGCACCTCAACAACAAGCAGACTCTCCGCTTCCTTATGCTCAGGCAGAATGTTGATCACCTGACGTGACATGCTTCCTGAACCGCGCTCTTCTATTTCCATTTCAGAAGGAGTGATGAGTTTCGCTGAATATTTGCCTGTAGCCGGAGCTAAGCAAACTGCCAGTTCCACCTCAGTTAGTGCTTTTACACTGTAGCTCTCCTCTGCAGGAACATATACAGCATATGGTGGAATATCCTCAAACACCGTCATCCGGCTGCCTATTCCCGTAAACTTCTGTTCTCCTGCCTCCACGTCAGCCTTTCCCGAAAGAATAACGAGGCAGGCCTCATTTCCATCCGTAAATCGGGGCAGCGTGTCTCCAACCTGCAGCTGATAAACCTCAAAACCTACATATTTCCAACCAGCCATTTCCGGAGTAACGGCCACAATGCACCCGTCCTTATCTGGTTCACCGGCCTTTATGATTAATCGTGACATAGACTCCCCTCCCCCATCGTGATCATAAATTCACTGAGCTGCCGCTATCAAAAGAGTGAGCGATAAGTGCCGCCAGCTTAACTGGCAATCCAGTCCTCAGCGATTCCTTCGCCGCTTCCGCAATCCTCTCTGCATGTAAACCGTCAAACCCTGTGCAAACAACAGGTTTATTGCATGCAATGGCTTCTGCAAAGGCTGCTACCTCATCCATATAGGCCTGGTTATAGCGCTCTAAGAAAAAGTGGAACGGCTTATCACGCAGAACGGCTGAAGCAGTAAATAATTCTACCGTTGTGGGACGACAGTTATCCGCAGAAGCCGCACCGTGGTCACCAAATATCTCCACTCGCTGATCGTATCCGTAAACTGCCTGACGGCTGTTATCGATTACACCGATAGCTCCACTGGCGAAGGTAAGAGTTATAATTGCTGTATCTATGTCCCCATGCCGAGCGAACATTGGATCAATCAAGCTTGCACCTTGCACGTAGACCTCTGTAACTTCCTCATTCATTAAATAACGCGCCATATCAAAATCGTGAATGCTCATATCCATAAACATTCCGCCAGACGTTCGAACATACTCTTCGCTGGGAGGCATGGGGTCCCGTGAAGTTATTTTCAGGATATGCGGCTTTCCTACCTTGCCTTCCTCCACAAGCTGCTTCAATTTACGGAAGCTGGGGTCCATCCGCCGGTTAAATCCGATCTGAAGCTTTACTCCTGATTCCTCAACAATATGAAGAACCTCGGCTGTATCTTTCTTTGACATACTGATCGGCTTTTCGCAAAAAATATGCTTGCCTGCTCTGGCTGCTTTTTTGATCCATTCGATATGAGTTAAAGTAGGTGTACAAATAAAAACCGCTTCAATATCCGGGTCATTAACCACTAGTTCACCATTGCTTGTTACCTGTGTAATTCCGCGAATTCGAGCCCATTCCATCAGTTCTTCGGTCACAGACATCTCTGCGATCATCTTCAAAGAAAATGCAGGCAAGTTAAGCAAATTATCTGCATGCAGCCTGCCGATTCGCCCAGCGCCGATAATACCGACTCCGATTGACTTTCCCATTAAGTCTTAGCCTCCTGTACAGAGATAATATGGAGCAGAATCACATCTGAACGCATCAGTAGAAATACAGCGCCTCTCCAAGGAGAACAATCGCGAGCGCCTGACCGTAAGCCATTGGAGCGATAATAATGTTCTTATAATCCTCTTTGACAGCTCCGATTGGTGTTCCGCCTGAGACCCCTTGGACAACACCTTTTTCATCCACTCTCTCGATTACAGCACGAACCGTTTTGAGAGCTGCCTGCTTATAGGAGACAGGAAGCAATCCTTTCCGCACACCAAGCAGAATACCTGCAGCGATTGCAGCAGATCCGGATGTTTCTGTATAGCTGTCTGGATCATCCAGCAGCGTATGCCACAGCCCAGTTTCATCTTGAAGTGACAGTAGTGCATCGACTTGAGCCTGAAACGTATGCTGCAGATATAGAAATACCCCTTCGTCAAGATGAGGTCGCATCAGATCCAGATACTCAGGCAGCCCAAGCGTAAACCAGCTGTTCCCCCTGCACCAGAAGGCTTCGCTGAAATTGTGCCGCTCACCAAAATGCCAGCCATGGTAAAATAATCCTGTATGTTTATCAAATAAGTATTTGATGTGCACAAGCAGCTGATGGATTGAAGTATACCGCCATTTCTCGTTATCGTGTCTTACTCCCATCTTGGCTGTAAATAAGATCGCCATAAACAAGGTGTCAATCCAAATTTCATTTTCATGGAGACTCACCTCGCTTGGAGCAGCACCTGTTGTAACATGCTGATAACCATCTTCTTCTGTACGAGGAAGTTCATTCATCAGCCAATTCATCCATTCCAGGCTTAAATTCCGGGCTTCTTGCAGATCCATTAGTGAGAGAAGCGGAGCCGTGGTATTAATGTTGCGGCTGGGCAAGCCTTTGTTCAGCTGCTTTTGCAGCCAAGGCACTGCGTAGGAGGCGTACCTGTCGTCACTAAAGTAATGGCCAATTTTGCTTAATCCGTACAGTCCAACACCTTGAGGCCAATCCCACTCCTCCATACCGAAATCACGGGCATAATACCCTCGCCGCTCTGCAGCTTCCCCCATCTCCCGAAGCTCCTGTTCATTCCCTGGCCGCTCCAGACTCATGAGTTTATGAGTAATTACATCCAGCTTGCTGATCAGTACGTGTTTATCCATGTCATGCTCTCCTTGTGCCTCTGCAATGAATTACAACCCGCAGCGCTCCTTAATGTAACGTCTTGCTTTGATCGCATATTCAAGCGGATTGGCAATAGCAGGATCCTGTTCCGCCTCAACGACAAACCAGCCTGAATATTCTGAAGCAGCAAGCGTCGAAAAGATAGGATCAAAGTCAATACAGCCGTCACCAGGAGTTGTAAACGCACCGGCCTTTACCGCCTGCAGGAAGCTAAGTCCCTGCTTTTTAACCTGCTCTACCTGTTCCTTACGAATATCTTTCAAATGTACATGCTTAACACGGGAAAGATGAGCATTCAATACTACCAAAGGATCTTCTCCTGAAAAAGCAAGATGACCCGAATCGAATAGCAGCGATACTTCGTTTGGATCTGTCAGCTCCATTAATCGACCAATCTCTTCGGCTGTCTGAACACCGGTACCCATATGATGATGGTAGACGACTTTCATTCCAATATCTCCCGCCAGCCTGCCGAGCTTGCCAAGTCCTTCTGCCAGCAAGGCCCACTCAGCATCGGTAAACACGGGCTTATGGGCAAAGAGTGGTGTCGTCATCTCACCCTGAATGCTCCGGCCCTGCTCGGAGACGACAATGACCTTCGCACCCATGGCATGTAGAAAGTCACGATGTGCTATGAACTTCTCGGCTGTTTCCTCATAAGGTCTGTTGGTAAGATAAGCACTGAACCAGGCGCTGGCGATCTCCAGACTCCGCAGTTCTAGAGCCTGCCGCAATTCAGCTGGATCGCGCGGATATTTGTTGCCGACTTCACTGCCTTGGTAACCGGCGAGTGCCATCTCACTAATGCATTGCTCGAAGGTATTGGTTCCCCCTAGCTCAGGCATATCATCATTTGTCCAAGCGATGGGAGCAATCGCCAGTTTAACCGCATGTTCTTTGAACATTTCTTATTCGTTCCTTTCCAGGTAAGGTGAGCAAGACTTCTTTACTTTGCCTGTTCATTAATAAAGCCTGGCCCGTTCCAGTCCCTGAAGTTTCCGTTTATGAGCTGCTCGAACCGTGTCGCTGTCCGTTTCCTCTGCAACTCCGACATGCCACCACGATCCATACCCATGTGTCATTGTCTTTGGCAGCACCTTAACGTCAATCAGGGTTGAAACGTTCTGCAGGCGAGCATCTCTAATCGCTGCCTTAAGCTCTTCAATGCTAGTAACCCGGTAAGTTACTGCTCCATATCCGGCTGCGCTTGCTGCATAGTCAATCGCCATCAACTTATCGTTTAGCGTTCCGTCACTTCCCCGGTAACGGAATTCTGTCCCAATGCTGCTCATTCCATGTTCCATTTGCAGATTGTTTATACATCCAAACCCGCCGTTGTCGAGCAGAATTATATTTATTTTTTTCTGTTCCTGAAGGCTCGTCACAAGTTCTGAGTGAAGCATTTGATAACTGCCGTCTCCGACAAGGGCGTAAACTTCACGATCCGGTTCAGCAAGCTTTACACCCAAAGCCCCAGCGATTTCGTAGCCCATACAGGAGAAACCATACTCCATATGGTAGGTGTCAGTGACGGTGTTTTCCCACATGCGCTGCATGTCTCCTGGCAGGCTCCCTGCCGCACCAACTACAATCGCATCATTTGGAATCATATCATTAACTACAGCGAGCACACGGGTTTGGGTGAGCGTTGATCCCAAAGCTCCAGCATATTCGGCAAGCTTCTCATCCAAATGGCCCGCAATTTCAGGCATGAAGCCTTCGGCGGAATATTCCACTTCAGCTAAACGCATCCGCTCACGTCTCCACTCGGACTTAACTGCAGAAATCTCATCTTGATAGTCTGGACTGGTCTGGTAACTTCGCTCTGCTAGAGGAGATGTCAGCGCATCTAGCCCTTCAGCAGCATCACATACAACAGCTGTTGCATCCAGCTTTGAAGCGTGAAACGAAGAAGCATTTAACGTAATAAATTCGACCTCCGGGTTACGAAACAGACTTTTGGAGCCCGTAGTGAAATCCGTAAAGCGAGTTCCTATTCCAATAATCAAATCCGCTTCAGATGCAAGCTTGTTTGCAGCTGCATTGCCTGTAACACCAATGCCGCCAAGATTGTATGCATGGCTGCTCTCCACCGCGCTTTTACCTGCCTGCGTCTCTGCAAAAGGTACTCCAAACTTTTCAGCAAATGTCTTAAGGGCTATTCCGGCTCCGGAATAGCGAACACCACCACCGCAAATGATGACCGGCTTGCACTTCTGTATAATCAAATCTGCTGCCTCTGTAATATCACGAGGATGTGGAAGG
Organism: Paenibacillus urinalis; assembly: GCF_028747985.1. Taxonomy (NCBI): domain Bacteria; kingdom Bacillati; phylum Bacillota; class Bacilli; order Caryophanales; family Paenibacillaceae; genus Paenibacillus; species Paenibacillus urinalis. Next base: position 3,210,653 of record NZ_CP118108.1, read on the forward strand.
CGGCGTTCGATCCGGTGAATCCGCTTCTGAAAGAAGGACTCGGGATATTCCCATGCCTCCCCCTGAACATCCTGAGGAAGCGATATAGCTACAGCCCCTGTGTCCGCAGGATCGGTAAGCACACGCATCGCGTTAAGCATCGCTGCCATAAGCTGTTCTGGCCGGGATACACGGTCCCAGTATTTACACACTGACTTGAAAGCGTCATTCACAGTAATTGCCGCACTATATGTGTGCTCCATCTGCTGCAGCACAGGATCTGGCTGCCGTGATGCAAAGGTATCACTTGGCAGCAACAATACGGGAATCTGATTAGCAGTGGCTGTTGCCGCTGCCGTCAGCATGTTGGCGGAGCCGGGACCAATGGAGGCAGTACAAGCCATAATTTGTCTTCGATTGTTTTGCTTAGCAAACGCCATAGCAGCATGTGCCATTCCCTGCTCATTTCGACCTTGATAGGCAGTAAGCTCACCCGAATCACTTTCGAGAGCCTGGCCCAAGCCAAGCACATTACCGTGGCCGAACACCGTAAAGATGCCTTGAACGAAGCGCTGAGTCCCACTCTTCGTTTCAATGAACTGTTGATTCAAAAATTTGATCAGTGCCTGAGCCGTCGTCATTCTGATTTTAGTCAAATTACTCCCGCCCTTCGTAGTTATTGCTGCCACCTGGCAGTGACCATTTTTTTACGAGTATAAAACTCAACGCCGTCACTGCCATTCGCATGCAAATCCCCGTAAAACGAGTCTTTCCAGCCTGAAAAAGGAAAGAACGCCATAGGTGCCGGAACTCCTACATTAACTCCAAGCATCCCGGAATCGATATTTTCACGGAAATAGCGAACTTTTCCGCCGTCATTCGTAAAAATGCAGGCCCCGTTAGCAAAACGTGAGTTGTTTGCAATCTCAACCGCTTCCTCGATACCTTTAACACGCATAATGGACAATACAGGAGCAAACACTTCGTCCTGCCAAATCTTCATTTGCTGGGTAACATCATCGAAGAGGGTTGGACCTATGAAGTACCCTTCACCTTGAACAGCGCTGTCCGTCCGTCCGTCACGCAGCAGCGTGGCCCCTTCGGTAATTCCTTGTTCAATATAAGCAATGGTTCTGTCCTTATGGCTCTGACGAATCACTGGACCGATAAACGTATCGTCATTCAAGCCATTACCGATAACCATGTCATCGCATTCACGTATCAACAATTGGATCAAATCGTCCGCAACTTCTTCCTGAACGGCTACAACAGAACAAGCCATGCAGCGTTCTCCAGCAGAACCAAAAGCAGCAGTAATGATCTGCGAGGCCGTACTGACCAGGTCAGCATCATTTAACACAATAGAGTGGTTCTTAGCTCCTGCCAACGCCTGAACGCGTTTCAAGTGAGCTGTCCCCTTCTTGTAAACATACTCAGCCACCGGCTGAGACCCGACAAAGGAGATGGCTTTAACGTCCGGATGCTCCAGCAGACCGTTCACCACAGCATGTGCGCCGTGCACTATATTAAATACTCCTGCGGGGAGCCCTGCTTGCTCAAGCAGCTCGGCAAGACGCGCTGCCAGGAGCGGTGTGCGCTCGGACGGCTTCAATACAAATGTATTTCCGCAGGCAATGGCGAGCGGAAACATCCAGCAAGGCACCATCATGGGAAAATTAAAAGGAGTAATGCCGCCCACAACGCCTACTGGGTAACGATACATCCCTGATTCAATGCCGCCGGCAATATCCGGCAGCTGCCTTCCCATCATTAAGGTTGGAGCTCCCGCGGCGAATTCAACACATTCAATACCGCACTGCACTTCCCCATAAGCCTCCTTATAACTTTTTCCGTTCTCCATAGTGATCAGCTTTGCCAGCTCCTCCCAGTGCTCTACCAGCAGCTGCTGGTATTTAAACAGGATGCGGGCTCTTCTTGGCACCGGTGTCTTGGACCAGGGACCGAAGGCTGCTCTTGCCTCTTCAACTGCACGGCCCACCTCTTCCGCAGTGGATAACGGAACCTCTGCGAGCGTTTCTCCAGTGGCAGGGTTAACTACCTTCTCCGTTCCTAATGCTGAGGCTTGAGTCCACCTCCCCCCGATATAGTTATCCAATACTTTGACTGCCTGCTTCTCCATGCGACTCTCCTCCGCTTCCTAATTTCTTGCATTTTGCCTCATCTGTCTGGATTAGCTCTGGATAGCTATGTTTTCTGAACTTCTTCTACAACTTCCTCATTGTTCTGTATAAAATGGTCCAGCTCTTCTGCTGTAGGCATTGCGTCCGAGCAGCTATGGCGAGAGATTACGATGGAAGCAGATGCTGCACCTCGTTTCATCGCTTCTTTGACGCTGTCTCCTTTCATCAGTCCGTATATAAACGCAGAGGCATAGGAGTCACCTGCTCCGAATGTTTTTAATACTTTGGTGTGAAAAATACCGCTTCGATGCGCTCCTCCGTCAGCAGTATATGCGATAGATCCATTTCCTCCGTGCTTGATGACAACAAGCTTTGCACGATGCGAGAACCAATGTGCTGCAGTGGACTGATCATTAGAGCCTGTGTCGCCATACAGGCTTTCCATCATGTCAAACTCTTCGCGTGTGCCAATAATGTAATCGCATTTCTCAGCAGCCAGATTGTAGTACACTGCGGTCTCTGCATTCGATTTCCAGGTATAAGGACGATAATCAAGATCAAAAAATACGGTCGTACCATGCTTTACAGCAAATTCCAGTGCCAAAAACACCGCTTCTCGGGAGGGGCTTTGTGCTAAGGCAGTTCCAGATATAAGCAAGGTCTTCGTATTACGAATGTAATCTTCGGAAATGTTGTCTGTACTTAGTAGAAGGTCAGCTGCATTGTCACGGTACATCAGTATGCTGCAATCTTGGGGGCTTTTTATTTCGGTAAAAGCAAGACCTGTAACCGCGCCTGTCGTATCCTCAATAACCTGGCTGTCGTCGATGCCTTCCTTACGAAGATAGTTTCGAATAAAACGACCCATCGGGTCAGAGGCAATTTTGCCGATAAAGCCGCAGCGTAAGCCCAGTCTTGCCGCGCCTATCGCGATGTTAGCCGGTGATCCGCCAACATACTTCGTAAAGGTTACTGTTTCTTCCATCGGGCGTCCTGTCTCGTTAGCGTTCATGTCAATGCATAGCCGACCTAGGGCCACTAAATCCATTGATCGTTTGGGGTCGAGCTTAAGAAGGGGGGCAGAGTGGCTTTGTGTTATTTCCTGTTGTTCGAAGTGATCCGTGACCGGGCCACCTTCAACATTAATAGGCTTTTCTTTCATTGCTATTCCTCCTTATGGATAGAAAACAACAATCTTAGGGTAAGCGCTTAACCTTTTCTATGGCAGATTATATTCTATATGTAAGCGATTTACAATACAATTTTTAGATTAAGCGCTTTACTATGAATTTGGTTGCTCTGCAAATGTGAATTGGATAGAAGCAGAAATAAGCATTTTGATTAAATGTAGAGTGATATGGACAAAAAAAAGACCCCTGTCTACTCAAGGGCCTTGCTGGTAGAATTACGAATAACAAGTTCGGGGGGTAGTGAAATTTTTCGTTTAGTTGCTTCCGGATCGTCGATAGATTCATTGAGCAGTTGCATTGCCTGCTCAGTCATGTCTCGGAGAGGCTGTGCAATACTGCTTAAAGAGGGATGGCAAATATCTGCAAGCATGGTGTTATCGAACCCGATAACGGACAGGTCCTCGGGAACATTCAAGCCTGCTTCACGCGCCTCCTGTAACACCCCGATCGCCAGCAGGTCGTTGCAAGCAAAAATGGCCGTTGGCCGTTGGCCACCCTCTTCCCCCAGCATTCTATGGGCGACCTTGCGGCCATTCTCGAGTGTAGCCGAGGTCTGTACCATATGGTCTGGATGATCAAGAGAGACCCCGTGTGCCTCCAGTGCATCCAGAAATCCTTGTTCTCTATACCTGCTTCCAGGCAAATTGTCAGAAATAATCCCCAGTCTGCGATGGCCGAGGGCCAGAAGGTATTCTGTTGCTATATATCCGCCTTTATAGTCGTCCACTGTAATGCTGTTACAATCAAGCAGCCGTACGTCAGCAGAGAAAAGAACGGTAGGCACCTTATTCTCAAGCAGCCGATGAATCAGCTCGGGATTGCCCACATGTGAAGCAATGATAAGCCCATCAACACGTTTTCGCTGCAGGAGAGAGATATAGCGGGCCGCTTTTTCATCGTCACGATCCGTACTGCAAATAATAAGGTCACTGCCTGCCTGCTGCGCATAATCCTCAAAGAAACGGGCAGCCTCTGCAAAGAATGGATTCGCAATATCTGGAATCATAAGTCCAATGGTTCCCGTCCGCTGACTGGTCAGTGCTGAGGCGACCATGCTGGGCTGATAATTTAATTGTTCCATGATAAGGTGAACTTTCTTCCGTGTCTTATCACTGATGCGGCCATTGTTATTCAGCACCTTTGATACAGTAGCAATGGAAACGCCGGCCTCCCTTGCTACGTCATATATGGTTGGTTTCATACTTTCCGCTCACTTTTAAGTTTTGTCGTCTAAATTCAAGAGTTGTTAAGACGCTAATCTGCATGTCTGATATTATAGGAAATTTATATCGTATTGGCAAAACTTTGATTATTATGACTCCTTGCTTCAGAGAAATTAAAAACCAGCACCCGATTGGGGTGCTGGTCGCTTAGATACGATCCTAATCCTTATTTCTTCGCCAAAAATGCATCCAGCTGCTTCTGCTTCTCCGCTATGATCTTATCAATTCCCGCTGCCTTCAGCTTATCTGCATACTTGGGAATCATTTCATTCGGATCTACGGCACCGGAGGTCAGTGCAGGCTTGAATTGCTTGTTAACATTGTTGACAGCAGCAATCTCATTCTTGACCGGCTGGCTGTTGAATGTGAATCCAAGTGCAGGCGATTTTACACCTCTGGCATTAAAGTCTTTAAACTTATCCCATTTCTCCGGGTCCTCATTATCCCACAAATAGTTCAGGAATTGATTACCAAGCTGCCACTGAGCACCCGGGTTATAAGTCCGGTTATTCGGATCGGTTCCTTCAGGAAGACTGATGATGCTGTCACTGCCTTCTTTTTTCACATAATGTGTGCCTTCAATTCCAAAGTTAAGCAAATTATTGACAACCGGATCGGAGTGCAGCAGGTTAATGACCTGCATTGCTTTCTCCGGATTCTCGGAAGTGCGGGAGATGGCAAGCATGGCTCCGGAGGTATCCCCGGTTGTAATGGTCGGCTGCGTCATCTCGATCTGAGTCAGCGGGAATCCGACATAGCTCTCTTCTTCCTTGTCCTTGCCCGGCTTCATCCCGTCCGTCCACATGAACACTTTACCTGCCTTGGCCTGATCTTTCGGGAAGACGGTCGAGGTTGCTGCATCACTATTAATATAGCCGGCCTCATACCATTTGCGAGCTAGCGCTGCCGCTTCCTTGAATTCGGGTGTCTCCACTTCATTCAGCACCGTTGTTTCGGAACCAATCTTACGAATGACACCTGGTACGGAGGCATCGCCGAGATAGTCCCAATCCAGGTTATCAAGCAGACCATTCCCAGTCGAGTTAGACATATAGAACGGAGTCACGCCTGGTTCATTCTCTTTGATGGTCTTGAGCAGCGGCTCCAGATCTGCCCAGGTCTTCACATTGGTTATATCCAATTTGTATTTCTCCAGCAGATCCTTTCTGACGAGGACACCACGGGTAGCCGCCAGCTCCTTGTTACTCGGTACGCCATAATTCTTTCCATCGACCTGGGAGCCTTCCAGGAAGGCAGGATCCAAATTCTTGACAATATCCTGTCCATGAGATTCCAGCAGATCATTCAGCGGCAGGAACGCGCTCTTCGCCACGTTGACTGTGTAATTCTGCCAGGCTGCCGTAAAGATAATATCCGATTTCTCCCCCGACGAGATCATGAGGTTCAGCTTGTTATCCCATTGGCCCCAATCGATGGCATTAATCTTCAGCGTTGCGCCAATCTTCGGTTCCATATACTTATTGATCTCCGCTTCTACAAGTGCAACATCCTTCTGCGGAGTTCCCGGATAGAACAGGGAGACTTCATAAGGCTTCTCCGTTTTACCACCCGAATCTGTACCTCCGCTCGTTCCTGTATTACTGCTTGCAGGCTCCGCTTCTCCTCCTCCGCAAGCACTCAGTACCATGACAAAGGTTAGAATTGCAGCGAGGAATAATGGCTTCCTCCTTGCACGTGTCCCCCGAGCCTTTCTCTGTTGATTCATCTGCATAGACCTCCCAATAATGATTTATGAACACATAAAATCAGCCTTTTACAGCTCCTACAGTCAGACCCTTGATGAAATAACGCTGGAAGAACGGATATGCGAGCACAATCGGTCCAATCCCCACGACCGCCATGGCCATCTGCAGCGTTTTGTTCGGCAGATCCAGCATTCCGCCTTGTGAAGAGATCTGTGAAGCAACGTTAGAGTTGCTCGTTAAATACTGGATATCCAGCAAGGTACGGTACATCAAATATTGCAGACTGATCGTTTTGTTATCCGAAATAAAGATCATGCTCAAATACCAGTCATTCCAATAATTCAGCGTACTGAACAGCGCTACCGTTGCAAGTACGGGCAGAGATAACGGCAGTACAATTCTGATAAATGTCCGCAGCTCTCCGGCTCCATCCACTCTCGCGGACTCGAGGATCGAGACAGGTATGGAATTGGCGAAGAAGGTCCGCATGACGAGTACAAAAAATGGTGACATGAGCATCGGCATGATCAGGACCCATAGGGTGTTCTTCAGATCAAGCAGATTGACATAGACGAGATACCAAGGAACAAGTCCGCCGTTAAACAGCATAGTAAAGAAGATGAAGAAGGCGAAAAATCCTTTGTACGGTAAGTCCCGTCTGGACAGCGGATACGCATAAAAAGCGGTCAACGCCACACTGATGACGGTCCCAACTACGGTTACGAAGATAGATACGCCGTAAGAGCGAACGATCTGCTCCATATCCTTGAACAAGAAATCGTAAGCGCTTATACTAAACTGCTCGGGAATGAACTTGTATCCGTTTGCGATGACTGTTGTCTCATCTGAGAGGGAAATAGACAGCACAAGCACAAGCGGCAGAATACATATAGCGGCATAGAAGATAAAAAAGGCATGAATGACAACCTTCGATTTGCCCGATACTTGCAGCGGTTTACTGGAACTCATATCAGGAACTCTCCTCCTTGACTAGAATAGTGCGTTATCTTTATCGATCCTGCGGACGATGGAATTGGACACCAATACAAGCACAAATCCAACCACAGCCTGATACAAACCTGCAGCTGACGACATGCCGATGTCTCCACCAATGAGGAACGTACGGTACACATACGTATCAAGCACGTTAGTGACCGGGAACAGCGCACCGGATTCAAGCGGTACCTGATAGAACAGCCCGAAATCTGCATAGAAAATACGTCCGATTTGAAGCAGTGTCATAACAATCATTAATGGATATAGGAACGGTACAGTGATATACCACACCTGGCTCCATTTCCCCGCTCCATCCAGCACGGCAGCCTCATAATACTCTTCGTCAATGCCAATGACCGCTGCCAGATAAATAACCACATAATAACCAATGTTCTTCCAGGTATTCACGAAAGGCAGAATGTACGGCCAATATTCCGTCTCCGTATACCAATCAATCGGCTCCTTACCGAACAGCGGCAGGAAGCTTGTGTTCATAAATCCTGAATCTTTGCCCAAGAAGGCAAGCACCAGATAACTTACGACGATCATGGACAGGAAGTAAGGAAGCAGCATCACGGATTGATAGAACTTCGATGAGAATCTCCCCTTCACTTCACTTAGCAAAATCGCTAGGCCTGCACCGAGCACCAGATTGAGCAGAATGAACACGACGTTGTAGGCCAGTGTATTGCGTGTAATCTCCCAAGCATCAGAGGTACCGAACAAATACTTGAAATTGTCCAGCCCCGCCCACGGACTCCCCATAATTCCATCCGCGTAGTTCACATTCTTGAATGCAATGACAACCCCAAACATCGGCAAATAATTGTTGATCAGCAAAAATACGACACCCGGCAAAAACATAAGGTACAGCACCTTGTATTTCTTAAGGTTGTACAGTACGGTCCTTTTTTTCTTTACTGTGTTCGGCATAGCTTTACCTTCGACTCCCCCTTCTCATATGCTTCACAGCCCCTCCTACTGCAGCGGTAGCTTTATTATAAGAAGGTACAGGGCATGCCGAATATCAGGTCTCGTAACCCCGGGTATGTGTTTTCATGACATCCGTCATTTATACAAAAAGAACGACCGTTCTTAAACGACCGTCCTTCATGCTTATTACCCTTCTGTATTCTGACTGTGCTGTCTTCGATACTGCTGAGGAGTCACTCCTGTGTGCTTCTTAAACATTTTCGTGAAATGCTGATAATTGTAATACCCGACTTTACTTGCAATATCGGTCACTGTCGACAGAGTTGCACAGAGCAGCTCCTTCGCTTTTGCAATTCTCGCCTGCGCAATATATTCCGATATGGACAGCCCTTTTTCTTTTTTGAACAATCGTGATAAATAAGCCGGATGCAGCTCTGCAAACTCAGCGAGCTCCTCTCTGCCCAGGTCCTGCTCAAGCCTTCCATCAATATACAGACAGACCTTCTCAATCGCAGAATACGTATCCTCCCCTTCGGGGTGAAGAAGAGCCGATGCGCGTGTAATTAACTGATGCGCCCAATCTCTGAGCGTTTGGATCGAACGAGTTACTTCTCTCTCTTCAGGCTCATCTCCCGAGTATAAGCTGTGCAGAGCAATACCGTTCTTGTGCAGAAGCGGGATGATGGTATGAAGAAGCGCATGATAAAATGACTCCAGCAGCTCAGCGGTGAGCGAGCTCTGATGCTGCATCCAATCTATGAGCTCATCTGCCTTTTGCAGCACTTCCTTGATTTTTCCAGTTGCGAGCAGTACGGCAATATCCTCGATCCAAGGCAGAGGCACCAGCTCCTTCACGCCTGCTTGTCCTGCGCGGTCTGAGCGAAGATAATAAACATCTTCACTCCCTGCGATATGGTGCCGATGCTCCTGCATCAGCATCTTATAAGCATCGGGAAGCTTCCATATACTTGTATAATTTCCGATACAACATGAGATCCGGGCCGAGAGATATGTACTGCATCTGGCTATATAATCTTTACAGTGATCCAGTATTTGATGGGCAGCGAGCGGCTCCTGTAGCAGGACAAGGACATATCCTCTCTGATCTAAAATGACATGTCCCGCTGCACCGCTGAGCACAATTTCCTCCGCCGCATTGCTTAGTCCGAACTCAAGGATATCCAGGTCTTTGGACGGGAATGTCCTGAGCCACTCCTCAACTTTAAATAGAACCGGCAGGATGCTCATGCCGCCCTCGACATCTGCGTGATAGATCAGCTTCAGCTCATGAAACTGAGATTCTGTGAGATGAGATCGGCCCGAATATAGATCCTTCCAGAATTTAGTGATTCGCTTCGTGCTCCAGAATCGATCTTCATTTAAATAGTTCAGATACTGTTCTTTTAGCCGGGCAAATTCATCGTCATGACTTTTTTTCTCTAATGCACGCTTCACGGTATGGATCAGATCAGTGGATTGAATCGGCTTCAGCAGATAATCGAAGCTGTGCATCTGGATTGCCTTTTGTGCATAAGAGAACTCGGCATGTCCCGTCAGAAAGATGGTCTCCAGCTGCGGCACATGCTCACGGACCCAGCTTTGCAGTGATAACCCATCCTCCTCCGGCATTTCAATGTCACAGATCATGATATCGATCTTCTCTTGTGTGAGAACTTCTCTTGCTTCGTCAGCTGACATCGCCGTGTATAACCTGTCAAATCCGATATCACTCCAATCCACGGCATGCTTCATGGCTTCCAGCGCGTAATATTCATCATCCACGATGAGCAAGCTGTACATCCTTATTCTCCTCCCTCACCTTGCTGCTCTCTATATAGTTAATCGTCAGGTACACAAGGGCTCCGCCATCAGGGCTGTTCTCAAACTGGATCTGAGGCTCTATCCCCTTTACCTTCTTAAGCCGGTGCTTGACATTCCATATCCCAATGCTTCGTCCTGTTGCTTCTTCGGGATGCAATTCCCCCTGCTGAAGCCTAACTAATACGTCCTCGGCGAAGCCCGTGCCGTTATCCTGAATTCGTATTCTTAGCTGCTGTTCATTAGGGACAAAATCGAGCGTAATGTCCAAACGCAGTATACTTCTCCCTTTGCGGAAGCCATGCACAATGGAATTCTCTACGAAAGGCTGTATGGTGAGCGGTGGAATCAGCATTTCTTCGATATCCGGGTCTACGGTCAGCTCATATTGCAGACGTTCAGGAAAACGCAGCTTTTGAATTTCGAGATAATTTTTAATATGCAGAAGTTCATCCTTGATCGTAATCAGACTTCGATCCGCCTGCATACTGAAGCGAAAATACCCGGCAAGATGCTCCGCCATCTTCTGAACGAGCTCATTCTTGTGAAGTGCGGCAAGACTATGAATAATGTGAAGTGAATTAAGATAAAAATGCGGATTGATCTGCATTTGGAGCTGCTTGAGCTCGGCCTCCTGTACACGAAGCTGCTCCTCATACATGCCTATCTTCAGCTGCTGAACTTCTGCAGTCATTTGATTAAACGTATCTGTAACAAAAGTAAACTCAGGAGATGAGGATGGGCCAAGCTTTACACTCAGATCGCCCCTGCTGACCTTTCTCATTCCGGTTATCAGTGTATTCATCGGTTTAAACAAAACCTGTCTCAAGAAGAACAATACAGAGACAAGTAATAGAGCAGCCACGACTGGGATAAACCGGATAATCTGCTGAAATACAGGCAAGTTCCGTACAATACTCGCCTCGGGCAGCATAACGACATAATGAATGGCTCCGTCATGTGCGGGAACATCAATTAGCAAATATCGTCCTTCGCGTTCAGAATCACCTACGATGTCGTAGAGCGAATCCTCTTCTGAATTCTCTAATTGAAATGCGGACGCAAGCTTCACTACATGGTCAGGTACCACTGTGCCGGAGAGCGCCTCCCCTTCTCCTGACAAAATAACCGCCCCTCCGCCTTCGCCCCAATCCGCACGGTGTACACGCTCATTCAAGCTGTTGATCGGCACCCAGGCCCCAGCGATGAATTGCTCGTTAATCCGCACCGTTTTTACGAGATGATAGGTTCCCTTAGTCTGAACAATTTCCCATTTATGTGTCGGGACTTCTGCGCTCATCGAAGCAGCTGCAGGCATCATGGTTGAGAGCGCGTTGATCTTCTCGTCATACCCCCGCTGCGTAGCTAGCAGCGTATCCTTGTGAACGGTATCATACAGAAATAAGCCGTCCAAGAGATCATAGAATCCGAGATCTGTTCTGAATTTATTTACGATCCGCTGCTTGGCAATCGTGTAGTCACCACTGCCATAGGGCAGAAAAAACAACGAAATGATATCTGGGTCCTGTTCCCCCAGGCTATATAAGTAGCGATTCGTTTCCTTAAGGATCCGCTCGTTCTCCTCGACATTTTTGAGGACATAATTGCGATTGGTCAGGGATACCTGGTCGCGAACCACACTCATCGCATACACATTGTTAAAGTATAGAAACAGCACGAGCGGAGCCATAATTAAACAAAAGCCGGTGATGAATTTAAAACGCAAGGATGATCTTGTACGGAGTTTCATCTGCTGCACTCTCCACTTCCTACCATGCTTGAAAACGTTATCAAAAATGACATCTTCTGTAATTCGCTGGAACAATGACGAATCCTTTTTTCTTTTCCGTCTTAATTTGAGGATTTTTATTGCATGGCTTCATTTGTCAATCATCCTGAACACATGGTCATAAAGGTTACATAACAAGTAATAGAATTACAATTTATGTGAAATCAATCACAATATAATCTTTCCTCTTTTATTATGATAAAGACATAAATAACGGATTACGCTAGGGGGCAAGCATGATGGATACAGCGAAGGAAAAATTGGTCATCATCGGCAATGGCATGGCTGGGATCAGCACGGTTGAACAGATCCTCAAGCTGACGACACGATTTGATATTACGGTCTTTGGCAGTGAGCCTTATCCGAACTATAATCGGATTATGTTGTCTTACGTTCTGGAAGGCAGTAAAACGGTGGAAGATATTATTCTGAACGATCTGAATTGGTACAGCAATCAAGGTATTCGTCTCTTTACAAGAACCAAAGTGGAACGTATCGACGCGAATACACGTGAAGTGATTGCAGCAAATGGTATCAAGGTGCCCTATGACAAGGTTATTATTGCTACAGGCTCAAGCTCCTTTATCCTTCCGGTTCCAGGCAGCGACAAACAAGGTGTTGTTGGTTTCCGGGACATTGCTGACTGTAATGAAATGCTAGAAGCGTCTAAACAATATAGCAAAGCGGCTGTAATTGGCGGCGGATTGCTCGGTCTTGAAGCTGCAAAAGGCTTAGTCCAGCTCGGAATGGACGTAACTGTAGTTCACTTAATGGACACCCTCATGGAGCGTCAGCTGGATCGAGATGCTTCACAGATGCTCTTAGCAGAGCTTGAGCGGCAAGGAATTAAGTTCAAGCTGGGGGCACAAACCAAAGAGCTGTTCGGCGACAGCAGAGTCCAAGGATTGCGATTTGCTGACGATACGGAGCTGGAAGCCGATTTTGTCGTTATGGCGGTTGGCATCAAGCCAAATATCGGTGTTGCACAGGATAGCGGAATAGATGTAAACCGTGGTATCGTGGTGGATGATTATATGCGCACTTCTATGGATCATGTCTATGCGGTCGGAGAGTGTGCAGAGCATCGCGGCACTTGTTATGGTCTTGTCGCTCCCCTGTTTGAGCAAGGTATGGTGCTTGCCAAGCACATTAGTGGAGCGGATACAGCTCCTTATGAAGGCTCTGTCGTATCCACTAAGCTAAAAATATCCGGAGTCGATGTGTTCTCAACCGGAGAATTTATCGAAGGACAAGAACACACGGTCATCTCCCAGAAGGACGATTGGAAACGTACGTATAAGAAAATATTGCTTAAAGACAATGTTATGGTCGGAGCCGTCTTGTTCGGCGATATCGACAGCTCTGCCGAGCTGCAGAAGCTGATCAAGCAGCACGCTGTCATGACAGATGAACTGTACAGCTCCCTCATGGGAACCGGCTGCGGCGGTCATAAGAAAGTAAGCACTGTGGAGACCATGTCTGATGATGAAATCGTGTGCGGATGTAACGGGGTTACCAAAGGTACCATTGTCAATGCCATCACCGTCGAAGGCAAGACCACTCTCGATGAAATTAAGGCATGCACCGGTGCAACACGCTCCTGCGGAGGATGCAAGCCTGTCGTAGAACAGATTCTACAATATGTGCTTGGAGACGGCTTTGCGGCAAATGCCAAACAAGGAATTTGTGGCTGCACCGATCTCAGCCGAGATGAGATTGTCGCGGAGATCCGCGATAAAGGTCTTAGCACCACCAAAGAAGTAATGAATGTGCTTGGCTGGCAGCAGCCGGAAGGCTGCTCCAAATGCCGCCCTGCCATTAATTATTATCTAGGCATGGTTCATCCGGAAACGCACAAGGATGAGAAAGAATCGCGTTTTGTTAACGAGCGCTTGAACGCCAACATTCAAAAAGACGGCACATACACGGTTGTACCTCGGATGTATGGCGGTATGACGACACCTGAGGATCTCAAGAAGATCGCCGATGTTTCTGTGAAATACAATGTGAAGCTTGTCAAAGTAACGGGGGGCCAGCGCCTGGATTTGGTCGGTGTCAAGAAGGAAGACCTGCCTAAAGTATGGGAAGAGCTTGATATGCCATCAGGTTATGCATATGCCAAATCATTAAGAACCGTTAAGACCTGTGTCGGTTCCCAGTTCTGCCGATTCGGAACACAGGATTCCATGAGTATGGGCTCCCTTCTAGAGCATAAGTTTGAACGGCTCGATTTTCCTGCCAAATTCAAGATGGCCGTTAACGGTTGTCCACGGAACTGCGCTGAAGCCTGCACGAAGGATATCGGGATTGTCGGTAATGACGGCGGCTGGGAGATCTTTATCGGCGGAAACGGCGGAATCAAGGCTCGTCTTGCAGATTCCATCGGTAAAGTGAAGACAGACGAAGAGCTTATTGAAGTATGCAGTGCTGTAATACAGTATTACCGTGAAACCGGCAAGTACCTCGAAAGAACGTCCGAGTGGGTAGAACGGATGGGTCTCGAACAGATCAAAGCCGTTATAATGGATAATGAAGAAGAACGTAAAGCCCTGCAAGAAAGAGTCGAGCTTGCCCTTCGTTATGTAGAGGATCCATGGAAGAAGGTTCTGGGAGATACTGAAGTACAGCAGCAATTGTATGGCGTGAAAGTGAACTGATCTTGAAAGGAGAATACTCCGCATGAACACTGAGGCTACAACATTTTACACCGCAGGACAAATCTCTGATTTCCCTGCACAATTAGGCCGGGTTGTTACGATTAAAGATAAAGAGATTGCCGTCTTCCACCTCTCAAACGGAGATGTCTGTGCCGTAGAGAATCATAATCCTCATCCCAAGGGCGGTCCTCTTGCAGAAGGCATCGTATCAGGACATTATGTATATGATCCGTTGTATGATTGGAAAATTGACCTGTACACAGGTCAAGTGCAGGAGCCCGATACGGGAGAGGTTCAGGTCTTCCCTGTCAAAACCGAAGATCATACGGTCTGGATCGCAGTCTAGCACACCTATTGGAGTGGAGGGAGCACTATCCATGTTTAAACCTACTGTAGAAGCCATCATCGAAGCAGCCGTAAGCAAGAGAGATCATATGAATGAACAGCTGCCCCGATATTTCATATCCACCCTGCTTGCAGGAGCCTATGTTGGTCTAGCCATTATCTTAATATTTACCCTGGGAGGCCCACTAGCGGCAGCCGGATCTCCCTTCCAGGGCTTGGTCATGGGCGCATCCTTCGGGCTGGCTCTCACCCTGGTCATTTTCGCAGGATCTGAGCTGTTTACAGGTAACCATATGTTTTTTACCATGAGCACATTGGCTGGAAGAACGACGTATAAGGATACGTTCAAAAATTGGGGAATCGTATTTGTCGGCAATTTAATCGGCGCATTGCTGCTATGTCTTCTGATTCTCGGTACCGGATTATTCAAGGCAGCTCCTGCCGAGCACCTTATATTTACAGCTGCAGCGAATAAAATGACCGCTCCGTTAACCGAACTATTCTTTCGAGGAATACTATGTAACTGGCTCGTCTGTCTCGCAATCTGGATGAGCTTCCGGGCCAAAGACGATATTTCAAAGCTTGTCCTCATTTGGTGGTGCCTGTTCGCATTCATCGCCAGCGGTTATGAACACAGTGTCGCCAATATGACCTTGTTATCACTCGCCTCTCTGCTCCCGAATGCACCCGAAGTGATCACACTTGGAGGCTGGCTCCACAATATGATTCCGGTTACCCTTGGTAACATGGTTGGAGGAATCTTGTTTATGGGCATGGCTTACTGGTTTATCTCGCCGGTAAGATCCAAGAACGTATCCAAGGCTGCTACGGAACATGCAGATCAAGTTCATAAGCATGTATCATAGATTCATCGTAAATGTAATTATTAAAAAATGGCTCTGTGGATAATCCACAGAGCCATTCCTATTTTGTACTAATAAATTATTCTATAACTACGACTAATCCAAATGCCGCTCATACATAAACCATGAACAGAAACGAATTAGGGGAACCAGTAGAAGGATGGCACCCACATACCCATTAATAAAAATAAATGAAATGATGGAGAGTAGAATTGATACAGCAGTCATCCAATTGGCTGCGGTCCCATTGATCGGCTCATCACTAATAACGAAGGATTGACATCCCTTGAGAGCGCTGGCATAACAAGCATTATGGTAAGCCAACAATGACATGAATGATAAGCTGACAACCAAATCGTGCCTGGATTCAATCTCAGCATGACAGTGTACACAGTATATGGTTCTAGTATGTCCCACAGTAGTGCCTCCCTATCAGGTACAATCCCAGTCATTATACCACAATATGGTAAGGCACTCATCTCTACTTCACTCGCAGAACTTGCCCTACATAAATAGTATAGTTCGCATCGAGATCATTCCACGTCTTCATATCCGCAATGGTACTTCCATATCTGCGGCTTAGCGCATAGACCGTATCTCCGCTCACAACCGTATGATAGATAACATTCGTTTTCTTGACCAGGCTGAAATTTTTGACGAGCCCATTTACATGCCCGCGAGCTACAGCATCTAGATGCGCATTGGACGCCAGCAGCGCGGCATCCGCCGCAGTATCGATGAATCCATTTTCAGTTAGGATCGCAGGCATATTGGATTCTCTAAGCACATGAAAATTAGCCGATTTTCGTCCCCGATCTGTCATTGAGATCATTTTCATGACCTCTGTGTGAATATTCGTCTGATAGGTTGTCGTCGGTGCTGTCGTACCAGGATAGATATAATCCTCGTAGCCAGTGCCCCCGCCAGCATTGATATGAATAGAGAGGAAGTAATCTGCCCCCCAAGCGTTTGCAGCATCCGTTCTTTGCGTCAATGTGACGGTCTCATCACCTGTACGGCTCATCAATACAGATACATTCTGATATTCAGCCAGCAGGATCGAACGAACCTTATTTGCAATGGTAAGTGTCAGCGCTTTTTCTTGAAGCCCATTTCCTACAGCTCCGCTATCTGTTCCTCCATGACCTGGATCAATAAATATTTTGACCATATTGATCACCTCCGCTATCATTCTATGAATTTGTGCTCACATATGCTTGGACACTTCGAATCTGTTCCGAGTAAAATACTTCTGCAATGCGATGGAGCCGCATAAGCTAGTTATTGATTCATAGGAAGATAAACAAGCTGTATGTTTTGTCTGAGGTTAGGAGTGACTCATGTGAAAGAAATAAAAAAAGAATCCTACATCGCCAAGTACTTGCAGCAGCTGCTCAATGTCATGCTGTTATTGCTGGCTGTCATTCTCTCCATGTTTCTCGTTCGTAAAACGATGCTCATCCTCGATACCTTGCTGATTCAAAGCGAGCCCACTTCATATTATTATCTGGCGGAAGGTATATTGGTTTACTTTCTGTACTTTGAGTTTCTATCTCTTATTGTAAAATACTTTACGCATAATTATCACTTTCCACTTCGCTACTTCATCTATGTCGGAATCACCGCTATCATTCGGCTTATTATTATCAACCACGAAGATCCTATCGATACATTTACGTATTGTCTAGCCATTCTCGTTCTCGTTATAACGCTCTTTATTGTCAACTCAAGAAATATGGATGGCACCTGATGCAGCACTGCTCATAATGAAAAGAACGGCAGCGATCAAGAGTCACTGCCGTTCTTTATGTAAGAGATATTCTGTTATAACACTTTCGTCATGAAGACACTATAAGGATCTTCTATGTAATCCGCAAACGGAGGGCAATACTCGAATCCGCATTTCTCATACATGATCCTTGCGGGGATGAAATCGTCCGTTGATCCTGTTTCCAGCGAAAGTCTCCGGTATCCACGATTTTGGGCTTCTGTCATGATGTGATTCAGCATCAGCCTGGCCACCCCTTTTCGCAGATGCCCGTCAGCGGTTCGCATGGACTTCACTTCACCATGTTCAGCATCGAGCTCCTTAAGAGCGCCGCACCCCAGCAGTTCACCATTCTCCCAGACACTCCAGAACGTGACCTCCTGCTGCTTCAAGCCGTTAAGATCCAGCGCATGTACGCTCTCAGGAGGAGAATAATCGAGCATACTTGCTATATGATGTCTTATCAAATCTTGAATCTCCCTACCGCTTAAATCGTCAATTCTAATCTCCATCCGTATCCGTCACTCTCCTGTTTTCACTGCCATATTCTCGTGATCTGAATTCATCTTAACAGGATATGAGGATGTACAAAAGCAGAATTTTTCTGCCGCCTCAGTTGTTTAACTCTTCTTCAGAGCCGGATTCCAACCGTCATTCCCCTGTAGAACCTCAGCTGGTGAATAGGTATGAAGCTGCTCTGGTTTAAGTTCATTAGCCCATTCGACTCTATCACCCTCTGTGCCGGGACCATGACTGCCATACTCCGCATAGCCTACCGTCTGCTCTCGCTCCAGCTTCCCCCAATTGTGCCAGCCTGCCGGGTGAATATGCTGCCCGAGATCACAGTTTATAAATGTCGTTTTGGCATATTCACGCCAGGGTCTGCCTAGGTACACTGACTTTGGCTCTGCATTACCTGTTAAGGTGCAGTTCCAGAATACATATCCGAAATTCACGTCTCTCGCCGTCGATGCTGCAGTTATATATCCAGGAGCTGTACCCTCCATGATTCCATCTCCATTTACATTTCTGCGCTTGGAGCAGACCTCGCATTCAACAAAGACCGCCGTCGCCGAACCAAAAATAAAATCAACATCTCCCTCGATATAACAGGACTCATAATATTGACGAACAGGGCGTCTCGGGAAAATGTCACGCGGACCTCCAAAGCTGCCTCGATCGATCGGCTGTTCCGGAAGCGGCCCCGTAAACAGAGTGTCCTGATGTCCAAGCATTCGACAATGGTAAAAAGAAACCCGATCACCATCCACATAGGCCGCGATGGCTTGTCCGATCGCCTCTCCACTTCCTGCACTGTTCTCTATAGTCAGATGGCTGACCGTTACATCATCACTGGAAATTAAGAGTGTATATGTATGAAACGTGTGGTACGGACTGCCGTCCGGGAATAACTTGCGTGCATAATCTCCGTATGTAATGATGGTGTCTTCCGCACCCTCGCCTACAAGATTAATACCCGGATGACTTAAATGAATCTTCTCATGATAAATGCCTGCTCTTATATAGATGGTGCAGCACTCAGAGCTCCCGGCTCTAAGATGGGGAAGATGATCAATCGCTTCCTGAATTGAAGTAAAGTCAGCCGTGCCATCTTGAGATACCGTTATTTCAATCACTTGATTAGCCCTCCTTTAGCAAAAAGAACCCGATCAATCCTTAGACTGAATGAGTTCTCCAACTGACTTTTAATTCATTATGCATTGAAAAATTCAACGACGTTTGCGCGAACGAAACAGGTATACTGCAATACCTAGTATAATTGCGATTGGAATAAGAATTACCAATAGAGTTATTATGATGTTCTCCCATAAAATCGTCAATAGATCACCCCACCTATAAATATCATATGTGGTTGATTTTAACATATTAATAGAAAGGGAGACACAATATAGTAAGAATCAATTTACATATCGTGAATGCCGGTAAAATATTATTCAGCAACCGTCGCTTTCACGTCGTACATAGATACTTTCGTCTCCAGCAGATAATCCGGCTTCTCTTGATTCCGGCTGTTCCGATGTCCTGCAATATGAGCAGGGCTCTTCTCCCAAGCCTTCCAGGCATCCTCCGACTCCCAGCGGATCATGACGACAACCTCTTCTACCTCTTCGTCCTTCTTGCGGTTCTTCTTCACCATCACCGTACGGTCAATAAATCCAGGAATTTCTGTCATTGGACCGCCAGGCTGGCCAAAACGCTCAACGACAGCATCGCTGAAGCCTTCTTTAACGGTAATTGCTCTTATTTGAATCAACATGTGAACACCCTCCATATGATAGACAAGTATAAAAATATAGTAAACGATAATGATTATCAGTGTCAATAAAAGGGTGTTCTACGCTTGCTAAATTATATATTCACATCCAATCATTATCCTCGCCCTGCCCATCCTCTGTCAGTATGGAAGCGCTCATCTCGTCTGCTATATTTTGAATATCCTCCGAGTAGATCAGGGTCATGCCGTAGCCGTCCGCTTGATGCTTTTTAAGCGCTTTTTCTTTAATATAACGCGGACTGCCGGGACCATTATCTTCATCATAAACCAGTAGAATATGATCCGTCTTCCGAAAGAGAAGCTCGTCTCTCGCCGCAAACTGCCAAGGACCCGCATAGGGCTGCTTGCTGACAATACCATAATAATCAACATTTCTTAATATATCTTCGTAATACTCCTTCTTGTCATCAGACCATTTCTCTTCCGGATTCATAAATGCAGATATAATGGACAGCTTTAGCTGCGGGTATTCTTTCTTTAGTTCAATGACAACCTCGCATGCCCACAGATCTACACCATACTGACCCGGGGTGATAATCCACTCGGCGCCTTCCTCAATAAGCGTAATCAGCTTGGATCGGATCGCTTGCTTAATATAAGGAATACCCGGGTGCTTCTGATTGAAGATGCCGAGCTCATTGGCCCGGTATCCAGTAACTAACACGTTTTTCATAGCCTGTCTTTGTCATACCGCCCTTCACTGTCATGTGCTTCTATATATCGTAACATACATGAATCGATTTCATAATCACTCCAGCTATTTTTTGTTCACGATCAGCAGCTCTGTTCTTCGTGTCTCATACGTGTGTGAAATGCCTTCCTCGGAGAGGACTCCGAGTTTAATCAGACTTGCTATTTTCCCAGTATCCGCCTTCGACAGAAGCTTCCACACCTCTGGATCTGGCAATGCTTTATATAGCAGTTCGTCATCGTATTCCTTCCTGTTCTGGACAACGATCCTGGCTTCATATTCTCCATGCTCCATGCGGACCGCATTCTCTGCTGTAAGATGATCAATCATCTCCAGGCGCAGGCTCGACAGCTCATCATCTATATCTTTCTTCAGCTTCTTCAGCTCAAAATAACGCTCCATTTGATCTATCATCTCATCATCACGCTCCTCTTTATAGATGTATATGCAATAAGCCCAGGTTCAACGACAGATCAACAGCTTAACTGGTAGAAAACAGTTATAGTCAACGCATGCCCATTGAATTATGTATACAGCTATGCTAAGATAGCGTTAACTTTAGGAACGGAGGGATACCGCTATGATTAATTGGATTCGAGTTAGATTTTCTTTTGCCCTTAACTAAATAGGCAAAGACTCTGCTCTTATGTGTAAGGCAGAGAACTCGGATTCGATCTATCCATACGCTGGTATTTCACAGAAGATAGACGAAGAGGACAGGAGTGAGATCCCTGGCCTTTTTTCTTATACAAATAAACGGGTGTGCCCTTTACCATGCCGATTGCGCGCTGTGATTCTAGGACACTACCTGGCTGTATTCCCGTTGTAACTCCGAGTTCTCTTGAACCTGTACACAGGCAGAAGGTTTAGCCTGTGTTTTTTTATATTTCAGGTGTAATCATAAGGAGGACGATGGTATGACACAACCATTTAAAGATAAAGCAGTAATTATAGGACTACAAATGAACGGCCAAGAGGATTTCGAGCACTCCATGGAGGAGCTTGGTAATCTGGCTAACGCTTGCGACATCGAGGTCGCAGCCGTGCTTACACAGAAGGCTGAGCGAATTCACCCGGCTCACTATATAGGCAGCGGCAAGATTGAGGAGCTCTCTGATCTGCTGAAGATGCTGGAGACCACCATTGTGATCTTTAATGATGAGCTCTCTCCTTCTCAGGTTCGCAATCTGGAGAAGAGACTGGATGCGGCTGTGCTGGACCGGACAACACTAATCCTGAATATCTTTGCCGAGCGTGCGAGATCTAGAGAATCCCAGCTCCAGGTAGAGCTGGCTAGGCTTCAATATGTACTCCCAAGATTGTCCGGAATCAGCTCTTCCTCAGGCAGACAGCGCGGCGGGGTCGGCACGAAGAACAGAGGTTCAGGAGAAACCAAGCTGGAGCTAAGCCAAAGACGGATCGAAGAGAAGATTACAGAGCTGAACCGTGAACTGGAGCTGCTCGTTTCCCAGCGCCAAACGCAGCGCCGTCGCCGCCAAAAGACAGAAATGCCGGTCGTGAGCCTGGTCGGCTATACGAATACAGGCAAATCCAGTCTCATGAATGCCATGCTTGATAAATACGATGCTGCAAGTGACAAGGCTGTACTGGCTAAGGATATGCTCTTTGCCACCTTGCAGACTTCGGTAAGACAAATCTCACTTCCAGATCGTAAGAGATTTCTTCTCACCGACACAGTTGGATTTGTTAGCAAGCTGCCGCATCATCTTGTAAAGGCTTTTCGTTCTACACTTGAAGAGGTGCTTGAATCCGATCTGCTCCTGCATGTTGTAGACGCGAGTAATTCCGATGCCGAGCAGCTCATTGAAGTGACCAATCAAACATTGAAGGATCTCGGTGCCGATAAAATCCCGGTCGTCTATGTCTATAACAAAATCGACCTCAGCAGCGAATTGATGAAGGAAATACAGGTTCGTAGGCCAGCTGTCTTTGTATCGGCCAAAACAGGTCAAGGACTCGACCAGCTGGAAGATGCCATTAAGGAGCAGCTGTTTGGGCATTATGAGCGAGTGGCGCTAAACATTCCATATGACCAAGGACATCTGCTCTCCTATTTCCATGAGCATGCGAATGTCGAAACGGTTCTTTATGAAGAGGATGGTACGAAGCTGACCATTGAGGCTTCACCTGTTGAAGTGAAGAAATGGAGCCATCTGCAAGCAGAATAAAAAAGTTTAAAAAATAGCCAATCCCTTGTTATAATTAAGGGATTGGCTATTTTCCTTATTATCCGTATAAGCGTGAGTATTCGTTATATCCTCAGCACTATTTTAAAGGGTACGTCCAAAAGTATTCCGTCATCAGCCGATCTGCAAATTGCTTGTCCTTGAGAAGCGACTCACCTGATAAGATACGGAACTGTGAGCTGTGTGCTGCGATGGACTGTACCTTATTCAGCTTAAATTTCTGAATGTCATAGAATACATCCGGTTCACCGATAGCTTCCTTGTGACCGTTGGAGAACGCCAGGCATTGCACAACAGGTCTCCGATCCCGATCCATTGCTTCAACTACTCTGACAACCGCTGCACCCGTTGCATCATGATCCGGATGAACACTATAGCCTGGATAAAATGTAAATACAATCGAAGGATTTAATTCTTCAATCAGTGCAGAAATCGCTCCATCCAGCAGATCACGGTCTTCGAACTCAATCGTTTTGTCATGGAAGCCGAGCATCCGTAAATCTTGAATTCCGATGGCTCTACAGGATTGCTTCAGCTCTTCCTTGCGAATCTCCGGCAGCGTGACACGGTTGGCTATTGGAGGATTTCCCATATTCCGCGCCATTTCCCCGAGTGTGAGACAAGCATATGTAACCTGTGCTCCTTCGCTTGCAAATTTCGCCAGTGTTCCCGACATTCCAAAAGATTCGTCATCCGGATGCGGAAGTACAACTAATATATTTTGTGTCATAAGAACCCCACTTCCTTAAAACAACGTTCTACTGAGCAGCAAAGATACGATCAATCGGCCTTCTTTGTCATGACCTGCCAGCAGTATGCGTCCTTCTTCATTTTCTTCCCAATGCGTCAAACCTTCTGTATAAACCCAGCCTTCCTTCGTCTTCAAGCCAACTCTATAGTAGGTATCGCCGACAATGGTTCCCTTACTGTATCTCACCGGAACGTTCTTGATAAAATTCGCGGCTGGATGCTTCGAGCTATCATTATGGGCTGCATAAGCACCCATCGTCATTTCCATATGAAGATACAGATCTTCGTTCGCGTACCGGTCAAGCTGCTCCTGCACCATGGCTATATTTATTAGCTGCATAACAATTCCTCCGTTACTCCTGCATTCCGTGAGCATTTACAGATCACAGATATGACTTCTCCTAGCCTGCACGATACTCCATATTCGTTAACAGGCTCTTATAGCAGTATAGCTTAAAAAAAAGGGAAAATAAAATGATTGATACGAAATTTATTCCATCTTAACGAAACTACTCTTACTTATGCTGCGTATATGGAAGAGTAATGCATGAATTTATAAGGAGGCTGCTTATTCTATGTCGTTTTTTAATAAAATGCTGGCCAAGGTCGGAATTGGGGCTGCAGAAATTGACACGCTGTTGGAAAAAACATCTTATGTACCGGGTGAAACGGTCAAAGGTGTTGTTCGCATAAAAGGCGGCAGCGTTGAACAAGAAATAGAGAAAATTTATATTCAGCTGATGACCCGCTACATTCGTGAACAGGATGACCGGAAAGTAGACTATAACTATACACTTGCCAAATTCAACGTATCTAAGAACCTTCGGATTGAGAGTAACGAGCAGCTGGAAATTCCATTCTCCTTCCCACTTCCGCTCGAAACACCGGTAACATATAATCGTCAGCCGGTATGGCTGAGTACAGGTCTTGATATTGAGATGGCGATTGATCCAAAAGACCATGATTCGATTCAAGTTGAACCGCATCATTATATGTCAGCTATTTTTGAAGCGGTAGAACACCTCGGCTTCCGATACAAAACTTCATCCTGTGAGCATGCTTCCAGACTTGGCCGCGGCGTTCCTTTTGTACAAGAGTTTGAATATTACCCGAGCAGCTCCTTCTCTGGACGCGTTAAAGAGCTCGAGCTCATGATGAATCTGGATCAAGACGGTGTTCATGTGCTCGTAGAGGTTGACCGCAGGGCACGTGGGCTTGGAGGATTTTTTGAACAGGCTTTCGATTTGGATGAGCGTCATGTCAAGCTATACTTTGACCGGGCGGATATTGCTCAAGGCACAGAGCATATTGCTCGTCAGATTGAACGTGTTATTCACGATCAATCCAGATAATTTATACAAAGAACGCTGGTTTATTCTCACTTCGAGTGAGAATAACCAGCGTTCTTTTTTTTCATTTATGATGGTTGAAGTGTTCTTGTTACACACGACAAGTTACTTAATTTTGATTACGATGTTTCGGGATATCAATCGGTGGAGGAGGATAAACACAGCAGCAAGGACCAATGAAGTAAGCATCGCCGTTGTCGTCGTCAGCTCTATAGGGTAGATAGGAATCCAGTCAGACAGCAGCTCCTCTGCATCACCGCCGCCCCACACCATATCAAGGAGGATGAGACCAGCGAGTCCTACGGGAATCGATAGCATCCCGCCGAAGAAGCCAAAGCGATAAAAGCTCATAGAAACCATCCATCCTGCTAAATAATAAACTAGAAACTGCAATGTAAATATTATAAACGGCATCAAGCTAAACATCTCATATCCAATAACAACGGATTCTTGACGGGGTATTCCAGCCCATCCCAATATCAAGTACTGAACTCCTGAAAGGATCCACATGAGGATCGGGAGAAGGATGGATAGAAGAATGACAGCTATTGTAGAACCTACAAAATAATCCTTCCTAGTTACCCCTTGATGAATATAGTGCTTCAGGAAAGCATAAGAGGATATAATCCCGATTACGAGCATGTAGGTCTTAGATGCAGTAAGTCCAAAATTCATAAAATACATGGAGGCTGGGGATTCCGCATCAGATACGTTCAGCTTGATGAAATCGGGAAGGAGAAGCATCATAAACTGAACCACAAATAAGAATGAGACATACCACAGAGTCCAAACCATCTGGACATAAAACAAATCGAATGCGATCTTCTTGCTGTTCTCAAAAGGTTTCATTTCCATCATGATTCTTCCTCCTCCGTTAATAGAATGAATAGATCCTGCAGCGGGACATTCCCTAACTCCAGCCCCAATTGCTGAGCGGTCAGGCGCTGCTCCTGTGATAACTCCCCATAGATGACTGCTGATTTCGTACCGCCTAACTGCTGTACATTCAGCACTTTCATCCCCTTCGTAAATGCATCGACGGTGGAAGCTGCTCCTGTGACAGTAGCTCTTCGAGACAAGAGCTCATCTGAAGTCTCTTTGAGTACAAGCTGTCCTTTGTTGATGATAATGACTTCTTCGAACAAATAGTCCATTTCAGATACCAGATGTGTAGACATGATAATCGTCCGAGGATGTTTCGCATGATCTTCCAACAACTCTTTATAGAACAGCTCTCTAGTCGGTGCATCCATTCCTAGATAAGCTTCATCAAATAAAGTAACGGGAGCTCGGGCCGCAAGTCCAATCGTTACGTTAACTGCGGACTGCATCCCCTTGGACAGACTGCTCATCCCCTTATCGAGTGGAAGCTTGAAGCGTTTCGCTAAATACAACGCATAATCCATATCGAAGTATGGCCTGTAGCGTTCAGCCGATTCCAGCATCACTTTTACTTTTTCCGTCTCAGCGGAGTAATCCATCTCGTACACAAAAGCCACATGACGCATAATTTTGGCATTCTCATACGGGTTCTCTCCATGAATTCGAAGAGTGCCTTGTGTCTGGCGTCTAAACGATGCGAGTATCGTTAATAAGGTCGTCTTACCCGCACCGTTTCTCCCCAGCAGCCCATATATTTTGCCACTGTCCAAACTTAGGGATAAATTATCGAGCGCTACATGCTTCCCATATTTCAGACCGAGCTGATTCATCTCAATGATCATGAATTCGTCCCCCTTGCTCTTCGTTGTTCAATTAACTTAATGAGCTCCTGATCTGTCATCCCGAGCTTCTCTGCTTCCTGCAGCATCGGCAGGATGTATTGATCCGCAAAGGCACCCTTACGCCCTTCAAGCAGCTTCTCTCTTGCCCCTTCCGCGACAAACATGCCTACACCTCTCTTTTTATAAATAATCTCTTCATCGACCATAAGATTGATCCCTTTCGAAACCGTAAGATGGTTAATCTTATAGAACTGCACGAGTTGATTGGTTGATGGAATTTGTTCGTGTTCTTTAATCTCACCGTTCACGATCTGGTCTTCGATCTTTTCCTTGATTTGCTGAAAAATAGGTTTGTTATCCGTTAGTCCTTTGCTCAATATACTCTCACCACCTGTTCACCATGCGTCGTTCGATATATGGTTATATAGTTATGTATATAACCATATCACATATTTATGACAAGTCAAGCTGAAATGACACTTGATCTGCCTAAATACAAAAAAAGACTGAAAAAGAGTACTCGCCTCTTTATCCAGTCTTTTTATCATCTAATATTTGTGAGAGATCGATTCAATCATCAGCTAATCAGAAAGGTCACCGCCAGGATCGTCCCAATAATGCTGACGAATAAGAACCAAGCCATCGGCCTTGCATGATTAATCGTCCAGCCATAACCCATTCTTTTTTCCACAAAGATAGCAGGGTCCTTCGGGTCAAAATAAAACATCCCCAGCTTCCAGCTCTCATCGTTCCCATAGGGCTCAAGAGAGGAAGGCTCTGCTTGAAGCTTCACTCGACTTCCGCCCTGGCCCGTTGTGAAGTACAGAATCGCTACACCGACAAGTACTAGGCATACAACCGCAATAACGACCGCCATCATGACACCTGCATCCACAGGATATAACATGGTAAACTGCATGAAATTGAACAGCAACACCAGCAGCAAGGAAGTAATAACATTAAAAACAGAGTTTCTCATCCGAAAGATTCGGTTCTTACTTAATGAAATCTCAGGGTTATCTGTATCAACCTGTTGTTTGCTGCGATAGATCATAGAGTTTATGAAGATAAACAAGAGGGTCATCATCAACTGCATTATGACAGGCATATAGACTGTTCCCAGGCTCTTATCCCGAATTGTCGTCGGATTACCCTGCAGATCATACTGAAACGGAATTTGATCCGGGAAGCGATCGTAGTTTATGGCAGTGAATATAGCGGTACCGATAATAATGAGGACATGAATGAAGTACCACTTGTTAGATATAACCAGCTTCTTTTTGCGAAATGTAGTGTCTATGCTCATCTTGGACGGCTTAATTGAGGCAGGAAGCTGCTCAGCCTTATATCTCTTCATTTTATTGTGAAAGTAGAACAAGGTGATGAAGTGAATAATGACTACGCCAAAAATATAGATCATCATCCATGTTGCCTGCTTAGCCGAATCCTGAACAAGGCTCGTTCCCCACAGACATATAGCGAGAAGGGCTACCTGCAAAATGATGATGACAGCTGCAAAATTTCTTCTCATTCTCTTCAAAGGTTCGCTGTAGAACACCTCTTCACTCACCGTTATTCCAAAGCTTTCTGTCCGCCGGGTAAAGTAAGGCGTGAAAGCAATAAGCAGAGTGATAGGTAAAAACATAACTCCAAGCATTACAAAATGAATCCATTGCATGCTCATCTCTCCTTCCAGTCTTTACATTATTGACTATGGCTTAATATCCTTATAGATATCGTTTACAATGACTTCCAATTCATCTCTAGTCATCCCACGAAGAATGGCCTCCGCAATGATGGGACGAAGCTGCTTCAATTGTCTTGCTGCAAAATCGCCATCCACCTGTGGCATCCCGTCTGGATTAACGACAACACCCTTCTGACGATGTACATGAATGTAATGATCCTGCTTCAACAAATTATAGGCTTTGTTAACGGTATGAAGATTAATCCCGATGTCCTGCGCCATACTGCGCACAGATGGCAATGCTTCTCCCGGCTGCAGCTTCCCGCTCGCAATTCCCTCAATTATCTGATTCGTCAGCTGTGTGTAAATAGGCAGATCTGACTCCATATCAAGCTCAATGATCATGATTTGTTTCCACCTCCGATGCATTTGTTGTATGTGTTATATATGTAGTATAACAGTTAGAATGAATAATTGTAAATAGGACGTTTCAAACGTTCCATTTTTGGCTGTCTCTCTCCGGTCGCTCACGAAAGTCAAACGTTTCATTTTTGGCTGCCTCTCTCCGGTCGCTCCGCGAAAGTCGTTCGTCATCCAAAAATTCCACTCGGGGTGGTGTTTACGTCCAGTGTTCCCCTCTGGACGTTGTTGATTAAATCACTTTTAGATTCTGGCTGCGCGGAATATAAGTGTTTATATGGACGGTCCATTTTTGGCTGCCTCTCTCCAGTCGCTTTGCGAAAGTCGTTCGTCATCCAAAAATTCCACTAGGGTGGTGTTTGCGTCCAGTGTTCCCCTCTGGACGTTGCTCACAAAAAAGCAACCGTCCTCGGTAATAACCAAGGACGGTTGTAACGTAATTACGTATGTTATGGATCGTGATATCTGATGTGTAAGCTTTTTTTCTAATCTAACATTCCGCTATATTTCTGTCGGACCTGATCTTTTAGTTCATTATAGTAATGTCGATGTACATCATCTCCTATGTACTCGGCATGTTTCAGTTGTTCTGCAGAAATATGGGAGGACTCAAACTCCAATACATTGTTGTTCAATTGATTTATGTTAAACTTACCTTGATATGAACCGTTTATAGCATACGTGTTCTCGCCAGTATTACGTAAGAACAACAAATACGAATCTAGGTCATTCATTTTCACATAGCCCTCTAAATTATAGTATATACCTTCATGAAATCTGCCATCTTCCATTACGGTTATACGATTATTTTCTTCTAATATCTCTTTTCCCTTAATCACTGTGTCAATGCTGAACGGTGTTTTTCCGAGCTCCTCTATTACTTCTCCATTTCCTGCTTTCACTTGATAGGTTCCCTGTTCTCCTGAAACATGCCCAACAACGATGAAATCAGATAATTCCTCAAGCATGCTTAAATTGTTATAGATCGGCATCCTGGCTTGTGTTGTTCCAAGCCTGTAGTTAATATGTTTTGATGCAACCGGCTCGGCAGTACTTCTATCTCCATGTACATTGATTAAACTTAATCCTATCGTGGAAGCAATCGCTAAAAGGGTTATCACAGTTAATCTTTTTCTCATGTCGTCATCTCCATTCAGTCTTCTAGATTAACTAGACTAAATAGGATCCCGTTTTGGTTCCATTATGTACGAGTTTACATTCGTCCTTGAGTTGAGATCTTGGCTGTATGCTAAATATACTATCCACACAAAAAGGCAGAGCCAGATCAATGAATCTGGCTCTGCCTCCTATATTAGCTTGTTCTTGTAATTTTGGGAGCTGGTGCAGTCCGTCTCTCCCATTCCGCCAGCGTGTTGAAGGCCTCATCATTCGTATCACCGCACATCGCCGGCTCTGCCTTTAGTCTGCTGCATACCTTGGGCCTCTCGGGAAGGCCAAACAGCCTGCATTTGTTCTCCTCTGTCAGCTGAACGCATCTTACGCCAGCAGGCTTACCATCGGGCATCCCTGGAATCGGAGATGATATGGATGCTGCAATACAGCATGCCCCACAACCGGTTCTACACTCCATCTTCTACACCTCTCATTATAGCCAGTTCGCAAGCCAAGGCTTATTTG
The DNA here is from genome assembly GCF_028747985.1 of Paenibacillus urinalis. Taxonomy (NCBI): domain Bacteria; kingdom Bacillati; phylum Bacillota; class Bacilli; order Caryophanales; family Paenibacillaceae; genus Paenibacillus; species Paenibacillus urinalis. Next base: position 3,240,823 of record NZ_CP118108.1, read on the forward strand.
TACTAGCTTATGCGAAAGACATAGCGCAATATAACTGCTTGTTCTATAGAGCTCGAAGAACCTGAACCTAGCCTGTCTTTACACTATAACGATGCAGTTGTCCAGGTGCTCCCTTGAACTGCAGCTTCTTAGTTTCAATCAGTGACCGTAATCTAAATTCCAAGAAATCCTTGCGCAAATAATAACGATGAAGCTTAACAAGCACCTCAGCCACAACCTTGGAAGCAGGAACGTAGTGATCATCAAATTGCAAACCAAGCTCCGTTACAACTTCATCGATGATATCATCCAGTGCGTTCTCATCGCTGCATCTAAACTGATTATTCTCCCATAGTCTGAGCGGTAAATCCTTCAGAGAGAGATCTTGCCAATCCTTGGTGAGCTGGATTCTTTGTTCACTATTTAGAGAGACCTTCTGTTCCAGCCGACCCAGCATCGGAATAAAATGTTCCTTTTTAAGCTGGGCTAGGTTTACAGGTAACAAAACAGGCATTTTATTCTCAGCCTCTATGTCACTAGCTTCACTTAAAAAGAGCGTTTGGTATTCCTCCGCAACGTTATTCAATACGATCTGTACTTCCCGATCCTGTAACAAATAAACCGCAAATCGCAAACCAATCTGATCATGTGCGTGATCTCCGTGCCAGATCGTAATTCTGCTTCCCTCCGGAATCGACTTGATTGCTTTGATGACTGTTCCAATCTGATGCTCGGGATTGTACGTATACAGTTTGTCATAATTGGACAATCGCTGGGACATCCACGATATACGGCTATTCTCTCCATCTGTAAGATCAATGCCAGACAGTGGGCCATATGCAAACCAGTCATTAAACGAAAGTACTTTGTGTGAATGACGAATTTCCGCTTTATGTAATGCAGCTTTCATGACTCCCTGCTCTGACATCCCAAACATTAAATGAACATGCTGCTCCGTCATGTATGCCACCTCTTTCTATAATAGGGATGTAATTTCAGCCATTCCCGGTAGGACGTATGTTATACCTTAGGAGGCTTCAGATAATACTGGTAAGTCTCATTAGGAACACCAGCAAATTCAAGCTTCTTATTCGCAATTAACGATCGAAACCGAAATGATATCAGATGAGCACTCGTTAATTCAGGATAACGCTCGAGTATAGGTTCAATCAATAGTCCTGCTGACACATATTCCTTGTTATAAATATATTTATCATCCACCATATGAATATGGCTATATTGTTCGTGAATGACTTCCATGATTAAAGAATCGTAGGCATCTTCCGCCAAAAACTGGAGTTCACCTTCTATTAATACGCGCAGCATTTCACTGCGGCCTGAAATATACAGCCATTCACTCGCATATCGTGCTCTATCCTCTTCTGATAACAAATTCCCCTGAGTTCTCTGTATGAGCTGAGAGAAATCTTTCGTTTGGAGCTGATGTAAGACCGTGTGGTCCACTTTTTTATCGACATCTGGCAAAGGATTTCTCCCAAGTAAAGGCTTATACTCTTCTGCAGGATTTAAGACCCGAACCTCTGCCTGTACTCCGCGAAGCAAATGCAGTACTAAACATGTAAATATATAGTCATGCGCATTGCTCTCTGCCCATATTGTAATCCGTTTATGATCCGGAATGCTCTCAAATATTGGCTTCATTGCTGTAATATGATGTAATCCGTTACTAAAATAATGATCATAGCCCATATGATTCATCATCCACATGTAACGTTCTGTTTCATATTGCTGCTGGTCAATATGGCGCAACGGTCCAACCGCATAGAAATCCTCCAAGCTGTATACGATGGCTTCCTGCCGAATCCCTGCCTTCGATAAGGAGAACTTTAACTTACCAGCTGTAAATAGATTCGAAGTTATATAGATAGTCTGAGGAGTAACTTCTTGAGTTAATTCCGTATTCAATAAGTTACTCCGAGGAGTAACATCTTGAGTTAATTTACGGATTCGAGATTCTTCCAAGCATTCACGCCAAGTCTCCTTAATTCTACGGCCCAGCTCTTCGCTCTCCGAGCCCGACTCTCCGATTGAAGAATCGCTTTGTTGCAGCACCCAATCAACAAATTGCTTTAATCTATAGTGATCCATCTCGTTAATTTCATTGTTATAACTAATCCTAATTGTAAGTCCCCATTTCTATTGTATAAAATGGTTAAGTGAAGCATCATATCTTCTTGAAGCGCAATGCTCCTTAATCAATTTATAACTTGTTAATTCGACCACCTCAATACAGCTCTTCGAATCAGGTGAATGTATCATTTTGCCGTCCCCTATATATATACCTACGTGATGAATGCGTCCTTTTCCTTCTTCATATGCAAAAAAAAGCAGGTCTCCCGGACGCAGCCGATTACTCACTGCTTCTGTTCCTGCTAGAGCCTGATCTGAAGCATCCCGTGGAATGGTAATTCCTTGAGATGCATACATACTATATGCAAAACCCGAACAATCATAGCCATATGAGGACAATCCTCCCCACAAATATGCCAAATTCAGAAATCTGTTTGCTTCTGCTGCAATGCGGCTTCCTATGTCTAAGCCTGTTCCGGCATGATGATCTAAGAAGGTAACATCCTTCATGCTGAGTACTCCCACTCCATGAGGAGAATGAACATAGACCTCTGTATCTCTCACTTCTATTAATGGAAGCTTTGTTAAATAGCTGAGTTCCAAATACGGAGCTTCTGCATCTTCTAACAATAGCGCCATCTTGGCAAATTTAGCATAAACTTGTACCAGCCTATTTTCATGAGTCTGAGCATGAATATAATCAGTACCTCTATCTTGAACATGATCATGCACGTGAGTATTATCTTTCTCTTGATTCTGCACAGGAGCATTAACTTCCACCACCGTATTCATTTGCCCCTGAGCGCTCTTCTGCGCATATGAATTGATTTGCACCTGTGCATTTAATCGTACTCCGCTGTCACGTGCAATGTCACGGCTCCATTCCGTAAGCTGAATATAAGGAACCCAGCCCGGATATCCGAGCGGATCCTTCCTTGTGGCTTGGTTAGGTATGCGGATGTTCGCCCATCCATTCCTCACCTCTATGACTACAACTTCCTCGGCATATAGAACCTGGGTTTGGGTGCGATTTGATGTGCACAAGTCCAGCCGTTCATCCGGAGTCAGACTGCTGAGCCAAGCTCTCATATCCGCTTTATTTTGCAGCACGTTCATATCCATTGCCCGCGGAGACTCCGGTGTAGTCCATACCGTTGCAACCGGGACACTCACTACCATTTTTTTCAGTCCGGGTCTGTATTCAGAAGGTTTCATCCGGTTACCCCCATCCCTTCTTGAATGTGTACATCATGAATTCCGAGTCCAGCTGCATCCGTAAAACGGATAACCCTGCCGTCATAAACTACACCACCGTTTATATCTCTGCAATCCATCATTAGCGGCGCGTCAAAATCAAACCTTGTTATGTTTTTCTTGCTGGCTGCAAAATGGGCGGCTGCGGTTACCGCAACTTTGGATTCAATCATACTTCCCACCATACACTCTACACCGTATTCTTCGGCAAGCTGATTAATCATTTGGGCCTTATAGATCCCCCCGGCTTTCATCAGCTTAATATTGATCAAATCCGCAGCACGGTGCTGCAGCACTTCAAGTGCCTGGCTTGGAGTGAATACACTTTCATCAGCCATAATGAGTGTATCCACAGCGTCTGTTACGGTCTTGAGCCCTGTCAGATCACTCGCTCTCACGGGCTGTTCTACCAACTCTATATTCAGGTTCAGATCCTCCAGCTTACGAATACAGCGGATCGCTTCCTTGACCTGCCAGCCCTGATTGGCATCCAGCCTGATTCCTACCTGGTTACCGACACGGTTGCGAATTTCTTGAATTCTGGCAATGTCCTCTTCGATCGGGTCTTTCCCCACTTTAATCTTCAGCACATTGAAGCCCTCAGCTACACAGCGCTCCGCATCATCTGCCATTTCTGCCATCGTTCCCACACTTACTGTAAAATCCGTCTCGATCCGGTCCCGATATCCACCAAGGAATTGATATAGAGGCATACCACTGTACTGTGCGAGCAAATCGTAAATCGCCATATCCACTGCCGCCTTTGCACTGCTGGAACCCACCATGACCGTATGTATTGTCTGTAGTAGCTGCTCGTAAGCGAGCAGGCTTCTTCCCTGAATAGCAGGACCTAAGGTGTGAAGCACTGCTGACTCAATACTGTCAAGACTGTCTCCTGTAATTACAACGGTAGCCGGCGCTTCACCCCATCCAATTCGTCCATCACTGGCTGTCATTCGAACCAATATCGATTCGCTTTGTGTAACGGTTCGTAACGCAGTTTTAAAAGGCTTGATTAATGGCGTATATTTGCGCATAACCTCAATATTCTGAATTTGCACTTTGATGTACCTCCTTGAAATTTTAAGCGAGGATCTTACCTAAATCCCACTAGAACAATTCATTCAACACCTACCCGAATTGGAGCAGCTTGCGACTTGTATCCAGCTGTGCAGGAAGCCCTAATGGAATGGCGATATTCGGGGAACAGTGACCGATCCGAAACCCAGCCATAGCGGGTCTGCCCGCCTTCGCAATATAATGCTGTATTACCTCTTCCAGTGATAGGGACAATTCTCGCTTAACTGGATCACAATGATGAAAATCACCAACGATGATACCCGCTGCTTCCGTCAGCTTGCCTGCTTGAAGAAGCTGATTCAGCATGCGGTCTATGCGATATGGCTCTTCGCCAATATCCTCAATCAAGAGAAGCCTGCCTGTTGTGTTTATCTCATAAGGAGTGCCGAGTGTCGTCACAAGCAGTGAGAGATTGCCGCCGACGATAACCCCTTCTGCCGTTCCGGGCCAGAGGACCTCAAGCGGAGAAATTGCCTCTGTATAGGGCGGTATATCTTTACCAAACAACAGATCAAAGCCTTTGAGAGTAAGTGGATCAACAAAATCAGCGGCCAGGCAGGTCAGCATAGGTCCATGAAATGTAATCAAACCCGTACGCTGAAATATCGCGTTATGCAGGAATGTAACATCACTATAGCCCCAGAAAAACTTTGGATGACGCCGAATGAGCTCATAATCCAGCAGATCCGACATTCTAGCCGTTCCATATCCGCCTCTCGCGCATACGATGGCCTTAATTTTCGGATTGGCGAACATGTCATTCAGCTCACGAGCTCTGTCTTCATCCGTTCCGGCCAAATATCCGTAATCATTCTCATTGTATACTGTCTTGCCAAATTGAACCTGTAAACCAAGTCGAAGCAGATGATCAGCTGCCTTGGTTATGCGGGTACTGTCCCCCGGACTTGCCGGAGCCATTATTCCGACCGTGTCTCCCATACGTAATGGTTCAGGATATATCGTCTTGAGCTCTACGTTCATCTCCTTCGTTCAACTCCTCTTGGGCTCGTATAGAAAGGAACTCCCAGTGATCTGGTTCGATCACCGGGAGAACCTGCATGCAAGTGCTTGAATGAAGTCCTTGCTTATTGTAACTCTGCGTACTTGTAATCAATATATCCGTATGCATGCCGCAGCACCCCAGTTAAATGATCCTTCTGCAAGTACACGGAATTATAGAAATACATCGGCATGATCGGCATCTCTTCCATAAGTATGCTCTCGGCCTCATGCAAATACGTAAATCGTTTCTCCACATCCGGCTCGCTGTAAGCAGCTGCTATCAGCTGGTCATACTCACTATTGCTCCAGCCTGTCCGGTTATTAGGACTGCCGGATACGAAGATGTCGAGGAAGTTAATCGGGTCTGCAAAGTCAGGGAGCCAGGAGCTTCTTGACATTTGGAACTGCAGGCTCTTCTGCTCATCGGTCAGCACCTTGCTCTCCTTGCTCGCCAGTGTGATATCGATGCCAAGATTTGTTTTGATCATGGCCTGCATTGTTTCCGCAATCTTCTGATGAAGGTCATTTGTGTTATAGGATAAAGTAACGGAAGGGAGAGTATCATACCCTTCTTCCTCCATCCCTTCGGTTAGAAGCCGCTTCGCTTCTTCAATATCAAACTTTACCAGCTCGCCGCCCTGTTCACGGAAGTCCCCTCCGCTCTCACCTTCGAGCAGGCCATAGGAGACCAGCCCGGTTGCCGGCTTATGCTTCTGCTTGATCACAAGATCTACAATTTGCTGTCTGTCTACAGCCAAGGTGAAGGCTTTGCGGATCTTCGCATTTGTGAAGGGCTCCATCGTGGTATTAAAACGATAGAAGTATGTTCCGGCTGAATCTTCAATCGTTGCTTTACCTTCGTCGATCAGAGATTGAATTACATCCGGCGGCAGGGTTCCTGTAATGTGCAGTTCTCCACTCTCATACAGTTGATAAGCTGTCGTGGAATCATCCACCATCTTCATCGTGATGCCATCCAAATGTACATTGTCAGCATCCCAATACTGATCATTTTTCACCATTTGAATCTCGGCATCATGCTTCCATTCCGTTAATTTGAACGGTCCGTTGCTTAGAATGGAAGAAGCCTCTGCCGCCCACTGCGCATTTCCTTCGACGGTTGCCTTATGTACGGGGAAGAACGCAGGGTTCGACATCATACCGAGAAACCAGGGAGCGGGCTTGTTCAGCTTTATTTCGAGGGTATGCTCATCTACTGCTGTAACCTGTACATCATCTGCAGTTCCTTCTCCCGAGTTATACGCTTCGGCTCCATCAATAACATAGGCAAGCGTTGCAGATGCAGCGCCAAGGTTCGGATCCAGTATCCGTTTAAATGCGAATTCAAAATCTGAGGCTGTAACCGGATCACCGTTAGACCACTTGGCATCCTCCCGCAAAGTGAACGTATACTGCTTCTCATCTTCTGTAACCGTCCACTCACTGGCTACTCCTGGACCTGGCGTATGGTCTTCCTGAAGACGGGTCAACCCTTCCATGAAATTGTTCAGCACATCATTCGATACCTGGTCAAAGCCAACAGGCGGATCAAGAGACGTCGGCTCCTTGCCGTTATTGACGAGCAGGATCTTACTGTTCACATCAGCAGCGTCTCCGTCTGCTCCACTACCCTCTCCTCCACAAGCCGCCAGCACAAGACACAGAATCACAATACAGTAGAGCAACAGCATGGACCGATGTTTCTTCATTGATTACTCCCCCTTAAGTTTATGAATGGATATGGAATCAATTTCATAGCTGTTTCATAGTGAAATTGATTCGAATTCCGGCAATACATGTGTCTATTGTTCGCTCAACTAATAGAAGAACGAATCGCCGGTTCAAGCACTTTTGGTGTGGGTACAGATTTCTTCGGAAACACACCCTTGGAGCGTTCGTCGAGCAGCCAGCAGGCGGCTGTATGTTCAGGCGCTCCGTCCATGCTGACTGACGGCGGATCATATGAACCGCACACTTCCATAACATATGGACAACGGGCTGAGTATGGACAGCCTATAGGTGGTGAAAATAAATCCGGCGGTGTTCCAGGGATGGAAATAAGCGGCTTGCTGCGATCACCGTCTACACGGGGCATGGATGCAAGCAGTCCTTGTGTGTACGGATGCTTTGGATCATAGAAGATTTGCCTTACCGTACCGGATTCCACGATCTTACCTGCATACATGACACAAACACGTTGAGCCAGATTAGCGACGACCCCCAGATCATGAGTAATCATAATGATGGATACACCGGTTTCTGCCTGCAGCATTTTAAACAAATCCAATATTTGTGCCTGGATCGTTACATCGAGTGCTGTTGTCGGCTCATCCGCAATAAGGATGGAAGGATTCCCTATGGCAGCGATCGCAATCATGACCCGCTGTCTCATCCCGCCGCTGAACTCATGCAGATACTGCTTCATACGGGCCTCCGGATCTTTAATCCCGATGAGCTGTAACATATCCATAGCGCGTTTCTTCGCCTCTGCTCTGGACAGCTTCTGATGATGCCTGATTCCTTCCATCAGCTGCTCGCCAATCGAGATGGTGGGATTAAGTGCTGTCATCGCATCCTGAAATATCATGGTTATCTCGCTTCCGCGAAGCTTTCGTATCTGTTTCTCGCTCATGCTGACGAGCTCTATATTTTTATACTTAATGCTGCCCTTGTTAATCGTCGCCGTTTGCTTGGGTAAGAGACGCATGATGCTTCTTGCCGTCACACTCTTACCGCTTCCCGACTCCCCAACAATCGCCAGCGTTTCTCCTTTATAGAGGGCTAAGTCGACACCACGCACGGCCTGTACACTCCCGCCATACGTAGCAAACGAAACATGCAGGTTATTCACCTCGAGCAGCGGAGCTGCCCCTTCATTCCTCGTTGCCATCATGCGTTACCTCCTCTGTTTCGGATCAAATATCTGATGTAGACCGTCACCCAGCAAATTAAATGCCAGCATCGTCAAAGAGATAAATAAGGAAGGGAAGAGCAAGCGCCACCAATATCCGGACAAAATCGTAGACATCCCGTCATTGGCCATCGTGCCCCAGCTTGCAAGCGGCGCCTGTATACCAAGACCGAGAAAGCTGAGGAACGCTTCTGAGAATATGGCCGACGGAACCGAGAATGTAACCTGCACAATAATGACGCCGAATGCATTAGGCAGCAAATGTCTTCGAATAATGTTCCATGATCCTGCTCCGAGTGCTCTGGCAGCAAGCGTATATTCAGAGGATTTCAACTGCAGCACCTGTCCACGCACGATGCGTGCCATCCCAATCCATCCTGTCGCAGTTAGTGCCACGATGATTGTTAGAAGGCCGGGACCCATGGCAACCATGAGCAGAATAACGATGAGTAAATAGGGAATTCCGTACAAAATATCAACAAACCGCATCATGACATTATCGATTCTTCCTCCAAAGTAACCGGCAATTCCGCCGTATATGACCCCGATCGCAAAATCAATAACAGCCGCGATCACGCCTACGCCGAGCGAAATCTGCGCCCCGTATATAATACGGGCAAATACGTCACGTCCGAGATCATCCGTCCCAAACCAATGGACCGCAGAAGGCTGCTGATTGGCGTTCACTAAGTTCTGCTCTGCATAGCCGTGTTCAGCTATGAAGGGACCGAAGACAGCGAGTATCCCCAGCAAAATAATGACAATAAGTCCTGCAAACGCAAGCTTGTTCTTGTACAGCAGTATCCATGCCCTTTTCCATGCAGGAATTCGGGGTCTAACGATCGCCTCAGCCTCTCCAGCTTCACGTTTCATGGGTACAAATAGATGATCAGGTACGTCGGATGCTTGCATAACCTAGGCCCCTTTCTTATGCAGTTTGATACGCGGATCAATCAAGCCGTACAAAATATCAACCAGGAACATCATGATGATGAGCAAAGCGCTGTAGAATACGGTCGTTCCCATAATGACGGAATAATCCCGATTGTTAATGCCATCAACAAAGTATTTTCCCATACCCGGTATGGCAAAAATCTTCTCAATAACGAAGCTCCCTGTCAGCACATTGGCCAGCAGCACGCCAAGCAGTGTAATCACCGGAAGCACTGCGTTGCGCAGAGCATGCTTCACGACGATGACGAGGGGCGGAAGACCTTTGGATCTGGCGGTATCCATATAATCTTGGGTGAGCACCTCTATGAGGTTTGCGCGTGTTAATCTAGCGATTGTTGCAATGGGTCCTGCCGCCAGTGCCAGCGCAGGCAATACCATATGCTTCCACGTTCCCCATGTGGCTACCGGCAGCAGCTTCAGTTCAACTGCAATATATTTGATGAGCAGCGGGGCAAGAACAAAGCTCGGTACAGCCACTCCAATCACGGCAATAATCATGGCGATGTAATCGATGATGCCGTTTTTTTGCAGCGCAGCAATGGTTCCGAGAAGGATGCCGATGAGAATGGAGATACATATAGCGACTATGCCCAGCTGAAAGGATACGGGAAATCCGCGTTCTATCATACTGTTCACGCTGTCAGGATAATGAGATATGGAAGGTCCGAGATCTAGAGTTAGAAGAGATTTAATATATTCAATGTATTGAATGTAGAGAGGCTCATCCAGATGATAGAAGGACATCATGTTCTGAATGACATTGGCATTTGCCTCCTTACCGTCACGATCAAACGGTGAACCCGGTATAGAGTGCATTAATAGAAAGGTAATCGTTATAATCAGCCATAAAGTGACGACCATGGATATAAATTTACGGAGAATAAATTGTGCCATGACAGGACTCCTTTATCAGCAAAATGCGGTTCTCATTGCAAGCTCAGTCATCACAAGCATGGCTTGGTAGGCTTCGAGGATATCATCTGCCTGATAGGATACCACCGGGGAATAGCGCTCCATCCGGGTTTTGGGCATGAGATGGGCCCACTCTGCCTGACCGTAATTAGCGAACTCTAGTGTCAGAAGCGGCTTCTCTGGAGGAGTCAGCGGTTGAACCCGCTCTTTGTTCGCTATGGCCTGAATCGTCTTCTCCCGCAGGAGCTCACCGCTCTGGGCGGGGGTCAAGCACAGGGCTGACGTGCGTGAGATTTGTCTCTTCACAATAGCGGTTGTGACGTGTGGTATCAGCTCCTCCGCCTCCGCAGCAGTCTCATCATCTCCTGCCACAAGCAGAAGGGGAACCCCATGATGTCCCGCGACATAAGCGTTGAAGCCAAGCTCTCCTACGGCCACATCATTAATGTACATATTGCGAATACCGAAGATCATTGAGTGGCTCATCACTCCCGGTCGTGCCGCTCGAGAATGATAGCCTAGAAAAACTGCACCTCCATAGCTGGAATCGAGACCCTGCATCATGGAGTAGGGCTTCACATCTCCTGATATTAACTGAGCTCTCGGATACAGCTCCTCGATGATCAAATTATTCATTTTGGAATGGCTGTCATTAACCACAACTTCATGGATGCCTTCACCAAAAGCCGTTTCGATCACGTGATTGGCCTCAGCCGTCATGATCCGCTGTCCCCGGTTGTAATTCCGCTTCGCCGAATCGACAAACGTATCATCCACAAGACCCGTGACGCCTTCCATATCCATTGAAATGTACAGTTTCATGCTGATCGGCCCCCTATTCGTCATAATTGAATGCTAGTGCTTACATCTACTTTTGAGTATAAAAAAAACAGCAAACCATAACGCGGGCAGCTGCTCCTAGCATAAGAACATGTCTGACCCGGATTATGATTTGCTGGATTTCATTTACGATATGCTGTACGCAAGGCCTGTAATGATGACACAGCCGGTACATGCGAATAAATAAAGCAGCCTATCTTCTTATTTAATTATGGTTAACGATCGAACGATATTTCTTCTGTGCATCCTTATAGGCGACAATAATCGCCTTCTGAGAGGAGCCGTGATATCTGGACCGAACCTGTTCACTAATAATATCGAGATCATGCATTGTCTTCCCAACAAACAGGGTTCTGACAAAGGCGGAGGTCAGCGGAATGGTCGAAGAGCATCCGGCATCCACAATCTTATCATTGGTTGTATCAATTACCAGACCGATAAAAAAAGCACTGAACTGCTGAGTAATCGGATTATTGACCGAGGTCTGAGCATCGCCCACGATATATATCGTATCCGTATTATAGTCCAATAGCTTGTCCTCCTGGATCAGCTTCAGCTTATGGATTAATCAAGGATGCAGATGACTCTTGTCCCGAGTGCCTGCGACTTGATTAGACATCTGAAGTTGAATTGTGTAATTTATTCTAACAACAAACTCACTTATTTGTAAATAACCTTTGTGAATTTGTTTCATCTATGTAAAATGATGTTTGAATATTCCTATTCCCTCTTCATTCAAGCATGAATTATGTCAGTTATATGTTATATAACAACTGGAAATCATCCATTCAAATCTGCTTATTTTACATTTTGATTGCACTGGGATGATTTGGAATTTACAAATTACACTTATGCTTGTTTACATGAGGATTTGGCAAAATCCGACTGATAAATGACAAGGAGTGTGTTCTTTTGAGCGAAAAAACGATCGATCGCAAAACCTTTCTATCCTATCTAGGTACAGGCGCTGCTGCACTTGCTGCTGCTTCTGCCGGTCTTGGTACACTTGACGGTAAAGCCTCCGCAGCTTCCAGTGCGAACCACCTCTTCGGATTTAACACGAACAAAGTTACAGGCTTCTTCGATCCGATTGAGCCTACTATGGAAGACGAGCTCGTATTGCCAAAGAACTTTAAGTATGACGTTGTCGCTGCCTTTGACGACATTATTAATCCGGCAGGTGAGAAATTTGGGCAGGGTGCAGATTACAACGCATTTTTCCCTATTGAAGGCTCGAATACGAGAGGACTCCTTGTTACGAATCATGAATACACAAACATCTTTGCCATCGGTCCTGTAGCGGACAGCGGTCCCACCAAGAAACAAATCGAGCAAAGCCTCTATTACCAAGGGATGTCGGTAACGGAAGTGTACCGTGATGAGCAAGGGGTATGGAAGCTTGATCCGACATCAAAATATGCACGTCGTATCACAGGCTTCACCTCCTTCGACATCACAGGTCCTGCCAAAGGCTCCGCAACAATTGGAAATGCGACCAAAGCACAAGGTACATTTGCTAACTGCTCCGGCGGCGTCACATTATGGAATACGGTGCTGTCCTGTGAGGAGAATTTTGAAGAGCTTGCCGGACAAGCGAAGCTGCCAGAAACACACTATGGCTGGGTAGTAGAGATCGATCCTTTTGAAGCCTCTTTCCGCAAAAAGCATACCGCTCTAGGTCGATTCAATCATGAGAATACAGCGATGGGTATTGCCAAAGACGGACGTGTTGTTGTATACATGGGCGATGACAAGAAGGATGCCTGCGTATACAAATTTATTAGCAAAGGAAAGTACAACAAAGCCATCGGCCGTTCCAATTCTGCCTTGCTTGAAGAAGGCACACTATATGTTGCCAATCTTAAATCAGGGAAATGGGCTCCTGTAACGATTGAAGCCGTGAAGGAAGTTCTCTCCTCCGACAGCTATAAGAATCCATATGGCGTGTCTGGTACGAAGGAAGAGTTACTTAAAAAGTTCACTTCCCAAGCGGATGTCGTTACCTATTGCAACCAAGCTGCTCTAATTGTTGGCGGAACTCCAACCGATCGTCCGGAGGATATTGAAATTTCGCCTTTCGACAGCACCGTCTTTATCTGCCACACGAATAACGATATTCATGGCAATATACACGGTCATATTACACGTATTTTTGAGAACAACGATGATCTCGGATCCCTTGAATTCAACTTCGAAATCTTTGCTGCCGGCGGCAGACAGTCCGGCTTCAGCTCACCGGATAATCTGGCATTCGATTCGAACGGCAATTTGTGGGTCGTGACCGACATTTCCACGAGCAGTCACAACAAGGGCGTATATAAATCGTTCATGAACAACGGTTTGTTCGTCATCCCTACAAGCGGCAAGAGCCAGGGACAAGCACTGCAATTCGCATCTGGTCCTAAGGATTCGGAGCTGACCGGTCCATACTTCACACCAGATGAGCAAACACTGTTCATCTCTGTACAGCATCCCGGCGAAATGACTACAGACCTGAACAACCCAACAAGCACATGGCCTCACCGAAAGGGAGATAAGAAGGCCCGCTGTGGCGTTGCGGCGATTAGTGGATTCAAGCTAGGACTGTAAGTTTCGACGATAAGCTTTTTATTCAATCATATTGTAATCTAACATTCAACAGGAGATGATATTATGCCCGGAATCGGAAATATCGGAATCGGCGGACTCATTCTGATTCTTATCATCGCACTCATCATATTTGGCCCTTCGAAGCTGCCTGAGCTTGGACGTGCCTTTGGCCGGACGCTCAGTGAGTTCAAGGGAGCCACTCGCGGACTCATGGGCGGGGACAATGATGAGGATGAGAAGAAAAAACCTGCGGAAGCTGGCACTTCCGCTTCGGTTAGCAGCTCCGGATCTAAGTCACAATGAGTAACAATCCAAACGAATTAAATATGATTGGGCATTTGGATGAGCTGCGAAGCCGGCTCATCCGGACGCTCATCACTTTCCTGCTCTGGATGGTCATCGCCTTTATCTTCGTGAAGGACATCTATGATATTCTCGTTTCGGATATGGAGCGCAAGCTGATCATTCTTGGTCCTTCAGATGTCATGTGGGTGTACTTCATGATCGCAGGTGTGGTTGCTGTTACATTAACGATTCCTGTGGCAGCTTATCAAATATGGAAATTCGTTCAGCCTGCTGTACCGACTGCTGCCCAGCGATCTACGCTGATCTTTATTCCCGTGCTCACTCTAATGTTCATTCTAGGCATATCCTTCGGTTACTTTATTTTGTTCCCGATGGTGCTGCATTTTCTGAATGAGATGGCAGCTGATTCGTTTGAGACGATGTATACCGCACAGAAATACTTCACGTTTATGATTCACATGACGGTCCCATTTGGACTCTTGTTTGAAATGCCTGTCGTTGTCATGTTCCTAACCAAGCTTGGGATATTAAATCCGGCCAAGCTCGCCAAGGCACGCAAGGTGTCCTATTTTATTCTCGTCGTCGTTGCCGTCACGATTACACCGCCGGATATCATGTCCGACATTCTAGTCATTATCCCTTTATTCCTGCTATATGAAGTAAGTTTGACGATCTCAAGAATGGTCTACCGCAAGCAGCTTCAGGCTCAGTCCGAGACGAGCCTGGCCGCGTAAGCTGACCGTTCCGCTTCTCAGGTTACATCACCAACAGCCCTGAGCATGCTCCTTCATTCCCGGGTGGAGCATGCTCAGGGCTGTTTACGTTTTGTTATCCTTATCTTGACAAACAGCTCTGCATAGAGGCTTAATAGATGAGAACAGGAGGAGAAGACATCTTGAGTATCTGGCAAAAATGGAAAGCGGAAATCAGAAGCTGGCCCCGCAATATCCAGCTTTTTTTTCTTGCAAACATCCTATATCAAATGGGCGGAGGCATGTTCTCCGTGCTCTACAATTTGTACATACAAGATCTGGGCTACGACGCAACGATGAACGGCACCATTATCAGCGTGCAATCCATTGCCACGGCAATCATGTTCATCCCTATAGGGCTGCTCGGAGACCGTATAAGCAAGAAGCCGATTCTCATTATTGGTGCACTCTTCAGCGGACTAACCTTTGTTGGACGAGCCTTTGCTATAGGGGAGCCCCATCTCTTATGGCTGGCGATATCTTCAGGATTATTTGCTTCCTTCTTTCAAGTGCTCGCGATCCCTTTTCTAGCGGCCAATGTCTCCGAGCATAATCGACTTCGGCTGTTTAGCATTCACGCTTCCCTCGTGCTGGCGGCTCAGGTCATCGGCAGCTTCGGCGGCGGAGTGCTTGCTGATGTGCTTGGGTTTATTGGGATCCATAGCATTTCCAGCTTACAGATCGTTCTGCTCCTGGGCGGTATAGCTACATTTCTTGGTACACTTCCGTTATTTCTAGTAAAAGATTCACCCGTTATACATAACCCTGTATCTGCTATTCGCTCGAACACCGTGTCTGCATCGAATATGAACAGAAGTGTATCTTCCAATATGGCAGCAGAGCAGTCCAAATCAGACTTTCGGATTATTAAGCACTTTGTGATGACACAGCTGCTGATCGGCATTGGATCAGGTCTTGTCGTTCCATATTTAAATTTGTATTTTACGGACCGGTTTCATATCAGTCTCAGTCTCATGAGTGCCCTGATATCGTTAGGCCAAGTCATGACCATCATCTCGATGATGATTGGACCTTCTCTTGTGAGCCGGGTTGGACCCGTGCGAGCCGTTTTCATTTTCCAAACGATGTCTCTGCCTTTCCTTCTGCTGACCGGGTTCACCTATTCGGTGCTCATTGCTTCCGTCAGCTTCTTGTTTAGACAAGCGCTCATGAATGCAGCCAATCCGATTTTTTCATCGATATTAATTGACCACGTGTCAGATCGAAGACGAGGTATTGCGAACTCACTCATGCAGACTGCTTTCATGATCGGCTGGGCTACAATGGGACCTGTCCAATCCTATCTCGTTACAACTTACGGCAGCTACCACGGCTATGCCATCACATTTACAATCACCGGCGTTCTATATGTCCTGGCTTCTACCTGGTTCTATCTGGTGTTCCGAAACAAACATAACAACAAACTGGAGCAATCTGTGTCAGGCAAATCATCCAGTCCAAGTAAACCTATTTAACTATTTTCTAAAAAGGGGATTTGACTATTGAAGCTGACTTGCCCGATTTACGGTGAATGGGATGAAATTGAAGAAGTTTTTGAGGAGTTGATATGTAGTAGTGCGTTTCAAAGGTTAAAGGAAATTCATCAAGGCGGAGCAAGTTATTTGGTTAATGAAAAATGGAATGTGACCCGATATGATCATTCGATAGGGGTAATGCTGCTGATTAGGAAACTGGGAGGTTCAATTGAAGAACAAATTGCAGGACTATTACACGACATTTCTCATACTGCCTTTTCACATGTTGTTGACTTTGTATTAGATAACACAGAGGAAAATTACCATGAGCACATTTATCAAAAAATCATTATCGAGTCATCAATTCCGGATATCTTAAGTCGTCATAATTATGATTATAAAAAGATCCTTTTTGACAACTTATCATGGACATTGCTTGAACGACCCGCTCCTGAGCTCTGTGCAGACCGAATCGATTATACACTTAGAGACTTGTATCACTATGGAATCATCACGTTAGAAGAAATTCAATCCTTTTTAGACAATATAACTGTCGCAAATGGAATAATTGTTGTCCAAAATGTAGCGACTGCGAATTGGTTTGTTAGAGTCTATTACAAGGAGGTCATTGATTTTTTCTTAGATCCTCTCAATATTTACGCAAATGAACTTCTAACTAGAATTCTGAAGCTCGCATTAGATAAACAAATAATTAGCCTAGAAATGATGTTAGGAACGGATAATGACATCATGTCTCTACTACGGACATCTTATGATCAGAATATTCAGAATATTCTGTCCATGCTCCATTCAAATGTGACCGTTATTGTAGATGAGAACAGTTATGATATGTGTCGTAGCACAAAAGTAAGACTCATTGACCCATTTATTCTTCACGGAACCGAACTTATTCCAGCTTCTCAACGATCAGAGGAAGTTTGTATTATAAATGAGAATGCCCGTATCAAAGCACAACAAGGGGTTTGCGTAAGAATTATATCTTTCTGAATGAAAAAGCGATCCACTACGAACTTATATCAGTTCATAGTGGATCGCTTCTATTTATACTCAGCATCATTAGGCATGCTTACTTCTTTTTTCGTCCTTTACTAGAAGAGCTCCCCGTGTTTAATGAATCCTTATCCCGGTTAACAAACGTATACGTTTCGGCCAGCTTCTCCGCAATATGCCTGACCACCTTGCGGTTCTTCATATAGCCATTATGACAGAACGGATTCCAGAAGGTCAGCGGATTCCCCACATTCAGATCAATGTCCTGCTTCACCGCCTTCTCATAGGCGGGATCAATATTTCGAAGGGGATATCCCAAAATATCATCCTTATCAAAAAAATTAACCCATTCTCCTTGCAGCCCCGGGAAAATCGCTTGACCTTCCTTGGAAGGTACAACAATCGGCTTGCTAAAATCACGATATCTCAGACTCCATAACGGCAGCGTTGTACCGAGTGAATAAAAATGCGTCAGGGTATCTCCCCTCTCCAAGGGAGAAGTCGTATCGATCACTCCTGGAAAGTGCCTGGAAGTGTACTGCAAATCGTAGAAGAAGTTACTGGCTATCACGCTGCCCAAGCTATGTGATACGACACATAGCGGGGCATTCTTCCCTACTCTTTGCGATAAGCTGTGCAGTGCATTACTAATGGTCTGGTGTACGGCATCATAATTATGCCCGTTCGTATCGACCGGCTGGTATGCGACAGCATCCGCCAAATAGTAGATAAGATAACGACGGAGATGCTTGTAGCGAAGCTTCTTACTCAACACCAGCTCCTGATAGATCCGTTCCTCCTCCTTACCAAATACATCAGCCCAGTATACAGGCTCTACTTCAATATATGGTCTGGCGGAAGGCACTTGCATCACACTTGAGAAGGCTTTATCGAGCTTTTTCATGAACTTCTCAGCATATTCCTTCTTCTGAAGCCCGAGTCCATGCACCACAATGACCGCAATCTTCTGCACATTCATCCTCTCCCTCCATCATCGTCAGGTCTGGATATATGGGTATGTATGTTCCCCTATTATATACGATGCAGCTGCGTTCGAACATTGGTCAGAAGTCCTTGTTTTCCGTATAGGAGCAGGCACTCATTGGCTTAAATTTGCAGAACTGCAATCGTTCCCGTTACTGTCAGCGTACTCAGCAGTGTCGAAAAAAAGACCGTTTGCGAAGAAAATTCCGGTTCATTATCGAACTGTACCGCAAGAATCATGCTGCTGAGTGATGTCGGTACTGCAGAGGAAACGATCAAGGCCTTGGCAACGAGCCCCTCAATCCCCATCATCCATACGGTTAGTGCGGCAAGAAGCGGACCGGCAATCAGTTTTAAAAACACAGATATGGCTACATTCGTGCTGCCCTTTTTCGCAAAAGTCCATTTCATCGCTCCGAGCTGTACACCCAGCGTCAGTAATGCCATACCGATAAAGGCAGTATACAAATAATTCAGCGGCGTCTGAATGCTATTGGGGAGAGGTACTTCAAGGAACCTCAACAGAAGCGCTGCAGGAATTGCATAAATTACGGGCTGCCCTGCGATAGTTCTCCAAATATCCTTCAGCTTGGCACGATGCGCATTGACGCTGTATATTCCATATGTATTGGGTATAAAGGATTGAAGCATAAGAATAATGACCTGCACTCCAAGCGTCAGCGGGTTGCCCGAGAAGGCAAGCTGATTAATCGGAAGTCCATAATTTGCGCTGTTGGCGAACAAGACACTGTTTCGCAGTGCTGCTGGCATTCCACCCTCCAGCTTACGAATTTTGATAATGACAGAGCATACGATGTATTGCAGCAGCATGAAAATAAAGAAGAAGCCGATCACCTGCCCAAACAGAGACACGGTAATGTCTGTCGTGTATAAAAGATTAAAAACGACAGCCGGGGACAGGATGTAAAAGTTAATGTTCGATAAGGTTTTGACATCGAGTCCTCTCGTACGGCGGACGATAAAGCCCACAGCAATGACAAGAAATAAGGGGATGACGTTGTTCAGCAATATGTTTAAAAATAAGGCCATGATGGTAATATCCTTTCTATGAAAAAAGACTTCCTCTACTTAGAGGAATGATTTTGTTTCAAAACATGCAAATCATGAATGAACTCATCGGTACTTAAATAGGGCTCCTTCAGCTCGAGCAGCCGCTCAATGACCTCCTGTAGCTCGGTCGAAATTGACAGCTCCTCCTGCCAGCTCCGCTCAGTATCTGTGCCATCCTCAGACTCATAGGTCGAATACAGCATGAACAGCATAAAATGACCAATATCGGTAAGATCAGATTGCTCCTCAGCCAACTTGAACTGTGCTGCATAGGAACTGCGGGCTTTCTTCCACGGGTGAGCAGTCGTTGACCTCCTTGTCGTCGGGGGAGCTTCACCGATCTGTCTTGCCAGGCCAAAATCAATTAATGAGAGTCTCTCCTCCCGAAATAGCACATTCGGAATTCGCAGGTCCAGATGAACATACCCTTTCTTATGAATATACTGGATTACATCCAGCAGCTTCAGAGTCATTTCAATGCAAGAGACTTCATCATATGTGCAGCCCTGCTCAAAGATCAAATCCTCGAGTGTATCTCCCTCCACATAGGTCATGACAAGATAGGTATGCTTGCCTTCAACAAAAAAATCAAGCGGTTCAGGAATCTGCGAATGACGGAGGGCCTGCAGGATGTTCCTCTCTCTTCGAAGCAAATACTGTGCATACTCCCCCTTACTGGGCCTGGACTGCTTAAGAGCAACGACCGCTCCACTCTTCTGATCCAAGCATTTGTATGTCATGCCATAGCTTCCTTCACCCAGCAGCTGCATATTGACATAACGATCCCCAAGCACCGTATTTATTTCAGCCGGATAATCCCGCCACGCAGATAGGAATGAGCTCAGGAATGAAAAAAAACGCATAAATCAACGATTCTCCTTTGATGAATAGACTGTGAACGCTATTTTTTATGTTCGCATTGCCCATCTATTATAGCACCAATCCGTGAACGTGGACTTCGCGATTACACTAATGATTGGGATAGTTTTGCGTTATCTTCAATAACGAGAGGGTTAGCGGATAGTACATGAGCACAGACGAAGTTTATTCCATATTAGAATAAAGATTACTTAATTTTACAAATGTATTCGAACTTTGATGTGGATATATCACTTATAATCGCTAATTTACCATAAGTTAATTTCATTTTGATAAAAAGATGCTATAATGACGATATATTCAGTCTACAAGAGGTGAAATCGCCGCATGACATCAGGCATGAAGAACACCATTTCACGTTATTTTCAATTATTCTGGCTCTTCTTTAAAATAGGACCATCAACCTTTGGCGGTGGATATGCTATGATCCCCGTGCTGGAACGAGAGATCGTGGAGAAGCGGGGTTGGATCAGCAGACAGGAAATGAATGACTTAATGTCCTTGGCCGGATCTGCTCCGGGCGGGGTTGGCGTTAATGCCTCTGCTTTTATCGGGTACCGAATAGGTAAAGTGCCGGGAGCTATTGCCGCCACTGTCGGGATTACGCTTCCGACCTTTATTATCGTTTTTATTCTAAGCAGCATCTATTCTGTCTTTCAGCATGAACCGAAGGTACAGGCCGCAATGAAGGGAATTCACGGTGCGATTATCGGTCTGATTGCCGTCGCTGCCTATAACATGGGTAAGAACGCCCTGTTTGATCGTACCACGATTGCCATTGCCGCAGCATCTCTCATCGTATTGATCGCAACAAGCATCAATCCAACCTTCATGATCCTGATTGGACTTGTATTAGGGATGATCATTATCTCTGTTAAGAAAAAACTCGGAATGAGCGTACAAACCGAGAAAAAATCCGCTTCGGAACATGCAGCAACAATCGAATATTACATTTAGGAGACTTACTATGCTGTACTGGGAATTATTCATTACTTTTCTTAAGATTGGACTTCTATCCTTCGGTGGTGGCTACGCTGTTATCCCGATGGTTCAGTTCGAGGTTGAAAAATATAGCTGGCTCTCCGCTGAAGAGTTTCAACGAATCGTCTCTCTCGCCGGAATGTCCCCCGGCCCGGTTGCTACCAACAGCGCTACACTTATAGGCTATCATACCGCTGGTATTCCGGGGGCAGTTACAGCAACAACAGGCATCATCCTTCCCTCCCTGCTAATCGTCATACTGATTGCCGCCTTCTTTTTCAAGATCAACAAGAATCCTCTGGTACAATCCTCGTTCTACGGACTTCGTCCGATCATTACCGGACTGATTGTCTATGCTGCCCTTCATTTCGGCTTCAGTGGAAATGGTGAAACGATTTTTCAATGGAGTACATTTGCCACCTTATTTACGGCTGCAACTGCTTTTCTGGCGAATATCAAATATAAGCTTCATCCGCTCGTGGTCATCCTGCTCTCTGCATGTGTCGGAATCGTCTTATTTTGACAAATCAGCGAACTAAACAATATGAAGTTGAGTATTTAATGGCTGGAAAGTACTATTAAAGGAAGAGCTATTGTATTTAAGCTCAGCTTCATATCGTCAGAACATGTAGAATAGGCTCAGCTAGGAGTGACTTTATATTAATGTACACAACACTGGAATCATGTTTAATTGACTTGGAGCGGAACGGACATCTGGTTCGGATTCGGGAAGAAGTGGACCCCGAGCTCGAAATGGCCGCTATCCACCTGAGAGTATTTGAAGCAGGGGGACCCGCTCTCTTATTTGAAAATGTAAAAGGCTCGTCATATCGTGCGGTATCGAACCTGTTTGGAACGATTGAACGCAGCAAATTTATGTTTCGGCAGACCTGGGATTCAACTCAAAATGTGATTGCGCTCCGCAACGATCCCATGAAAGCACTTAAAAATCCGTTTCGCCACGTCAGTGCGGCGACTTCGGCAATCAAAGCCCTCCCGCTCAAACGGGGAAGCAGCGTCTCAGGCTTCAAAGAAATTCGAATAACCGATCTTCCGTTAATCAAGCACTGGCCCATGGACGGAGGCGCCTTCGTGACACTTCCTCAAGTGTATACAGAAGATCCTGACAAGCCAGGGATCATGAAAGCCAACCTGGGGATGTACCGCGTACAGCTTACCGGGAATGATTACACAGCCAATGAAGATATCGGTTTGCATTATCAAATTCACCGCGGAATCGGGATTCACCAGCATAAAGCCAATCGCAAAGGTGAGCCCCTTAAGGTGAGCATCTTCATAGGTGGACCACCCGCACACACGCTATCGGCGGTTATGCCGCTGCCAGAAGGGTTAAGTGAACTATTATTTGCAGGTCTGTTATCGGGAAGAAGATTCAGGTACGGATATGATGCGGACGGTTTCTGCATTAGTCACGATGCGGATTTTGTCATAACCGGTGAGATTCATCCCGGCGAAACCAAGCCGGAGGGTCCGTTCGGAGACCATTTTGGCTACTATAGCTTGATTCACCCGTTTCCGATGATGCGGGTTCGAAAGGTGTACGCCAAGCAGAATGCCATCTGGCCGTTCACTGTCGTTGGCCGTCCTCCACAGGAAGACACTGCATTTGGAGATCTCATTCACCAGCTGACCGGAGGGGCAGTTAAGCAGGAGGTACCCGGAGTAAAAGAGGTTCACGCTGTCGATGCAGCAGGCGTTCACCCTCTTCTACTTGCAATTGGCTCGGAACGATATACACCTTATACCAAGGTGAAGCAGCCAGCCGAGCTGCTTACGATTGCGAATCGAATTCTCGGCACTGGACAGCTCAGCCTTGCTAAGTACTTATTCATCGCTGCTGAGGAAGAGCAGCCGCTCAGCACACATCATGTATCCGAATTTTTCTCATACATACTGGAGCGCATCGATCTCAAGCGGGATATTCATTTCCAGACCAATACTACGATCGATACGCTGGACTACTCAGGCAGCGGACTGAATCAAGGGAGCAAGGTGGTCTTCGCTGCATGTGGAGACAAGAAGCGCGAGCTCTGTACGGAAGCTCCAGAACACCTTCAAGGGCTGCGGAATTTCGTTAATCCTAGGCTTGTGCTGCCAGGTGTTGTGGCGCTGGAAGGCCCTGCTTTCAGCAGTTATTCTGATGCAGCACAGCAGCTCGAAGAACTGACAAGCGCGATCCGTGTGCGAGGAGACATGCCGGGCTGCCCGCTCATAATTTTATGTGATGACAGCCATTTTCTAAGTGGATCCATCGATAATTTCTTATGGGCAACTTTTACACGGAGTAACCCATCTCATGATATTTACGGAGTAAATGCGGAATATACATATAAGCATTGGGGCTGCGACAACATCATTATTGATGCTCGAACCAAGCCTCATCATGCCCCACCACTCATTCCGGATCAGGCTGTTGAGCAACGAATCGACCGCTTGTTTGCGAAGAGCGGCAGCTTACATGGTGTTCTGTAACCCAAAATCGTAAACAGTACCCTCCTGATTTTCAAGTCAAGGCGAGCTCCATGTGATTGGACGCTCGCCTTTTTGTTAGGCTTGGAGTCTTTGATATTGTACCGATTGGGGCATAAACCGATGAGGGTGTAGAGCAAAATCAAACAGCCACTGTACGAAATAGCTCTCCAAGCATGAAGTATTGTAAAAAACCATTATATTGATTTATCACCACTTTGGCGGCAATTACCATGCTAACATGGATGAGTACACTTACTTAGAATGGAGATCAATGATATGAACACTCTACGAGAACGAATTCAAGAGCGAATGGAACAAATCCATTTTTCAGGAAGCATTCACGTCAAATCGAATAATATCGATATGCTTAAGCTAAGTCATGGTTATGCAAATCGTTCAGAGCAGATTCCAAACCAAGAGAATACACGCTTCGGTATGGCTTCGGGTTGTAAGTTGTTCACTGCGATTGCAATCTGTCAGCTGGTTGAGCAGAAGAAACTCGCTTTCACTACAACAATTGAAGAATGTCTCAGCGCCTATTCCTTTCCTTATTTGGATCTCAGCGTTACCGTTCATCAATTGCTAACGCATACTTCAGGTATCCCCGACTATTTCGATGAAGATGTAATGGATGACTTTGAGGAACTGTGGGTTCAACGACCTATGTATCATATCCGTCGTCTGGAGGATTTCCTCCCTTTGTTCCAGAATGAGCCTATGAAGCATTCAGCCGGGAGTCCATTTCATTACAACAATGCTGGGTATATTTTGCTTGGGCTCATTGTCGAGCAGATAAGCCAAATGGGTTTTCAGGAGTACGTGGAAGCCCATATTTTTGCCAAGGCAGGAATGACTGATTCAGGTTATTTTGAAATGGATCACTTGCCTGAACGGACAGCGCTTGGCTACATCCAGACGGAAAATGGCTATCGTACTAACATCTATTCGCTGCCGGCAAGAGGAGGGTCTGATGGAGGTGCCTATGTAACAGTGGGTGACATGATGAAGCTGTGGGAAACCGTGTGCAGCGGGCAGCTCATCCGTGCAGAAATGACGGATCTCCTGCTGACACCGCATGCGGAGGTAGATGATCATACAAGCTATGGATACGGAATATGGATGACGAAGCATTCAGCTTCCGAGCAGGTTGAGAAATACGTACTTATGGGCTACGATCCCGGAATTAACTTCCGTGCGTTGTTCTATCCTGATGCGTCGCTGCATGTTGTCGTGTGCTCGAATCAATCAGACGGCGCTTATGAGATTATCCGGGAGATTGAGCAAGCCTTTAGAGCATAGGTCATGAGGTAATACAATTCTAGCTCTACGCCTGCCCCTTCAATAATATGTACAGCAGCTCCCTGATCGACAGCAATGTCTCTTCCCGCTGTGTAACCAGGTTGTCATGAGGCCAGAACGGCGTTGGACTCTGTAAATCCCGGTCAATCAAGAGCAGCATCCACAGGGAGAAGAAGGCAGAGAACAGCTGATACTCTCTCTTGAACACTTCTTCCTCGTAGTCTTTGCCGAGCTGTCTGGAGTATAGAAGATATGTATCCAGCACCTTGCTGCGAATGTGCGCGGCATGAGCTCTTGGAAACAGCGGATGTGATATATCCAGCAGATGGTATAAGTCCCACATCGGGGTGTTACGATGATTATGCTCCCAATCCAGCACAACGATTCTGCCGGAGGATGTCCTTCCATAATTACCGGGATGCAGATCGCCGTGCGAGTAGACCTCTATTGGGGAGAGCTGAAATGTATCCAGCAATTGATAAAACGTATTTACCTCGCTCCAATTGAAGCCTAGGGCCTCGAGCAATGCACTGATGCTGGTCTGCTGGGCCAAGAGATCAGATACGACTTGCTCAAGCCGCGGCTTCTGACCTGCATGAGGCAGCTCCGGATACGAATCTAGCGGAACTGCATGCCATATCGCCATCCATTCGGCAATTTGGATCAGTACCTCTTCCTCTGCTTCGTGACTAATGGTGCCTACATCTTCAAAAAGAAGCCAAGGTCTCTCCTCTCCCTCCTGATCCGATTGAGCAATTAGTCGAGGATAGATGACAGGAAGCTGTGTCAGTACTTTGGCATAGGCCCAGCTTTCACCTGTAAGAACCGTCTCGTCTGGAAGGTATTTTAATATATAACTGACTGTATCATCCCCTGTCAGACGCTCTACTTGTCGTCCTTCCAGCCCGACATGCAGCACTGCACGGTTACGGACAATGAACCCCTGATCAAGCATCCCTTTAGGGAGGGGCCTATCCCCGGATTCTATTGTTTCCTTCAATCTCAAGCATCTCCCTTTTGTTAACAGAACGTTAAATCAGCATGAAGTGAATCCATCTGATTTACAAAATTGATTCAAGTATACTCTAAATGGGCAGCAAAAAGTAACGCCTCATTGCCCAGTCTCCGCTTCCTGCTGCTATCAAGGGCACAGAAGCAGTGAGTACTGCAGCAATAAGGCGTATCCTTCGTTACTCTTGATTAGCGTAATTCAAAATCCCTTAAACCAATTCACGCTGCTCAAGCACCTTCTTCAAATAAACCGCGAGGTCATCCTTCAATTCTTCATTCTGCATGGCATAATGAATGGTCGTTTGAATGAAGCCCAGCTTCTCGCCTACATCGTGACGAGTACCATCGAAGTGATACGCGATCAGATCCTCTTCAAGACCTAATTTAGCGAGCGCATCGGTCAGCTGGATCTCCCCGCCAACCCCGGCTGGAGTTTCACCCAGAATATCGAAAATACGAGGTGTCAAAATATAACGGCCGAGAATGGCCAGATTGGACGGTGCATCCTCACGCTTCGGTTTCTCTACAAAGCGATTCGCCTTGTATACTCGCTCTGACAGCTCTTCACCATCGACGAGACCATATCGCGAGACCTGCTCCCAAGGCACCGGCTGTACGCCGACAATGGAAGATTCATGCTTCTCGTATATGTCCATCATCTGCTTGAGACATGGCACCTTGGACTCTACAATGTCGTCCCCAAGCATTACGGCAAAGGGTTCATTGCCGACAAATTTACGGGCACACCATATCGCATGGCCGAGTCCAAGTGGTTCACCTTGGCGAATGTAGTGAATGTCTGCCATTTCAGACGATTTGCGCACTTCATCCAGCAGTTTCCATTTATGCTGCTCAGCCAGATTATACTCTAGCTCAAACGAATTGTCGAAATGGTCTTCGATTGCGCGTTTGCTCTTTCCTGTCACAATAATAATATCTTCAATACCGGAAGCAACGGCTTCCTCTACAATATATTGAATTGTCGGTTTATCGACAATTGGGAGCATTTCCTTGGGCATTGCTTTTGTTGCCGGCAGGAAGCGAGTTCCCATACCTGCTGCCGGTATAATGGCTTTACGAATTTTCATGTTGTTCTCCTCCTCCTCATTGCTGCTGTTGTGGATGCAACTTAGCTGTGTCACTTAGTTCCTCAAGTCTTTTAAGCAGTGTTCTGAATTCCTTATTGGTCTTCAGCTGATATTTGGCATTCGTGTTCCCAGAACCAATCTTGATAGAGAATGCTTCATCCGGAAGTGCATTAAACATATCTTCATCTGTATAATCATCACCCGCACCAATAATGAAATCAAAGGCCTCTGCCCGTGTCAGCAAATGAACCCCGTGTCCCTTATTGATTCGGCTGTCCTTCACCTCGAGCACTTTATTTCCTTCAAGTACACCAAGGCTCATGGACTGCGTAATGGATATCAATGCTTCTCTAAGCTCATCCCGCTTGAGTGCGATGACATCAGGCTCACACTGCCTATAGTGCCAAGCCAGGGAATATTCCTTCTCCTCAATTAACGAGCCTGGCATCCGATCTGTATACATTTCGAGAATGTGGCGAATTTTATCCTTCCAATCATTATCGACATTAATGGTCTTGATCCATTCCCCTCCAGCTTGCTTAAACCACAATCCATGGGAGGCGATCAAATGGAGATTCAGATCTCCAAGCCATTTTTCGATAACGCCGCGATCTCTGCCAGTAATAATAACGACTGTATTCTTCGGATCCTGTGATAAACCAGCCAGCATCTGCCTTAGCTCTTCATCTGGCTTAGCTTGATCCGGCGTCGGCTTGAAGCCGACAAGCGTTCCATCATAATCCAGAAGGATCAGGCGCCGCTCTGCATCCGTATAGGCGGTTTTTATCACCGAAGAATCAGAGACCTCGACCAAAGGCTTCGTTTGCAGGGCCCCGGTCTCGCTATTCCCCAGAGCTGTAATAAATTCATCTGCCCAGAAGTTAATATTGTATCTGGATAGACGATGATGCATCATTTTATTGCGTTCAATCTTCTCATGATCCGGCATATCTAGTGCGGTCTTCAGACCTTCAGCAATGGCACCATGATCATTCGCATTAACGATAACTGCCTCACCCAGCTCACTCGCCGCTCCGGCTGTTTCACTCATCACCAGCATGCCCTTGAAATCATTGCGGGAAGCAATATACTCCTTCGCTACAAGGTTCATACCGTCTCGAAGCGGAGTCACCAGAAGCACATCGCTATGGCGATAGAAAGCGATCAGATCATCCTGACTGAACGTTCGGAAGAAGAACCATATCGGCATCCAGTTGACTGTACCGAACTGACCGTTTACTTCACTGACGAGCACTTCGATATGTTTTTTTAACGTGTCATAGGTTTCCACTTCCACTCGGGACGGAGCAACGATCAGATTCAGACGAACCTTCTCGTGATATTCCGGATATTTCGTCAAGAACCGCTTAAAGGCTTTGATTCGGTCAGGAATACCCTTAGTATAATCCAGTCGGTCGATTGACAGAATGTTCTGGATGCTGCGTGTGCTTTCTACAAAATCCTGCAGTTCGCTCGACAATTCCACTGTGCCTGATTTGGAGAAATAATCATAATCAATACCCATTGGGAAGGCTTCGACCTGCACCGTATGTGTCTCATAGCTTAGCTTGTTCAAGCTGTGTTCCACGCCAAGTATTCTGCGTACGGTACTGAGGAAGTGCCGAACATAATCATAAGTATGGAAGCCGATCAAGTTGGCCCCGAGCAATCCCTGAAGTATCTCTTCGCGCCAGATCAATAGTCTGAATATCTCGAATGAAGGGAAAGGAATGTGGAGGAAAAATCCGATTTTGGCATTCGGGTATTTCTCTCGAATCATTTGGGGCAGCAGCATCAGCTGATAATCATGCACCCATATCGTGTCATCAGGCTCAATGACTTCATCCAGTGCATCAAAGAACTTCTGATTAACTCGCTTATAGGCCTCCCAAGTATCTATGCTGTATTCCGTATTGCTCGTGAAGTAATGAAATAAAGGCCAGATCGTTTCGTTACAGAAGCCATGATAATATTGATCAATCTCCTGCTCTGATAGAAAAATAGGAAGACAGTTGTATTGCTCTGACAGTTCGGTGTTAATGGAGGCTTGCTCCGCGTCAGACAGCTCATTGCTGGAGATACCCGGCCATCCGGCCCAGACACTGTTTCCTTGTTCATGGTAGCTCTTTAGTCCCGTTGCCAGACCACCAATACTCTTACTGTAGGTGAGTTCCGACTCGTTCTTCTTGACAGTAACAGGCAAACGATTTGATACAAAAATAAGTTTACTCAAGTGTTGATCCCCTTTCCAGTAAAGGTTTCTCTGTTCTCTAGATTATTCTGTTCTCTAGATTATATAATTCTGTTTTGCTTGAAATTGCGCTCTTCCAAGCAAGTTACCTGTAACTTTCATACCCGCTTTCAACCGAAATGACGCAAACGCATAGGATAAACCCGATAATGGCGGTCTTTTTCCGAACAATAGACAAGTAGTTTACGAGGACAATAAGCACAGCAAAAAAACCTGGAAATCAGGTTTCCAGGCCTTTCTCTTCTTCAATATATAAATCTGATATGAATCTAATGCTCCGCTTCCAATCCCGGTACTCTGCTAAAGCAATCAATCAACGTTTCAAGCGCCTCGAGCTCATCCTTCCCTCTCGTGGACAATCGAATCCTCGTCCCCGCGTGAATGGGCTGCAGGATCATACCTAGCAGACTCTTCACATCTATTACATGCTCATTGTCGTTAGGATCAGTGTACGTGATGATAATTTGAGAGACAAAGCTTGAAGCCAGATTCGAAATTTGAATGAGTTCCTGCTGAGCATATTCCGATTGCACAATGAATTCATGTACCCTCACATCCATCACCCTTCGTCTGTCTTTTGATAATAGCTTTATGCAGATATAGATCCGTTGGTGATACAGGCTATCAGCCATATCTGATTGTACAGTTATTTTAAAGGAAATGAGCCCATTGGTAAACGGTTACAAAGAATCAAAGTACGTGCTCATATTCTGAGCATCGTGATGTTCATATGTTGGGTGGCAGCTTCTTCAATCCTTGCTTAAATGCAGATAGAAATTAAGATCAGACTCAAGATGAATCTTCATCAGCCGCTCGGCCTCTTCTCCATTATGTGTCTTAATGGCGTCCAGAATTTGCTGATGCTCCTCGATCAAAAAAGGACGCTTGTAGTGGACGACTGCTTTGCGGAATAAGTAAATAATGGACTGCATGCGTTCAATAATGTTAACCAGCTCAGGGTTGCGGCTTGCCTTGACAATGATATCATGGAACTGCTTGTTCGCTTCCATCGTCTCCTCCACATTGCCGTGCTGTGCCATATCGATACAATGCTGAAGTTGATTCTGGGAAGCCTCGTCCATATATATCGCAGCACATCGAGCTGAATATCCCTCAAGCAGGATCCGCACTTCAAATATATGCCTCAGGTCCTCATCTGTCGGACTAACGACTCGCTTGCGTTTAATCAGACCCTCTTGCTCCAGCTTCCGAATGGATTCTCTGACCGGCGTACGGCTGACTCCCATCTCTTCTGCCAGTCTCTCCTCCACGAGCTTTGTACCAGCAGGCAGATCCCCGTTTAAGATTTTGTCTCTAATTTGCTCATAGCAATGGAGGTACGCCGCTTGTAAACCTTGCTTTGCCATATGTTGTTCTCATCCTTTTCATCCTCTTAAAACCCTCTATAAATGGGAATCTGACCTTCATTATAGGGGAAAATCCGTTCTAATAAAAGCAAAATCACCAAAATAAAGCAGAAGATCTATGATATTTTGTATTCATTTTTATTATTTTTGTATACAATTTTATATTTATTGTGTACATATTTGAACTTTTTGTGTACAATACATTTGAAAATACGAAAATCTTAAGACCCAAACAAGATTACAAAATAATGGTCAAACGATCATACAAGGAGGATTTCATCATGAGAATTGGCTTCATAGGACTAGGAATTATGGGTAAGCCGATGGCAGCGAATCTCTTAAAGAAGGGATACAGCATTATCGTCAATGACTTAAACCATTCGGCTGTGGAAGAGCTGAAGGCACTTGGGGCAGACACGGGCGACACCCCTAAGCAGGTTGCATTTGAAAGCGATATCATCATTACCATGCTTCCTAACAATGCGATTGTTAAAAGTGTCATTTTGGGTGAAGAAGGCATCATCCATGGAGCGAAGGAAGGCTCGATTGTCGTTGATATGAGCTCCATCTCACCGGTTGCGGCAACTGAAATTGCCGAGGCTTTGAAGAAGCAAGGGATCGAAATGCTGGATGCACCTGTCAGCGGTGGAGAACCTAAAGCGATCGACGGAACCCTGTCTGTTATGGCGGGTGGAAATGAAAACGCATTTAATCAAGTTAAGCCTATTCTGGCCTGCATGGGTAAGGATATTACCTGGGTTGGTCCGAGCGGCAGTGGAGCTACAGCCAAGCTGGCGAATCAAATTATGGTAAACGTTAACATTGCCGCGATGTCAGAGGCTCTAGTACTGGCAGCCAAGGCCGGCATTGACATCGAGAAAATGTATCACGCCATTCGCGGCGGACTGGCTGGAAGCGCTGTATTAGATGCTAAGCTTCCCATGATTATTGAACGCAACTTCAAAGCCGGAGGACGTGTAGACATTAATTTGAAGGATCTGACCAATGTTATGGAGACGGCAGATGCTTATGAGATGTCACTCCCTCTTACTGAACACGTGAAGCATATATTCGAGTCCCTGAAAAATGAAGGAAAACAAGCTGATGATCATGGGGGCATCGTGCAATATTATGAGAAGCTGGCTGGTGTAGAAGTCCGCAAAGCGCAGCAATAATCCTAATCTTCTAGTAAAGGTGGAAACAACATGTTGACAGGACCTATGCTGATCGTCGTGTTTCTGATTGCATTAGCATTTCTGTTTCTTCTTATTATCAAGTGGAAGGTTGAGCCGTTTCTGGCTCTCGCCTTCACTGCATTTGCAACAGCAATTGCCATTGGCATTCCTATGAAGGAGGTTCCCGGCGTTGTTACCTCCGGTTTCGGAAGCACACTGACCGGGGTCGGTATATTAATCGGTCTTGGTGTGATTTTCGGTCAATTTCTGGGGGCATCTGGTGCCGTTGAGAAAATTGCCAGCTCCATGCTGAAAATATTCGGTATCAAAAAATCGCCTGCAGGACTGGCGCTGTCCGGTACCGTGGTGTCGATCCCCGTCTATTTTGACGCTGCATTTGTCATTTTGAGCGGACTGCTTAAGAGTCTTGCTTCACGTACAGGTATCTCAATCGTTACCTTTGTAACCGCTCTCGGAGTTGGATTAATTACCGCACATAATATGATTGCGCCAACGCCAGGCCCGATGGTTGTAGCTGAGAATACAGGCTCGGATTTAGGACTGTTTATTCTGTACGGCATTATCGTAGCGATTCCGGCAACTCTTGTTGGGGGATACATCTATGGAATGTTCATAGGAAAGCGCATCAAGACGGAGGATGAAGTTGAAACCGTTGAGGAAGAAGTTAAACAACTGCCGCGTAAGGAAATCAGCACAGCGATGTCCTTCGGCATGCTCTCCCTTCCGATCATCCTGATCCTTGCCAACACAATTTCACAGATGCTGTTTCCTGGGACATTCATTGAAACGTTGTTCGGATTTCTGGGAGACAAGAATGTTGCGCTGCTGATCAGTGTATTAGCTGCTATTGTCCTGCTTCGCCCTTATATTGCAGAAGATTCAGGCAAATTGTACACCGAAGCCATCGCAACAGGCGGTATGATCATTCTGATTACCGGTGCCGGCGGCGCGTTCGGTGCTGTCATTAATCACAGCGGAATTGGTGACTATCTGATTACGACGATGCAGAGCTGGAGCATACCTGTGCTGCTGCTGGCATTCATATTCACACAAATTCTGAGAGCATCCTTAGGATCTTCAACTGTTGCCCTCGTTACTACATCAAGCATTATGGGACCGCTCGTTGCGGATCTTGGTGTATCTCCGATCCTGCTTGGACTGGCCATCTGTGCCGGGGGTATCGGCTTGTCCCTTCCGAATGATTCCGGATTCTGGGTTGTTAACCGGTTTGGTAAGCTGACGGTTACCCAGACTCTGAAGGTATGGACACTGGGTGGATTTATCGCAGGATTGACAGCGCTTGCGACAGTCTATGTATTAAGCTTGTTCAGCGGAATTCTGCCGGGAATTTAATCAATACCATAATTACAATATATAGATAAGGTGTGGATACGATGAGTGGAACGACAGAGAAACGAGATGCTGCGGAAATATTAGACCAGCTCCCTTCACTAGATCATGAGATGGTGCAGCAGCTTCTGTCCATAGAAATTAAGGAGCTGGATCGAAAAATTATCGTTCTGGATGATGATCCGACAGGAGTGCAGACCGTACACGGCATATCTGTATACACGGACTGGTCTATGTCCACCATGCTGAATGGTTTTCGCGAGGAGCAGTCCATGTTCTTCATCCTGACGAATTCCCGTGCCATGGTGGCCACTGAATCAGAAGAGGCTCACAAGGAAATTGCCCGCAATGCCGCTGCGGCTTCTAAAGAGCTTAATAAGCCTTTTCTCATCATCAGCCGAGGTGATTCCACATTACGGGGCCATTATCCGCTGGAAACAGATACATTGAAGGATACGATTCAAGCGGAGTCAGGCTCCACATTTGATGGAGAAGTTATTCTTCCTTATTTCAAGGCAGGCGGACGTTATACGATCGACAACATTCACTATGTACAGTATGGCGATAAGCTAGTTCCTGCTGGCGAAACTGAATTTGCCAAGGATCGAACCTTTGGTTATACCAGCTCTCATCTGGGGGATTGGGTTGAGGAGAAATCTGAGGGTGCTTATCTGGCCAAGAACACCACTTACATTGCTCTGGATACACTGCGCTCTATGGATATTGATACGATTGTAGAGCAGCTTATGCAGGTCCAGCACTTTAACAAAGTCGTGGTTAACGCCGTTGACGATGTAGATGTGAAGGTCTTTACAATAGCGCTGATCCGTGCCATCCGCGGCGGGAAAAATTTCATGTTCCGTACAGCAGCCTCCTTCACCAAGGTCATTGGAGGAATCAGCGACAAGCCGCTGCTAAACAGGGAAGAGCTAATCCCCTCCCCTTCTAATGAAGGCGGACTGATTCTGGTCGGTTCCCATGTTCAAAAGACGACAGAACAGCTTGAACAACTAAAAACAATGGCGGATATCGCATTTATCGAATTTGATGTACATCTCGTTACCGATGACACCGCATTTGCAGCTGAAACAGAACGGGTCATCTTGGAAGCCGAGCAAACCATTGCATCAGGCAAGACCTGTACCGTATATACTCGCCGTGAACGGCTGGATCTCGGTGAAGGCATGAAGAATGAGGAATTGAAGCAGTCTGTAAAAATATCCGATGCCGTAACAAGTATCGTCCAGCAGCTCAACGTGCGTCCGCGCTTTATCGTAGCCAAGGGCGGTATTACTTCGAGCGATATCGGGACCAAGGGACTCAAGGTGCAGCGTGCTACCGTTGCTGGTCAGATCAAACCCGGCGTTCCGGTGTGGATTACAGGTGAAGAGAGCAAGTTCCCTCACATTCCTTATATCATCTTCCCTGGTAATGTCGGAGATCAGAACACGCTCAAAGAAACGGTCGAGCTGTTAGATCAACAATAGTTCAGGAGTATTATCACGTATTCAATATAAACAAGGGCTGACGGATATCCGTCAGCCCTTGTTTATATTATCGAAACTTCGCTCTTGAATTCTCGTTCATTACGAAGGGATGCTCAGGTTACATGTGTCTCTACTCATTCAGACAGGAGCTAAATACATTGTGCACATGAATATTGTCTACCGTTTTGGCCAGCTGCGCCGTCATCAGTACAAATGCATATCCTTGCTTCGGATACATCCAGACCATACAGCCGCCTATACCGTTATGACCAAAAATATCCCGTTCGATGTACCCTTTGTGACGCGCAGGCATTTTCCATACAAATCCGTAATCCGAATCGACCTCATCAATATGAAGCGTCTGAGGTGTAACCATCTGTCTGAACGTCAGTGGCTGTAGAAGACGCTTGTCTTCCGCATACTTCGTTTCATTCAGCATGGCTTTTGCGAAGATCATCAGATCATCCGCTGTACTGATCAAGCCGCCAAAGGGCAGCTTCGCACTCATCAGCTGGTCCATTCGCCCCGCTATCGCTTCTAAGCTTCCTATAGGTGCCATTCTGGACTGATCTGCACCAGGTTCACCAAAGCCGGTATCCTTCATCCCCAGCGGATCAAAAATATGTGTCTTCAGATAATCTTCATAGGTCATGCCGCTGATACGCTCGATGATCTCCGCAAGCACAGTAAATGCAATATTGTTGTAGCTTACTGAAGTACCTGGAGCAGCTGTTAAGGTACTGGATACGAGAGAAGTGAAGATCTTGGAATGATTCATTCCGTCTGCTTCAAGCTTGCCTTGAGCCCATCTTGCCATATAGGACTCATCCAATCCTGACGTATGGGTCAGCAAATGCCATAAGGCAAGCTTGTCTTTTCCCTGTTCACCGAACTCAGGGAGCAGCTCAGTTATAAGCTGGGATGGATGAAGTAACCCCTGCTCCCATAACTGCATAATGGCTAATCCAAACATGGGCTTCGTGATGGAAAATACCGGATAAGTGCTCGTACTGTCTATATTTGTTCCATGATCATGCATGCCATAAGACCGCAGATCAATGGAATGCTCTTTATCTGTGATGCCAAGTACAGCAGATGGCCATGCTCCAGCCTGCACTTTCTGTTCGATGTAACGATACATGGGTTCAAATTGACTTAATTGCTGGCTCACTCCTGATACCTCCATCTAAATATGTAAATTTGGGGCTGATTTTGTCGTGCTTACTACTAGCCCATCCCATATCGTAACACGGAAATTTATTGGTTACAAAAAAACGTCTGCTCCTTAGCAAAGGAAGCAGACGATGTTCCTATGAAATTTCGGGGAGCAGAACATTTAGTCAGTCCACTCTTGAATTCGATTCAGCATGACACTGACCTCAGCACGATTCGCCATGTCATTCGGTGCAAATTTGGACTGGGATTTACCTTGGATCAGCTGGTTGTTGTACAGATAGGAGATGGAGGACTGGGCCCAGTGATTCTGAATATCTGTAAATGGTGCCGTTTTAACGGTCGACTCACTTGTCCCTGCCGTAAGATGCCTGGATAGGATCGCAGCTAATTCTGCTCTTGTAATGGGAGCATTCGGCTTGAACGTCAGCGCCCCACTCTTATCCTTGGAGCCCTGAATCAGACCGTAACTCGCAGCGGTTTCCACATAATCATAATACCAATCGGTCGTTTTGATATCCGAGAATGAGGGTGCCATCGTCTGAGCCATATTAAGCTCAAGTGCAGTTACAACCGCTTTGGCGAATTCAGCCCTTGTCATATTGCGGAGCGGTTCAAAGTTGCCCTCATTCGTGCCGACAAGCACTTCACTTGTAGCCAGACGAATGATGGCATTCTCTGCCCATTTGACTTTGGTTAATGCCGACTGATCTTTAAACCCGGAGATGATCTCTTTACTTGTCGGCAGACTCACTTTTTGCTCAGCTTTATCTCCCACGGTCTCAATGACTTCATTTACTTTACCTGCTCCTGATCCGCTCCCTGAGATCGTAATTGTAGGATGGTTCACACGATGTATGATGTTAATGCCAGGATTATCCGGCTGAATAATGATCGACTTGGACTGGGTCAGTTTAGCTGCCCCGGCCTTCAATGCGCGAAATTTTACCGTACCTACTTTACCATAGCCCATAAACAGCTTCGCATTCTTCGATGTAATTGCCTCGGCAATTTGTACGTTACCTGACGCATTCACTTTATTAAGCAGGCTCATCGGATTGCTCGTTTTCTTAAAAACGCTTGGCGTAAGCTTGGTCTCTCCCTCGACAGGCGCAAGCAGTGTTTTATCAAAATTCAAGTGAACCTCATAGCCCTGTACTTTGCTGTAGTCTCCCGTAAAACCCTGCAGCCATATCGCAACTTCAACGACATCTCCTGTCTTGACATGGTATGAAGAGGGCACGAGACGAACCATCGGAAGATCGGATTGGCTGTTCGAGGCAGAAGTAACGGCTGTCGATTCTGCAGCAAAGATCGCTGTAGAATTTATAGTAAGTACTAGACTGCTTACCAGTAGAATTGCGGCTAATTTCTTCGATATCGGAGAATTGGTCATCAAGAGTACAGCTCCTGTCATCTTAATATGTAAGGAGAGAGGACTTGTGGTCCTCCCTCCAGCTTACTGATTCGTTCATTCATTCGAAATTACAGCTCGTAGTTTCCGATGATGTATGAGATGTCCAGCAGGTCTATTGCGCTGTCACGATTGATGTCCGCTGCAGAGGCTTTAGCATTTGTCCAAGCGGAACCTTTCGTTTTGCCGAACTCTTTGGCTGTCAGCTGCAGATCTACGAGATTCACTGCACCGTCATTATTGACATCACCTGCTGTCAGCGGTCCGAAGTTCAATGTTTCATTGCCGTCTACGGTTACGCCTGCTGTTTCCGTGATGTGACCCGGAACAACAACGCGTACTGTGTAAGTTCCTTCAGGAACCTCAATGGTGTACGTACCGTCAGCCCGAACCGTTCCAACACCTGCTACTGAACCGTTGCTATCAACAGCTTCAACAACGACCTTGTGTACGCCATCCGCACCTTGGTACCAAGTCTCGCTGTAGTCAACACCGTCAGCGAAGGCTTCGGCATCAATGCTGCCTGTAATGGAGTATTGACCTGGTGAAGGATCACTTGTTACCGTTACAGACGCTCCGGTTATGTCACCTACAGCAATATCTGCAGAAGTACTGTTCAGTGCACGAACATTCGATAATTCGAAGTCGTATTCGCCTTCACTTGCGCCAGCGAAGTTGAACGATGCAAGTGCACCCTCTCCGGTATACCCAGACTCCAATCCTACCAAAGTAATGACGTAGTCTGTTTTCGCCAGCCCATTACCGAGTGCCGTTGTTTCTTCATAGACGTATGGTGTTACGCCCGGATTCTGCTCTTCTTGATACGTTGCGAGAACCACGCTTGGTGCTGTTGTGCCTTTTACCAGATCCTCGTCATACGTCAAGCTGAACTGAGCAGAATAGAGATCCTCCACTTCGGAGAAATCAATGTCCAGATTGAAGGATTCATTGACACCAACTTCATCAGCGGAAGGATCCACCGTTAAGGAGATTTCGCCTGGTGTCGGTTCGCCAGGTTCTTCTCCGTCACTTTCGTAGCTGACAAGATGTGAAGGTTCAATAAACCCATTGCCTGTGTAATCATAGACATACACTTCGAAATCATTTTGGCCTTCTACAATGGGTACTTCAATTGTAAATTCACCGTTATCCGAGATCGATCCAATTGCATAGTCCCACTCGCCATCAACAAGGTAACCTGCCTCAACACCAATACCTGAATAATCACCCAGAGCATCTACCATAAGGTCGGATTCAATCTGCCCCCGGATGGTCCCGACGTCACCTTCGACGGTAATTTGTGGGTCATCCAGAGTCGACACTGGTGCTGCCGTATCGAGAACAAATGGATACGCTTCATCTAGATACTCTATCCAGCCTCCATTTATTAAAGCTGATCCAGAGGCAAAGTAAATTCCATCCTCAAGTTTGATAATGTTAGGCCCATTAATGATCGTTCCATCCCATTGTTGTATCCAGTAATCTCCAGGCTCCATTTCTCCATTAGATTCATCAATTGAACCCAGCCATTTTCCATTAGGATTAAGAATATCTAAAGCTATTTTTTCGTTCCCTGCATTCACGGAGAAATATACATCTGTATAGTCATACAGCTCATCTTCATTAGGTGAGAAAAATTGAGGGTCAACCGCAACATCGGATACGACAGGGATTTCAACAGGCTCACCAACGTACACATAGACTGGAATTTTCAGCTGGTGACCGCCAGCTTCCGTCAATATAAGCTCGCCTTCGTAATTTCCATCCGCTATCCCATTACTCATTGCAATCGTTACATCAATCGAAGCTTCTCCATTAACGGGAACAGAAATGCTGGATTCACTGACACTCAGCGTCCCTGGAGGAGTACCATACCACTCTGTGGATACGCTGTAGGAAGATCCTTCACCCACCACATCACTGACTTCAATCGTTTTGGTTGATGTCGATCCTCCATCAAGTATTCCATAGCTCAGTAGTCCTGTCTCATAAGGAGTCTCTTCACCCGACTCTACTGCGGTTGTTTCCTCCTGAACCAAGGCTACTGCCTTCGCTTCCAAGGTACTCTCCAGATCAAGCCTGCCTGCCCCTTGAATGTTGTGCTCATACCGGTTTCCATTTAGATCACTCAGTTTAAGTGCATTATTGGTCATTAAACCTTTGATTTCAGATAGGGTTAAGCTCGCATCCTTATCCAGTAGCAGTGCAGCTGCTCCCGCAACATGCGGTGTAGCCATACTTGTACCCTGGAAGTCCGCATAAGCTTCTGAATAATCTCCACCATAGGCTGGAATTGAAGAACGAATCGCAACACCAGGTGCGGAGATATCCGGTTTGATTCCATATTTAGGAAGAGCGGGACCTCTGGAGCTGAAATCTGCCATTAAGTCCTGCTGTAAGTCAATTCCGAATGTAATTTCATAACCAGGAGTAGCCTCGATCTTGCTCTTCAAGGCTGTACCATCCTCAAGAGATATACTAAGGGTTGGGATGTAATCCCCTGGTACACCCAAGGTTCCACCAAAGTTCCCTGGTTCGTTATTATAAATGATGGCAGCTACAGCACCCGCAGCCTGTGCATTTACAGATTTCTCTGTAAAGGAAATGCTTCCTCTTTGGATAAGTGCAACCTTTCCAGTCAAATCGACTGCTTCTGTTTCGTCCGTCGTTCCAAGACCTGCATAAACGACTTCTATTGTTTCTCCATCCAGTGTGGATAAATCCGGAGAGAATGTCATCAGGCTGCCATAAGAAGTAAGTAGCCCCTCACCATCAACTGTTGGTACATTAAGAGGGGGAGTAGAAGCACCTACCGAGATGGGTATTTCGGCAGCTCCCGGCGAACCAAGTGTATAATCATCTGGTCCCGAATTACCATTAGCAACCACGGCAACAACACCAGCCAGAGCCGCATTGTTTAGTGCAACGGAAGCAGGATCAAATTCGTTGTTCATTTCGCTTCCCAAAGATAGATTTATGATATCCATGTCATCCTCAACCGACTGTTCAATTGCTGCAATTACTCCTGATGTTGGACCGCTGCCGCCTGGACCGAGCACCCGATACGCATATATATCAGCTCCATAGGCTACGCCCCGTACCCAGCCTGTTCCACTTTCTGGATCAAGCGGATTGCCGCGGCCGGCAATCGTACCGGACACATGCGTTCCATGATCGGTAGCAGCTTCAGGATCATTAGGATCTGGAGGTGTTTCGTAAGGATCATCATCATTATCAATGAAATCATATCCGCCTTTATATGCATCAGCTAAGCTTGGATGCTCATAATCAATTCCCGTATCCAGTACACCTACCTTAATGCCTGCCCCATCATATCCGATATCCCAGAACGTATCTGAACCAATAAACGGTGCACTTTCATCCATATTAGGAGTAATACTGTTGATTGGCGTCGCTTTCATCTCACTATCCGGATACACGGCTTTGACACCCGGAATCGCTAACAGGCTTTCAACCCGATCAGCCCGGATATCTACTGCATACCCGTTAAAAACAACAGAATATGGTGTCTTCAGCGTGGCATTCAGTCTTTTTGCAGCAGAGGCAAAAGACTGTTGCTGTTTCTGAATGAGGCTGCGCTGATCGTTATTTCCCGAGTTTAAATTTTGAGAAGACTTCGATTCATAGAGTGCGATCGGCTCTTCTGATAACTCTACGATTACACTGATTGTACTTGTACTGTCTGATTCAGGAACATAATTTTGCGGGGTAATTACTGAGGAAGCTCGTTCGGAATTATCACTCTGTGTATAGGATTCAATTTTCGAACCGGTATTCGTACTCTGATCTGTGTTATTTAATGCAGCTTGCTTCTTGCTACTATTCAATGTGACACCATTCATCTGAGAGTTCAGCTTGCTCTCATCTAAATTAAATAAGGAAGGATCAAACTTTCTATTCGTTGCTTCAGCTCCGGAGACTACCGCGGGAAATACTGTGGATAGGAATAACGTGGAGACAACCGATAATGACATCAATCTACGTCGAATGGGCTTAGACTGCATACTACTCCTCCTATACTATTCAATGTAAGCTAAGTTTCTGCAATACTCTATCAATCTTCTTCATGTCCTCTCCTCATCGCATGTCTCCTTTTTCGATAAACTTCTTCTTATGTAGCTTGAAGTAACACTATCGTTCTTCGAAAACTATTTTAATTCAACAC
Organism: Paenibacillus urinalis; assembly: GCF_028747985.1. NCBI lineage: Bacteria > Bacillati > Bacillota > Bacilli > Caryophanales > Paenibacillaceae > Paenibacillus > Paenibacillus urinalis. The sequence goes on from NZ_CP118108.1 coordinate 3,282,209, forward strand.
GCTTAAAAACATTGTAGAATTTCCTGATATACCTCACATGATGGTAGAATTGTTGTCAAACGCCTTATTTTTACACAAAACTCGAGCTATTTTCGCATAAAATCGAACATACCAAACTGCTTAGGTGAAGTTATTTGACATCGATTCTAATCTACCATTGGTTGAATGCTGTATAATGGATAGATCTTTTGTCATATCGACTCGTATTCTCGGAATCGAATATTAAAAAACAGGAATTTAGTGCTACACATTGTATCGAAATGGTTATATACTTAGTCGAATTGTACTAGAACTAAAGAAGCTGTAAATTACATCTAGAAGTAAGTGGGTTGGTCAATCTATCGAGAATTATTTGAGAAAATAGGTGTAATCTTATAAATGTTTGATTTGTTCGGCATTGAGTCGAACCATCAAAAAAACCTTGAGAGGCGGGAAGCCAATCAAGGTTTACTAATCTAATTTGATTCTTCTCTCTGTTTCAAGGGCTAACTATGTCTTCTCGCCATGCAACCCACCCTAATGGTAAGTCGGCAACGTCAACAATTGCTGGGTCCATCATATTTGATTTCATTCTGTTTCCTTCTCTTGATAGCACTTGTGCATTCTTCAGTATTTAAAATGTAGAATTCGAGCTCCTGCTCGACAGTAAAACCCGCCCTTAAATAGACCCCAAGCGCTGTATGATTAGAGCTCGACACGCATAACTTTACCTCTTCAATAGCTCTTTCAAACAAATCCGTTACCGCATACCGCATTAGTGCAGTACCAATCCCCTTATTTCGAGCTGCAGCAGCTACCGCAATATATTCCAAGCTGCCTTCAGCATGCTCTTCGTTTCCTTCCGTGTAGACATAACCGAGGAGCTCTTCTTCTTGAGTATATAGAAATAGTCGATTCTCGTTACTCCGTCGTTCTAGAATTGCTGTTGAATTATAGTAGGTACTTGGAAAGCACTGATCATGCAACGTCGAGAAGGGCGCTGCCCACCGCTCATCCCAAGCTTCTATTGAACCATTTGAAGCATGATGGAAGTATGCCCCTCCTTGTTCCTTTATTAATGCATCTGGTTTAATTACAAGAACCGTTTCCTTCTGTTTATAATCAGCCTTTAACTGGTTCATTAACTCTCTTCCACGATCGTTCGCCGTATTATAGAAGCCTTTGAATGTATGTACACGACTCTCTAGCTTGGCTAGGCCTGTATTCCATAGATCAGTGGCAATCCTCTGCCACAAGGGTCCAAACTCCGTGTCGATAAAAGGCCCCCAAATTTCTGCTGCTCCTGCTTCCAGTTCGACATCAAACCCAAGGATGCCAACAATTTTTCCTTCCTCCATATAAACTACGATAGAGTCTTCAAGAGACAAATCTGAGAATTCTTCTGTCAGACTAGCCTCAATCTCGTGTCTATTCATTCCTGCATAACCAACATTGCTGCTCTTACTGCTATTCATTCTGGCGATAAACGTTGCGATCTCTTGAATCGGGGGTGTACGGACAAATTCAGCCACGCTGCAAGTCCTCCTTTTTTTTTCACAAGTTAATAGATCTGTACTTATTTATTCGACAATCACCTTACCGTCTCTTCTACTTTCCCGCAAGGGTAAGAATAATTATAGCCAATTCATTTTTCAGCCAATATATCTCATTGAGCTCTCTATAACAAAAAGAAGCTGTCCCCTTAGTAGAAGACAGCCTTTGGCCTAATAGCTCAAATCAGATATTTTCTAATAAAATAGGTCGGTGTACAGCTCCAGGCATGACAATAACTGTTGATCAGATTGCTGCCGTATGGCGACATTTTTTTATCATCTGGATTGTATACCTCCCAGAAGGTATCCGCCCCGTCCTTAATCATTTCGCCCCAATATTTGCGCATTTCATCCAAGGCCTTCTCCTTCTTGCCTGCTTCAAACAACGCCTCGATGAGATGATGCACCATGTAAGGTGTCATGGGAGCAACCGTCGGTGGATCTATAAACAGTCTGTCGAGCAATTCAGCCCGATCTTCCTTATCCGGCACTTCCGCAAGCACCATCCAGATTTGGGAGGCCCAAGACAGGTTTCTATCCTCGCCACTAATGAAGTAACCTAGATTCTCGTCCCACAAATACTCCAGTGCAGCTTGGGTCAATCGATCGATCTCCATTGAAAGCATGCTGCTTAATTCTAACTCCGATAGCTCTTGAGCCAGCAGCCTTGCACGCTTAAGGCAATAGATCAATACAGCCTGTGCAGGGGCCTGTTTATTCAACTCCGGATGCCAATCAACAAAGCACCACCACTGGGGATCATCTCTCACGATTCCCCGATCATCCACTCGTTCGAGCGCAAATCGTATCTGGTCTTTCGCTGCCGGCCAGAGCAGCTCCGCTGTGGCTTTATCCTTTGTCGCATTGTAGTAATCATAGAGGGTTGATGCAAAAAACAGTGAATAATCAAACAAGAAGGTATCATCTGCATGAGGCTCAGGCTGTTCAAAGATACATGCTGATATCTGGCCTTGATCCGCTCGCAGTCCGGCAAATAAGTACAAACAGCGCTTAACCAGATCATGATTGTTAAATGTGTAATAGTTCGCCAGTGCTTGCAGCCTCAGGTCTCCAAGCCATAGTCTGCGATCCCTTTTGGGCCCGTCCTCAAAGACCGTATGCATACAGTTTTGCAGGGTGCGAATGCCGATTCGATCCATTTCTGCAATATCCGCCGGAAGACCTGCGGGCAGCGGCTTAACCTCTGCCAAGTTCCCTGATGTGACTGCTCTTGCCTGAATGTCCGCAAATTGAACTTTGTATTTCTGAGAGGTACTCAGCACAATGACCTTCATATAGCGGAAGGTATACCGACGCGGCAGCTCAATCCGCTGTGGCAATACATCAATAATGATAACCTCATCCTGAAGCCAGGAACGGCTGAGCCATCCGTTATAGGAATCGAATTCTTCCCCCATCTCACAGGGCATCTCCCCAAAGACAAGCTTCAGCCGCAGCGGGGCATCCTGGGGGCTTCCGGCAGCACGAACGCTAAAGGATACATAGCCTACATGATGATCACCAAAATCCAGAATGAAGCTCTCGTTACTATTGTACGTTCTGTCCAATACATCCTCCACTGCCGACTGGGGCTGCATCCTCCAGCCTTGAAATGCAGTTTCGTCAGCGATGACCTGTACCGCTTCTCTTGGATAAATAGTAGATTCATATAATTTGGGGAGTAAATCTTGGGCACGCTCCAGCAGACTTCCTCCAGGTACGAGCATTGGCATGTTGTAATCTTCCCTTCATTCATAATGTCAGCCCTTCACGGCACCCGCCGTCATTCCGGCAACAATCTTTTTGTTGAATATAATGAACAGCAGCAGAGGCGGTATAGTAATCAGCAAAATATTCATGAATAGAAGATTCCATTGTGTATTAAACTGGCTCTGAAAATTGTATAGTGTCAGCTGGACCGTTGCATTCTTCGCGCCTGGGAAGAAATACAGCGGGTTAGTAAAATCGTTAAAGATGCTGACCGAGGAAGTAATAATAATCGTCGCCGTAACCGGCTGAAGCAAAGGAAAAATGATTCGGTAAAACAATGTAAAGCCGTTAGCCCCATCCACTACCGCCGCCTCATCAACCTCCCGGGGAATTTGGGACATAAACCCTTTATACAGCAGCACGCCAAAAGGAAAGCTGAGCGCCACTTCTACCAGTACGAGACCCATCATCGTTTTGTATAGACCGATACTATCCAGTACCCAGATCGTTGGGACAATTGCAGGAGGGATGATCAGCCCGGCGAGAATAAAAAAGTTTATGAATGGCGTCGCTTTGCTGACCCTTCGCTGAACGACATACCCGGCCATCGCACAGACGGCAATTAGAACAAAGATGGATAGCAAAGTGAGGACGGTACTATTCACAAATGCAGTAAGTAACATATAATCACGGGCTGTGATCACTTCACGGATATTGTCCCACAGATGAACTTGAGAGGGCCAGCTCAGATTAAGTACCGCCGCCTCCTTTTGATCCTTCAATGCATTGACCAGCACGAAATACAGCGGAACGATAAATATAATGACCGTAAGAAGGACAGATACAATCTCGACAATAGCTCTCTGAATGGACTTCTTCATAGGTCAACCTCTTTCCGGTTCAAATACATGTACAGCGGAAAAGCGAGTGCCGTTACAAACAGGAACAGAATGACATTGCCCGCTGTCGCGAGTCCGTAGAACCCTCCTTGATATTGCTTATAAATAATAGACGCAATAAGGTCTGTCGTGAAGCCAGGGCCTCCCTTGGTCATCGCCCATACAAGATCGAAGGAGCGCAGCCCGCCGATAAAGGACAGAATAATTACGGAGTTGGTGGCCGGCCGGCTCAGAGGCATGATAATATTCCAAAACTTGCGGAAAGAGCCGCCCCCATCGATTTGAAGAGCTTCGTAATATTCAGCAGGGATCGATAAGATCCCCGCAATGTATATGACTGTTGCAAAGCCGACTCCCTTCCATACATCCACCAGAGCGACCGACAGCAGGGCGATCCGCGTATCACCCAGCCAATCCGGACCGGTGATGCCTATGAAGGACAGCGCAGTATTAATCAGCCCCTCGGTCGGATGCATCATCATGCTGAAGGCTATACCGATGGCGATGGTGCTCACTAGGGTCGGGAAAAAGATTACAGACTGCAGAAACCCTTTGGTACGCAGCTTGGAGGTAAGAAACACACCCAGCAGCAGACCGAGGATTACTTTTAGACTGCAAGTCACGACCGCATAGATGAATGTATTTTTAAATCCGATGCTTAGTGAGGATTCCTGGAAAAAGGTAATGAAATTTTCGAATCCGATAAATTCCCAATCGGCCAATGTCCACCTCGTCATACTGAAGAAAAAGGACATGATGGTAGGAAAAATAAAGATCACGAAATAGATGATGGCTGCTGGGAGCAGAAACATGTAAGAATAGGTTTTTCGGAATACTTTGGACATACGGCAATTACCAGCCTTCCAGTCCAAGCTGTTTGGCTTGTTTCTCTACATCCTTGTCGTATACCTCGGCACCTTCGGCGGAGGATTTGATTCCGGCACCTACTTCCACCGTAATTTGCGGCAAGCTCGGTCCTTTAATTGGAGAGAGGAATTCCAGGGCAGGAGCTGTTTTTCCCGATTCAAAATAAGGCACCATATCTTTAACGGCAGGAGCTACATCTTCCGGCATCTCGGCCCCATTGATTACATAAGGCCCTGTCGGCATGGATACGGTAGCACTGGCTGCCATTCCTTCTGGAGAAGCAATAAATGATACAAATTTCTTAGCCTCCTCAGGGTGTTCCGTATTCTTATAGATGTAGGCTGCGCCTGGCATCCAGACGGTCAAGCCGTGATCATCAGCACGGTCACCCGGCTGAGGGAAAAATCCGATGTCTTCGATCTGATCCGCATAGTTCTGGACAAGCGGAGGGATGGCAAACGTCAGCATTGGATAATGTGCGCCTGTTCCTTCAACCAGCATCTTCAATCCAGCATCATAAGTTGTTGCCAGAAAATCTTTATTCAGATAACCTTTATTAAATATTTCCTGAAGCTTCTCGAAGCTGCGAAGCGCTGCAGGTGTGGTCGCATATTTCGCTGTTCCTGCGGTGTAATCGTCTGCGAACCCCGGAGCATCAGATTGAACGTTATAATAATCCGCAAGAACCACTAGCTGAGAGGTCCAGCTGTCCTTGTATGTGCCAATGACCGGAGTGATGCCGGCAGCCTTAATTGTCTCGTTGTTCACCATCAGCTCTTCCCAGGTTTCAGGGACGGTCAGCCCCAGCTGCTCATATACCTTCTTGTTGTAGAACCAGCCGCCAGCCATCGTGGAACCCGCAGGGACTCCATAAATTTTCCCGTTATACGTAACTGTCGGTTTGAAGGTGTCCATTACATTGTCCATAAGCGATTCATTGGTCAAATCCAGCAGATTCACTTCCGGGTTAAGCGCTTGCATTAATGAACCTGAATTATACATGATGATGTCGGTCATATCCCCAGTAGACAGCCTTGTCTTGACCAGATTGTCTCCTTCATCTCCTCCGGGTCTCGTCTCGACTTCTACTTTAATATTCGGGTTCTTCTCTTCAAAAGCAGCGATCATCGCTTTTGCACTGTTTAGTGCATCCTGCGTGTTATCACTAAGCAGCGTCAATGTCACATCTCCCTCTGCGGATGATGGAGCTCCCTCTTCTCCACCAGCAGCACATCCTGATAGTAACCCAACCGCAAGCAGTACAGAAATGATCAGTGCAGCTCTTTTTCTTCCTTTTTTCATAAATACTGGCCCCCTACCTGAATGAATTGACATTCGGGACTACTACATCCCCTGAGTACATTGTAAATGCTTTCATTCAGGTTCAGTCAGTGGGTCATTTTTTGGATTGATGTCCGTATTTTTTGGGTCCTCCTTATATTGACCTGGAAGAACACCTGTATATTTCTTGAATACCTCGGAAAAATGGCGATACGTATGATAACCAACCCGTTCACTGACGTCCGCGACCTTCAATCCTCTCTGCAGCAGCCACTTTGCCTTCTCCATCCGCAGTCTGGTCAAATATTTGATAAAGGACTCTCCCGCAGAATCCTTGAATAGGACACTGAGGTAGGCTGCATTCAAGCCAACATGCTCAGCAACCTCAGCGAGTGACAGGTCCCGCATTCCGTTCAGATGGATATAGGCAAGAGCCTTCTCGATCGCTTCCTTGCCTTTAGATTCGTTCTTATCTCGAGCTTTGGCCTTATACGGGCACAGCCCTGTCCATCCCACTTCCTCCGCTTGCTTCAGAGCATATCTTGCCGTCTCCAGGCTGATGAACAGATCCGCTGGTTGAATCGCGATCTCCCCCTGCCCAATGGGATAATCCTTGTCACGGTAATATTGTGCATGCTGTGCCCAGTAATCTTCGCCTGGCATTGTACGGTGCAGCATCACTGCGAGCTTATCCTTACCCATCTGAAGCTGAATGACTGCTTCTTCACTAGCGTGAATTGTAAAATGATCGGCACGAAATGCAAGAACTGTAGCGCAGATAACGCCGGTATGCTCCAGCTCATGAAGCTCAGACCATGCATTCGGACAGCTTTCGTTATTGAGCAGGAGGTTCAGCAGCGCTCTTTCGACCAGCGCCTTTCTATTGCCCTCCCAATCGCTGCGGAGCACCTCCATTTCTTCCCGTTTAGATATGTGGCCCAGGACCTTGGTCAATGCCTGATTGATGTGCTCGATCGTAAAGGGCTTCTCCAAATAATCGGCTACTCCGAGCTGGATCGCTCTTTTGACATATTCGAATTCGTTAAAGCCGCTGAAGACAATAAAAGAAGCGTTCTGTACCTCCTTCGCTGCCAACTCGATCAGCTTCAGTCCATCCATTCCCGGCATGCGAATATCGGTAAGAATTAAATCCGGCCGAACATCTCTCACAAGCTCCAGTGCCCTGCAGCCGTCATTCGCTGTACCGGCAAGCTGAATGCCAAGGCCGTTCCAATCTACCATTTGCCTCAGCCCTTCTACTACAATGTATTCGTCATCAAAGATTACGGCTTTATGCATGCCTGCGTCCCTCCTCTTGTGTTAATGGTTTAAAGCTTAGCTCAATACACGTACCCTTCCCTGGAATGCTGGCAATCTGAAATCTGCTTGAGGATCCATAATAGAGCCGCAGCCTTTCCTTCACATTGCTCAAACCATAACCATGCTCGATTGCTGCCGGGTCTTCAATTCCCACCCCGTCATCCTCAACACGAAATACAATGAATTCACCTTCTCTTCGTCCTGTCAGCCGAATCCGGCCTTCCCCAACTTTGGGCTCGAGTCCATGATAAATTGCATTTTCAACCAGCGGCTGCAGAAGCAGCTTGATCATCTCCATGCTCATCATGGATTCTTCGATGTCCTCCTCAAAGTGAAAACGGTTATTGTACCGGATATTTTGAATGTTCAAGTAATGCTTAATATGCTGCAGCTCTTTAAAAATAGGAATCAGCTCTTTGCCCTTGTTCAGGCTAAGCTTAAAGCTCTCGGATAAAGAAATAGCCATCTGAGCGGCCTCCGGACTTCCCTTGAGCATGGCCATCCAATAGATGGAATCAAGCGTGTTATATAAGAAATGCGGCTTGATCTGTGCCTGTAGTGCCCTTAGCTCAGCTTCCCTTTCCTTAAGTACAAGGGACACGACTTTTTCATTCAGTTCATCATTTTCAGAAGCCATACGCTTAAAAGTCTCGCCGATGACACCGACTTCATCCTGCTCAAATGTAGCCGTGAACTCTCTTTTTCCTTTGTTCCATTCCATCATCATTTTTTTAATCGAGATCAGCGGTTTGGTAATGGTGCCGGACAATATGTACGACAGAACAAGAGCGGTAAGTGAAATTAACAGTGCAATGACCATAGTTGCCGTACCGATCCGGTTTGACTCTGCCAGCAGCTCCTTCTTCTGTACTGAATGAATAAAGGTCCAATTCGTCGTCTCGTTCCGATAGGAGCTTACCAGATATTTTTCCTCCTTTAATTTTTGAATCGCTTCACTGGCAGAGCTGTATGGAGAGACCAGATGATCTCCTTCCGAGGCGTCAGGAAATACGACCCTGCTTCTCAGCTGCGTATCCTCAATTGCCATATAGCTTCCGGTATGGTGATGAACATTAAATGCACTGTCAAATATATTTTTGGATACATTGACAATAATCACGCCCAAGCTCTCTCCATTCATACCTTCCGAATCTCGAAACAGCTTGATGGTCGAGAAGGAATCTTTCGTATCACTAAGCACGTCTGTTCCATAAAAAATGACTCTACCCTCGGCGTTAACGGCCTTTTGGTACCATTCTGCATTTTGAATCTGTGTTATTTTCGTATCATGCTCATATGTGCCTGCATCGTCTGAGCGGCCTAAACAGTAGATTTGAAAGTGATAATCCAGTATGCAGATGGAATTAACGAAGCGGTTGTCCAGGAGATGGGTATTGATAACACGCTGAATTTGAGCAGCCATTCGCTCACTTGTTCCCGATGGTGAAGCCGCTTGCTCACCGTTCTTGATATGTATAAGCTCATTGCGAATCGATTCATTAAGCACTAGAGCCCGATTCAGATTGATTAAATTACGAAATAACAAATCTGCCATCTCGCTAGCCGTCTTTAAATGATCGGAATTGGTCTGCGCATGAGTTCGCATCATTGTATTTGTAGTCGTTTGAAAGGAGAAATAGCCGAGAATAAACAAAGGAGGGATCGATAGAGCAATCATTGCAAATAAAAACCGGGTTCTCAGCTTCTTGAAACGTATAGAACTCACGAGAAAGCGTTTCCAATTATTCATACATAACCTCCTTTCCCTAATTATCTCGATGAGGATGAGCAGATTATATTACAATTTCATAGCATTGTTAAAGAATTTTCTCTTTTTGCCAATTCCACATTCGTCTAGATCAATTCCATATTTCTGTCATACCCTATCTTATCTTCGATCAAAGGAGGAGTTCAGATGGGTGGAGTAGTAGAAAGTTGCGGCGTAGGTGGCTACGGCGGTGGAAATAAAATTGGTGCAATCTTGGTACTCTTTATTCTTCTCGTCATTATTGCGGCTTCATTCGGATGGGGCGGACTTGGCGGATTTGGCGGTTACTGATATTTGAGTCATTAAGACAGGGCTCTGATCGTGAAATTCAGGGTAAAAAAGTCCAGACCAATGGACTCAATGCAACATAAAAATATTTTATCTTGATGGTAAAGGAGGAATTTCTGTGAGCGGAGTAGTTGGAGGTTTCGGTTACGGCCAAGGCGGCGGATACGGAATCGGTGCAATCCTGGTTCTCTTTATCCTCTTGGTTATCATTGCTGCATCTTTCGGATGGGGCGGATTCGGCGGTTACTAATGGATTAAGCACAAAAGAGGTGTTCCATGCGTGGAACGCCTCTTTTTGTGTGCTGTACTGCAGAGATATGAAACCCCGCTCAAACCAATCCATCTGTAGCCAGTTCTGACTGGCCATCATCATTTACTGCTTCTGGTTCATCTTATTCACGGCGCTAAACAAAGCCTTAACTGAAGATTTGGCGATATCGGCGTCAACGCCGCAGCCCCAAAATACGGTTCCATTACTGGATGTAATACCGATGTAAGAAACGGCCTGTGATTTGGAGCCCGTCTCAAGTGCATGCTCGCGGTATACGAGATCGGTATACTCCAATCCGCAATGCTTCTGCAGCGCATTACTGATGGCATCCAGTCTTCCGTTACCGTTACCGGTAATTTGTTTAACCTCTCCTCCAGATTGAATCGTTACGATCGTATGGAAGTCCTCATCATCCGGGAACTGGTATTTGACAAATTCGACGGGTGCTGAAATGTTTACATATTCCTTCATGAAGATCTCGTAAATTTCATTAGGCATCAGCTCTTTTTGAGTACGATCTGACACATTCTTGACGACATAACCAAAGTCTTCGCGCATCTTCGGCGGAAGATCAAGACCATATTTCTGCTGTAGTACGAAGCCGATACCGCCCTTGCCGGATTGACTGTTGATTCGAATGATGTCACCTTCATATTCACGGCCAATATCGATTGGATCAATCAGCAGATAAGGAACAGACCAGTGAGCACGCTGCTCCTCCTCACGCCATTTCATCCCTTTGGCAATGGCATCCTGATGCGAGCCTGAGAAGGCCGTAAATACCAGTTCGCCGCCATATGGATGTCTTTCATCCACATTCATTTTCGTCAGGCGTTCATATACCGAGATAATCTCAGGAATATTGGTAAGATCAAGCTGAGGATCTACACCATGAGAATACATATTCAGTGCCAAAGTGACGATATCTACATTCCCTGTGCGTTCTCCATTCCCAAATAAGGTTCCTTCTACCCGCTGTGCTCCTGCCAGCATCGCCAGCTCCGCATCTGCTACACCCGTTCCTCTATCATTATGCGGATGGACCGACAAGATTACATGTTCCCGATGGCTTAAGTGTTCACTCATATATTCGATCTGGCTCGCATAAATGTGCGGCATGGACATCGATACGGTAGCTGGCAGATTAATGATTACCTGATTGTCAGCTGCAGGCTGCCATACATCAAGCACACTATTACAGATATCAAGAGCAAATTCAATCTCCGTACCGGTAAAGCTCTCAGGCGAATACTGGAACTTGAAGTTCCCTTCTGTATCCTCTGCACACTGCTTCAACAGCTTTGCCCCGGATACCGCAATATCAATAATTTCTTCCTTGGATTTACGGAACACCTGCTCACGCTGAGCAAGGCTTGTTGAGTTGTACAGATGGACGACCGCTTTTTTGGCTCCTCTAAGGGATTCAAAGGTCTTGCGAATAATATGCTCTCTGGATTGGGTAAGTACTTGGATCGTTACGTCATCTGGAATAAGGTTCTGCTCAATCAAGGTTCTAAGGAAAGCGAATTCGGTCTCGGAGGCGGCTGGAAAGCCGACCTCAATCTCTTTGAATCCAATGTTCACAAGGAGATTAAAATACTCCAACTTCTCTTCAAGGTTCATGGGTACCACGAGCGCCTGATTTCCATCTCTAAGATCGACACTGCACCAGGTTGGTGCTTCGGAAATGTATTCTTTCTTTGCCCAGTTCATGCTAGTCTTCGGGGGCATAAAATAACCTCTGGCATATTTCTCCACATTTTTCATCATAACGACCACCCTTTTCCCAATAGTATGTACATCTGATTTATGGATGCAAAAAAAGCCTTCCATCTCTTCATAAGAGACGAAAGACTTTACATCTTACGTGGTACCACTCTAATTCATACCATATGGTATGCACTCAGGCAGATACAGGTCCATTTGCAGTGAACTTATATCCCCTAATTGATAACGGTTAGGACTCCGGCTCCACCTACTACAGTTCAGCGAGCTACTTCAAGGCGAGTTCCAACATTCCTATGCGGCTGTTTTGCACCGGACAACAGCTCTCTGATCGCTTGGAATTGATGTACTATTCCTCTTCATCGTATTTAAATATTGATGTCATTTTATACTACAAAATTGAAGTTAGCAAGTGAATTCACGAAAAAACTTACAAGTTCCGTAAATTCAATGACATCGAAGTCCCGAACAATCGGGAGCAGAATACTTAACGTTTCTTCAACGAAAGAACTTTTTCCAGTTAATCCCAGCGCTGATCCAGTTTGTCTGCATAGAAGGCAATAGCCTGTCTGTAGCTCTGAACTCCGGAATGATTAGAATTTTCAGCAATTTCCTCGAGCAGCAGCCTCATGGCGGATGCATATTCTTTGAGATTATACTGAACCATTGCTAGAAAGACTCTAAACTCTCTATTATCTGGGAATTCTTCTATGCCTTGCCGTAATACGTTCTCGGCAGCTTCATACTGACCCAAGTTTCGATATGTACTGCCCAGTCCCAACAGAGCTCCTGATCTATCTTCTCCCTGGATCCCTATAGAGATGGCCTCCAAATAATAAGGAACAGCTTCTTGCTCAAGGCCTAATGAATCGTAAGTCCAGGCAATTTGATAGCTTAATTGCGCCGTTTCCTCAGTTTCAGATCTATTTTTAATATGCAGTAATCTCTCCAGCGCTTCTTCCTTGTTTCCTTCATTTCTTAATTTAATGGCTTCCTCGATTAGATCCATAATGAATACTCCTTCTCGTAGCATGCTTGCAGTTATATCTTAACAAGCTCATAATCCACATTGAAGTCACTGATTAATTATACTTGTTTTTTCCCTGTTCATAAGTCCATCTACCCACTCATAGCATTCCGCAAGTTCAACATCCGTGATACGATCAGATCGGTGCTCGAACAGTATAAGGACATTCGAATTCAGCTCCCGAATGGCGATCAAATAATCCTCGATCGGTGCCCAGCCATCAATAGGAGATAATCCCGGAAGTACCGGATGGTGTCTTAGAACCGCATTATCTGTATAACGGGCATTGGATAAATGTATTAGCTTGGCATAGCGGGCGTACTCGTGAATCACTTTCATTGCATCAAAATCCGGATCGGTCAATGTCTGAAGGAACAGCCGCGCCGTATCCAGACAGATTCGAATAGAGGGATACTTCTCCAGTAATCGAATCAGCAAATCGGTTTCCACGATAACACGCGGTACGGCATCAAATTCAAGAACCGGTGTAAAATCGTAGAGCTCTCCATAATGAGATAATCTCTGAAATACCTCTTCACTTCTGGCTTCAAAGGATAACTCCGAATCCTCCCTGTCCCATTCATACTCCGCTTCATTGTCGAAATACCACAGCTCCCAATCCTTCTGCGGATCCAGCCTTACCGGCTTAGGATAATGGAACAGTACATATGCCGGAGTTAAATGACGGTCACGTAGATACTCTAGCTCTTGCTCAATGAAACCAAAGGCTTCCTCTCTTACATTCTCATCTGAAGACATAAACAGCGCATCCCGAAATTCATGCTGTCCAGATCGGGGAGCGAAATGGAACCCATATTTAAACACATCCTTATGCGACAAGGACAAGAGCCTATCAAAATCCTCCTCAGACTCATATAAACAATTCTCAATCCCGAAAAAATGACTTTTGAAATCCCTTTCATATTTACCCAGGTCAAATCCACCATATTGTCCGATTAAAAATTGGGCAGGCATCTAACTTCTCTCCTCATATGTACAAGTGATATTTCTCTAGTACTATATCATATTACCACCTCAATAGTTAAATTCTCCCATACAACAATGAATGCAATAAAATGCACAAAATGACCTCTAAATAAGAGATCATTTTGCGTCACTTCCAACAGTTAATTTATATCTCCCACTCGTTCCCTTCTCCACCGAAGCAGCAAGAACAGGCCGATCATTAGTATCAAGACCACATACAGAATTGGCTGTAAAAGTAACGGATCAACAATCCTTGCGGTTCTTACCAGCATGATATCGAAGAACGGACTCAGCATCCATATGACGCAGGGCACCAGCGCTGCGATAATGATAACGTAATTACGAGCCAGACTTGAGATCATCGCCGTCAAGGTGGTGAACAGGAGCAGCAGCACATACAAGAGCCCCATCGTTATGAAGATGAATTCCATGAAGCTTAGATCATACCAATACGGGCCCAGCCAGCTGTTAAAATAGGAGTTAATCGAGATCGGGTAGAACACACTCTTAATCTCATCTGAATAAAACATAAAGAATGCGGAGAGCTGAATGGCATATAGTACGGTCACCGCCAGAATTGCTGTTAACCATTTGATCAGGAAGTGTTTCCGCCCTGTTTTGGACGAATATTGCAAATAGATGACCCCATTACTTCGATCCCTGATATATAAGGGAATAAGCAGGAACATGCTGCTCACGAGGACCAAGATTTGAAGGAACCCAAGCAGAATCGTATAATTTTGCATTAACTCATCGGAGAAAAGAGAAGTAAAGATGCCTTCTTTTTCATATTGTTCAACTTTCTCGAGCTGTGCATCATTTAAATCCATTATTGCAGCAGTATTTTTGCTCTCATATTGCTCAATTAGTCTCCCTCTTGCCCCTATTCCATAAAACAAGTCGTTGCGCTCCTTATGATTGTAGACATAACTGCTGACTTCAAAGGGCAGAATTCCTTCACCCGACTTTTGTTTGTATTCCTCATAAGAATTGACCCTGTATTCCTTGAAATAAGGATCTGATTTGATAAGCTGGTCTGCCTTCTGCTCCAGATCCGTTAATTGCTGCTTGAAATCCTCAAATTCTTCTGTACCCATATGGTCCCCGTATTGTCCGAGCATCTGTATCGTCACTTGGTGCACGTCCCCATTCGGTCTGCCATTAGGAAAATATTTAAATGAAAATTCCAAAAACAAGAAATAAAAGATCACATGGAACAAAGCAAGAAAGATAAGCACCTTCGGATTAAAAATTTCCCGCAGCTCATAACCAATTAATTTCATGTATTCCCCTCCTTTCACAGCCCCTGCTTCTTGAATTTGCGCATGCATAAGACAACCCCAAATGCCAGCAGGACAGTCCAGCTCAGGAGTGTAACAAGTTCGTACCATTGGTATGTGCGAAAGATCGATTGACCCATGAACATATATTGAGCTTCCAAGATCATATGAAATGAGTTAAATAAACTGGCCAGAATGAGGAAGCTGTCTGATGGTATATAAATGACCGCCATGCCACAATGATGCCCAGACATAGGGCAAATACCCCAAATACATAGTAGCTGTTCCTGACCAAGATCGATATAATGAACGCCATGCTGCTAAACATCAGCTGAGCCATCACAAATATGAGAATGACCAGCATGAGATATTCTAAGAAGCTTAATTCCCACCAAGGGATATAAGGGAAGTTTTTATCGGATATAAATAGGCTGCTCATGGATACATTCCACAGTCCTGAATAATCTGCCATGAGAAAATAGACTCCCAAGCTCGCTATAATCAGGAGCACACCCGAGATGAATGAACCGGTCAATGAGGCGAAGAGCTTGTCCCACATCAGCTTGCGGCCTCTTCGGGTCGAATAGACGACATGCTCGCTGCGGTGCTCCGTTTCGTATTTGCAGATCAAGCCTGTGATCAGTACCGCCAGCACCATAAGCTCGATCGCGATTCCGCCGAAGAGGGTCTCGAACAACTTCGAATGCATGCGATACATGCCCCCATCAAAGAACAACTGCTTATGCTCTTCCTTGTCGATCAGCTCTCCCAGCCGTTCACCAAGTGCAGCAAATTGTGTCCTAATAAATTCAGCCGGGCTGCCTGTAACACCATACAGCTCCATTGCATCTTCCGCATAAGCTTCTACATCTAGCTGCTTATATACGGTATCTGCGGTTTGTGACTTCACGTAATAATGCTCAATCAGCATCGCTTGATGAAATATTTGCAGCTCATCTTCCGTGTATAAGCCAGGTTGATTATAAACGTATTTCGTCAGATTATCCTTCTCAAAAAAGCTTGCAGCCGTTTCATAACTCTGCTCTGTTCTAGACTCCGTCACCGCATTCATTTCACCCAGCGATTCGTTCGCCTTCTGACTCAAACCCGCAAGAGCTGCCTCATCCATTTCCGCTCCATATTCTGCCGTAAGCGCATTAACCAGCTGTAAATCCTCCTTAATGTAAGTCACGGGCCAGATCAGAAACACATTCCACAGAATGAATATAACGAGCAGGATCGGGAATACCGGTGCTTTCAGCACTTTTCTCAGCTCATACCCTTTAATGCCCCGCATAGACTTCATCTCCTGCTAGGTTCACCTCATCCTGATAAGTGTATATGAACACATCCTCAAGACTTGGTATGACTTTACTCGAAACGATATCCGGCTCGCCTGCTTCTGTTAAGAAGCGAACCTTCAGCCTGCCGAGCTCCTGCTTCTCGGACAAGATCAAATATTTTTCTTTCAGCACTTCTGCCTCCTCATAGCTCAGCTCCGTCTCGTACACTTTATCTTCAAGACGTGCGCACAAGGATTCCACACTCTCCTTATACAGCAAACGCCGATCCTTGATCATCAGGATTTCGTTTGCAATGAGCTCCACATCAGACACAATATGCGTAGATAAAATGATAATTCGATCCCGTGCCAGCCGGGTAAGCAAATTACGGAATCTCACCCGCTCCTTCGGGTCAAGCCCTGCCGTTGGTTCATCCAGAATCAATATCTCAGGATCATTCAGCATCGCTTGAGCAATGCCAACTCTCTGGATCATCCCGCCAGAGAATTTTTTCATTTTCTTGTTTTTGACACTCTCCAATGCTACAAGTGCCAGCAATTCATTAATCTTGGTCGAGGCCTGCTCCCTGCCCATTCCTTTCAGAGCAGCAATGTAGTGCAGGTACTGCACCGGCGTATCATTCTTATAATATCCGAACTGCTGCGGCAAATAGCCGAGTCGATCTCGGTATCTCTCCCCCATCTGCACGATGTCTTCTCCGCCATACAGAATCTCGCCTTTTGTTGGAAAAAGAAGGGTTGTCAGCATTTTAATCAGTGTCGTTTTGCCCGCTCCGTTCGGAGCAAGCAAACCGTACACCCCGCTCGCAAGCTCACAGCTGATCTCCTCCAGCGCAGTGAAGGTACCGAATTTCTTCGTTACTTGATTAATGGTTAACATGAATTATCTATAGCCTCCTGCCTGCTGTAATTGAAACATTTGTTTGAGATGACGGGCATACAGCATAAAGCCCGCTATCGCGATAAATCCGTACACGAGAAGTGGAACCTGGTTCAAGACCTGCTCAAAGACCGGTCCCAGCCCCAAGGAGAGCAGTACATTAACACTAATCCAGCTCATACCAGCGATAAGCCAGGACCAGCCCGATTTCACATGCAGCTGAAAGTACATGAACAAGGCTGAAAAAATAAACAGCGAGCTGGCTGACATAAGGATGCTTCTTGCCACATCAAACCCTTCAATTTGCACGGCAAGCACCATAATTGAGATCATATTTGCGGCAAGGCTGAGCAGGCTGAATATGAGCATTCGAAATGCAGCCAGCTGATGGACGTTATATTTGCACGCCATCTCTGTTTCGTAGGTGCTCTTGGTACGAAGCTGAACGAAGAACATTACCGCAATCGTAAAATACAGCACAGGCGATGTCGTGAAGATAAGTACGGACATAGACCATGGAGAAGCTGAATTTACTTGTTCTCCGGCAGCATAGCCAAACAGCACCATAATGAGGAGTCCAACAATTGTAATCAACGCAATTTCTGCTCGATCCTTGAACAGCACCCGCAGGCCTAGCTGGCGTGCCATATCCATCAAGTTCCGTGAGAGCGATGGCTTCGGCATCAATCCTCTTGCTACGATGTGCTCCACCTCGGTACGGATGGTATCCTCATCCGGGAATTCAACATAGAACGGCTTGTCATTATGAGGCATCGGTATTCACCTCCAGCTTCTTTTTTATTTTGCGAATCATTGCATAGTATTTGGATTTTACTGTAGATTCCGGGAGTTGCAGCATATCCGCGATCTCAAGAAACGTATATTCGCCAAAAATTTTAAGCCTGAATATGGACTGGCTGCCCGGTTCCAATTCACTAACAACGTGCATAATTCTCATGACTTCCTCTCTGTTCTCTACACGGATCGTAAAGTCTTCCGGCTCGGACATGACATGCTGGTCCTCCTCCATCGTTTCCGTCGATTGACGATAGCGGAAGGCTCTGGACCGATAATAATCGATCACTCGATTGGTGGCGATCCGATACAGCCAGGTACGAAACGCAGCTCTCTTCCCGTCAAAGTGCTGAATGGACTGCAGCATGGAAATAAAAATTTCCTGTGTGAGGTCCATCGACTGCTCCTTGTCCATCGTCTGTCTATATACGTAGCTGTAAATCTCCTTGTAATAGGACGATACCAGCTTATCCGCCGCGGCTTTATTCGATTGTCTCTTGATCTGCCTGATCCACTGTTTCTCAGATTCCATAAACAAAGCGCTCCATTCCTATCAAACCGGTTCGTTTATATATGCGTAGTCCTTGTCCAAATAGTTTGACACAAGATTAAATATATTTTTCATTACAGCAGCAAAACGAACTATAAATGATGTTCAAGCAAAAAAAAGCTGTCCTCAAATAGGTTAACTATTTGAAAACAGCTGTATGTTTAGATTAAGCTAAATGGTCATTTAGAACCCCAATAAAAGAACATATGTTCGATAATTGCAGCTTCGGAATTAGACAGGCGTCGCCTCGCTTTTCATATTATTAGTATAAATCCTGAATAAATATAAGTCTATATTTTTCCAAATAAATCATCTATATTTTGATAGACCTGGCCAGGTGAATACATTGGGTTCATGAATGGAGGCTAGCTGGAAGTGAAGATTCGGTTGTGGAGTACCAATCTGAAGATCCGATTATTTGGGGAATCGCTGTTCAACATGCTGTACTGGATGTACTTCCCCTTCATTACGGTTTATTTCAGCGAAGTGTTTGGATTACAGACAGCTGGGCTAATGATGACGGTTCCTCCCTTGTTCAGTTTGGCTGGCAGCTTAATTGGCGGATACATGGCTGACCGTCTGGGCAGACGTACCGTAATGCTTATCGGTACAGCACTGCAGACCATCATGTTTGCCCTGTTTGCCGTATCGACTCATCATGTAGTGGATTATGCGGCTTTTATTGGTATTGGTCTCGGTTCCGCCCTGTACAAACCCGCCAGTTCCGCAATGGTGGCAGATCTGGTCCCGCAGGAGGACCGTAGACAAGTATTTGCTGCTTATACGACGGCGAACAATTTAGGAGCCGTGCTTGGGCCTGCCTTAGGCGCTGTTTTCTTCTTCGAATATCGGCAAGAGCTGCTGTGGTGCTGTACATCCATCATGCTGATCTACTCGGCTCTGATCTTGTTCTTCGTTCATGAGAGCAAGCCTGAATATGATACCGATCGTACATCATCCCATTCATTTATGAGCTTACTGAGGGAACAATGGACAGGCTACGGGATTATTTTCCGAGACAAAATGTTTCTTCTATACTTGCTGGCAGGAATATTCTCACTCATTTCAATCATGCAGCTGGATCTTTATTTAGCAGTCTATATTACAAATTACGTGCCAGCACAGTCCTTAATTTCTATGTTTGATATACACATCCAGTTGGAGCATACTGAAATATTGGGCTGGGTTCTCGGCTTGAACGGTCTGATGTTTGTGCTGTTTGTACTTCCAGTCACCCGATGGCTGCGTCCTGTTCAAGACCGGAACGTATTCATTCTGTCTGCATTGCTGACAGGAATCGGTACATTTCTACTCGGACTGGGCACGAATATCTGGTACTTGTTTGGCTGCACAATCATTTTCACAATCGGAGAAATCGTAAGATCACCCGTGATGCATAGCTTCATCAGCCATTACGCTCCAGAGCACGCCAGAGGTCAATATATGGGGGCAGACCATTTGCAGTATATTGCCGGACGTCTGTTTGCACCCGTTACTGTTTTTTTATCTGCCTGGGTTGCCCCGCTCGGTATCTTCAGCCTGATTTTTGCTTCATCGATGATCAGTGCATTACTGTACTATGGGTTATTTCGAGGACTTCAATCAAGTGGCGTATAAATCATTCCAGCATCCGAAATATGGCGTGCAATTGCCTATAATAGAAAAAAAGAGACACAGTACTTGTGTCTTTTACGGCGTAAGAATCCACTTCACTTGACAGGTTATCCAAACGATACGAGCCGGGTCCGAAGAAGCCCGAGGTTCTTGTAAAGGTCGCAGCAACCTTCCCTGACTCATCCTCAATCGTATATTCTTTGGAGAAAGCCGGAGAAGTGATGGAATAGATTCCTCGTGAGCCCGCATGATATTCATACCTTTTCGTGAAAAAGCTCATCTTGGCTCTGACGATTCCAACAATCTCTTCACCAGGATCCATTACATTCCACTTTCCCGAGAACGCACGAAATTTACCTGAATAAACCAAATCTCGGGATGGACCATAAATGTCCAGAGAAGTGCCGAAAGCACTCTTTAAATCGATACTTCCGGCTTCCTGTCCCGTGCCATCCACAATTTCTGTCATACCCGAGCTGAAAAAGTTATTCCTGAAATTAAGCTCCATTCCGCTTCACCGTAACGTTGGATAGGGTAAACTAAAACAAAAAAGGGTAGAAGGACTTACGCAGCCTTTTACCCTTTATATATTATAAATGCTCTTAAGACTGTTTTGTATGAACTTCAAGTAACTTATACGATACGCTTTCTTTATCTGTACATGTACTAATGACCTTTTTTGTCTCAATCAATGCATTTACTTCCATCGGAACCTCAAAAGTGTAACCATTCTGTACTATTGTTTTAATCTGTTCAGATAAATTTCCAGAGTAGTCATTTTCGTCATCACCTTCTATGTAGAAAGTGTTCCTTTTCAGATTGATTGCTATTAGCTTTCCTTTTACAGTCATTTGGTGATATGTTTCAGAGTTTTCATTGATAAGTTTAATGGCTGAATCCAACTGGTCTTTCGATATTGAGTCGGATCTATTTTCTGAATTAGGTGATGCCCATTCAAATTTTAAGCTTCCAGAGGTACTTTGAACAGAATTAAGAAACTTCTGATACCACATAACCGCTCTTGGATTAATCCCCCTCAAACTCTGCTTTAATGTTTCATTGTTCTTACTTTTAATTAGAAGGTCAGATAGTTGATTCATTGCTTCAGTAGCTGGTGTTACATTAAATATATTCGCTGATTTTTTTGACTTTATTCTAATTCCAAATGAAGATTCAAATAAAGATGTAACATTCGCTGAATTATCCTCTATAACAGCTAAAGGAGGCTTTCTCATATTTGCATCCCATCTTGGATCTAATGAATATAAGGTATATTGGATTGAGGTTAGTGTATCACCAAGTTTTTGGCAACCAAGCTCATAAGCTTCCTCTCCACCTTCTATAGCAATATCCAAAATGTCCCTACGGCTTTCAAAAGCTTCTTCCAATGTAGGGGAAGGCTTTGGCGGAAGTTCTGAGTAGTGAGTATCTGTACTTAAAGGTGCATAGGAATCTTCCTCTGGTAAATATTCATCTGGAATATCATCACTGGATAGGATTTGGATAATGGGTTTAAATTCTTCTGTTACAGGAAGGTGTACCTCATATAGGTGGTCTTCAGCATTTGTAATTGCATCTCTAATAGAAATCCTACCACTTTTAATCTCCTGAACTCTTGATTTGCTTACGGGAATAAACAACCAATGGTCTGATTCCTCTAGTTCATCGACCAAAAAAGCAAGAAATTCAATTGATTTATTTTTACATGTAAATATACGAGGTCCATCATAATAGAAAAATACATCCAAAATTTTCAGACATCCTAATGGTGTGTATAGCTCACCATGCATTATATGTCCTCTCCTATCTTTAATATCTCATTAAAATATGTATGAGGTTCAACACCCATAAATGTCCACCAATTTACATGAGAATATCCAACTGTTTGACTAGGGTCATGAACGAAGACACCAGTATCTGGTGAAATATGTCCGACCGCTACCTTATTCATTTTCTTCATGCCTATCCCAGAAAAAAATTTGTGTGCAACAGGTATGTCATTAGTACTACTCAAAACAGAAAGAGCAAGATTATCACAGGTAGCAGATGCATATTGCTTTCTTCTAACACCAGGTGCTATAAAATCCTTTGCTTTTATAGAGCTCGAAGGAACTATTCTATATACTTTCATCTCTTCTTTTATCGCTTTATCAATTGGGGGACAACTATCTGGAAAATAATTTGGGAACTCCTTCAAATCATTCTCTCCCATTTAAATCACCTCTAAACTGCTCTAATATATCGGAATCATAAGCCTTATTTCGATATAACGTTACTTTTTTCCTGCTTAATAAACAAAAAAATCCAGATCACGAGATAAAATGATATCTCGGATCTGGAATTCGATTACCCTAATCTTCTTCATTCAAATAATCTTTTATTTTCTTTTTCACTTTAGTTCGAAGGTTCTCATGACCATTCTCAATCTTTGATAAGGTTTCTAGACCAATCCCTAGTTTCAGAGCTAGCTCTTTTTGCGTTAGGCCTTCGGCTTTCCGTTTACAATAAACGTCCATTGCTAATGATGACGGCAGCTCGTAAGCATCGCTGTCATCATCCCAATCTGGTTCCCATTCGCCATTACCTTTATTAAACTCCATGTCCAGGTATTCCTCTATACCCACTAGCGCTCGGAGTTCTTCTTCTGTTTCATACATAAAACCATGGCATAAATTGCTTTTCATATTATCCGCACCTTTTAGTCAAATTACAAACAGAGTGTATTGTGTTTATCCCGTCTGTTAATTTGAGTAGAACCATTAGGTACAGATAATGCAAGGGGAAAAGATGGGTCTATATTCCCATTTTGAATTTTTCATAGCTGTTAGCGAGCTTGTATGTGACCCCGTTCTCCAATGCAGCAAAGTGCTTCCGACCACATGTGATCTTCCCATCTTCTTTCAATCGAAGATCCTCCTGGTCGGTGCTCCCCTTTGTTTCAACAACGAAGAATAGGGTTTCCACTCCCTCTTTTTCAACCAATACTGCCCAGTCAGGGTTATAATTGCCCAGTGGTGTATCTATTACAAATGATGAAGGGAGCTTAACAAATAACTTAACGTCCTCATCATTGTTAAGCTTTTCTGCAAATGCTCGCTCTACATTGGAATCATAGCGGATATAGTTATAGACTGATTTATCATTTGACACTTCAACTGCATTAGCCTTCATATAACCGACAAGCTCCTGATGCTCGAATAATGATTGCTGATAAAACGCATGGTCACCTATACGCTCATATTTAATACCATCCACAATTAACTTCTTCTTTTCTCTGTTAATGATTTTCATAACAGCTTCCATGAATGCTTGTGGATTCTTCTCAAAGTCTTTCAAGCGTTTGGAGCCAATTAATATATCAACAAGTGTACGTCTCTTAAGGTTGGTCTGTTCCTGTAAATAACGCAGAATGTCTGGCAGACGTCGTTTCTCTTCCAGCGCTTCATATACACGCATTGTCTGCCCTTCTCCAGACACACCTGATTGGTCCACTTTCAATAGGGCATTTTCTCGTTTAATTTTCCTAGCCTTAAATGCATCCAGCTTTTGTATTGCATCTATACATCTGCCCTTAAGTGTATCGGAGTCCAAATCTACTGAATAAGTCGTCTTGTATTTTATCTGGTTCCATAATTGATTAAACTCGTCGCTTAGGAGAACCTCTTTATTCAGCTTAATATCCACTTCGTCTTTCTTATTGAAGATCGGCAGCTTCTTAATGGAATTTCTTATGACCCTTTCAATATCCTGCTTTATTTCCTTAAATTCATATGGAACATCGAAAGTTTCAGCTGCAATTGCTTCCTTCAGCTTGTTTTCAACCTTTCCTTTTTTATCAAGGAATTTTTCTTTAACAAGGAAGGAATAAACTTTGGCAGAATAGTCATAGCCTATTTCCTTGGACTCTCCAGTGACCTCATCTGTCAGAGTAATTGTAGAGAAGGATTGTTCTTCAAGGTATCCAAACTTAACACCTGTCTCATCTTCCATTTCCTTCTGAAGCGATTCAGCAAATTGTTGATACGATTCATTTGCTATTACTGTAAGAACATTAATATTCTCGTCATACTGTCTTTGTCCATCTTGATTTACAGATAAGCGCAAGCCACGACCAATTTTTTGCCGCTTAGTGAAAGGGTCCTTGGTTTCAACTAAAGTGCATATTTGGAAGACATTTGGGTTATCCCATCCTTCTTTAAGGGCAGAGTGGGAAAAGATAAATCGCAACGGCGTCTCAAAGCTTAGTAGCTTTTCTTTTTCTTTCATGATGAGTTCAAATGCTGATTCATCATCTTTATTCGACCGCAGGCTGCCATCTTTCGCAACTTTACTGTCTTTATAGTTTCCGCTCTTATCCTGTGAAAAGTATCCGTCATGAACCTCTTCAGCACTTTGGTTCGAAATATACTGGTCTTCTTCAAAGAGCGATCGATATTTTGGTGTCCTAATAAGGGAAACATACTCTTCTTCGAAAATCTTGGCATACTTTCCTTTTTGCCAAGGCTGTCCTTTTGGATAAACTCGATAGTTTTCTACTTTATCTATAAAGAAAAGGGTAAGTACTTTGATTCCTTGGTGGACAAGCCTTTTTTCCTTATCTAAATGAGTGCGAATCGCTTCTCTTATTTGGTATCTCTTGAGTAAGCCATCATCGATAGCACCAATCGATTCTTCCAGTTTCAGTACCTTGCCATTTTCGAATTCAATCATTTCGTTTCCAGGATAACAGTCGATACCTTCTACAATATAACCACGATATAGTTCCCGCTCACCAGATAATAAATATAAGTTGTTTTTATTGTTAGGATTTATTTCTTTTTTCACTCTGGTGACAGTACCATTTTTCTTTTTCTCATCTATTTCAACAGTGGCCTTATATCCATTTTTATTAGAGACACTGATAAGCTTAATATATGGATCATTAAAATCGTCATCTGAATTGACAGATAGTACTTCGATTTTTTTTACAAGCTTCTTCTCATAAGCATCAACGGGGTCTAGCTTGTACATTAGATTGTATGTGTCCCTATGGGTAGCAGAATACCTCAATTTACAAAGTGGATTTAAAGAGGCAATAGCTTCCTTTGCTTTATCCGTGTTATCAACACTTTGCGGTTCATCAATAATAACGATAGGGTTTGTTTCTTGAATAAATTGAATGGGTTTTTTCCCGTTCATTGTGTCTCTTTCACGGTGAATAAGGTTAGCTTTGTTTTCTTTTTCTGGGTCATCAAAGCTTTTCTTAAAGGCATCAATATTAATAATCATTACTTCAATATTTGTGCTTGTTGCATATTCACGAACCTGCTCCAGTTTAGATGAATCATATTTAAAGTAGTGACAATGCTGCCCAGGGTACTCGTTTGCAAAATGCTCTTCAGTCATCTGAAACGATTTATATACGCCTTCACGAATAGCAACACTAGGCACAACAATGATGAATTTTGAAAAGCCATATCTTTTATTTAATTCAAATATACTTCTGGTATAAACATATGTTTTTCCAGTACCTGTTTCCATTTCAACAGTGAAATTCCAATCTTGAATGCTAGCGCTTTTTTTAAGGTGATTTCTCAGCTGTACCTTTTGTACATTTTCAAGTACTTCTGCTGCCGATAGCTCCAGCTTGTTTCCAATTCCAAGCTCTGTTATTTCTTGCCCAACAATATCACCCATACTTACAGTAAAGTTAGAGACCTTAACCGCTTGACCCTCAAAGATATCAGTGATTGATTGAATGGCATCAAGCTGGTATTGTTGTTCATCAAACTTAATCTTCATATCGCCATTCCTCCTTAAATTACACGGATATCTTCAACACCGTAACGTTTCAATATTTGCTGGGCATTTGTACGAACAGTATCGTTTTCGAATCCCTCATCATAAAAAACAATACGTTCTGGTTGTTGTTTAGCCATTTCTTCAATTTGTTCCAAAGTTAAATCACGTTCAAGACAGATTAGCAAATACCCCATACCAACGGAATAAACTGCCTTCTCAGCAATCGTAGTTTCCTCAATAGGTACTGTTAAATCAATACCATATTTAAGTAATATTTCATAAACAACATCCTCTTGAGTACGGCCCTCTTTAACTGGTTCTACAAAGTCCAATAATTCTTTTTCTAGATTCATTGACTCCTGGTCCCAAACCTTCAAGTTGGTTTCATCAAGCTTAAACACCTTAAAACCGATATCTATATTTTTTAAGGCATTGTTTTTTTCTTCTATAATTTTTTGACCTGCTCTTTTAATACGCTCCTTACCTATTTCACAGATATTATTATAACCTGATTTATACGCCTCCGAATCACTTCCACAAGGTTCTGGAAATTGAACCATTATATACCTCCGATTACCTCCATCTTCTGAATTAAGCTTCATGACAGCATGAGCGGAGCTTGCTGAACCAGCAAAAAAATCTAAATAAAGTCCATCTTTGTCATCATCATTATCGTTAATTATAAATGAAAACAAATACTCGATTAGTTTTACTGGTTTTGGGAAATCAAAGATTCCTCTTTTTCCGAGCAAATCTGCTACTTCTCGAGTTCCCTCTTGATTAAAAACATCTGCTTTTATGGATAATGGTTTACCATTTCTTATTTTCCCATTTTCGTCTTTTAAATATTGTTTAAATCTTACACTGAAACCACTTTTACTTTCATTAATTACAATTTCATTATTTGCATAAGCTTTTTCGAATTTCTCTTTTGACCATAACCATCTGCTTCCCTTTTTAGGTGAAATTTCCTTACCATTATGTGAAATTGAATACATTAAATTACTTCTTTCCCCTTTACTACTTGTTGCTAATGGTTGGGTAATATAACCACCACGTTGAGGATATTTTTCGTCTTTACTTTTATATGCTTCAATTTGTTCTTCACTTAATGGAGACTCAAGGTTTTCAATTGGGCGTTTACTATAAACTAAAATATATTCATGAATATTAGCAAAGCCTTTTGTTCCTCCTCCTGCCCCGTATCTTTTTTTCCAGATTATATTTTCTACAAAGTTCTCTTCACCAAAAATTTCATCACATATTGCTTTCAGATTTTTCATTTCATTAGCATCAATACTAATTAGTATTAATCCATCGTCTTTTAATAGATTTTTTGCAATCTTTAACCTAGGGTACATCATATTTAACCAATCCGTATGGAATCTACCATTTGTTTCAGGATTTGATTTCATATTTTCAGAAATTACTTCTTTATAATTTTTTAGATTATCTCGAAAATCATCATTATAAACAAAATCATTTCCAGTGTTATAAGGCGGGTCTATATAGATAATTTTTACTTTGTTACGATAAGAGCTTTGAAGTATTCGAAGAACTTCAAGGTTATCACCTTCAATAAACAGGTTTTGAGTTGAATCCCAATTAACACTCTCTTCTTTACATGGAAGTAGTGTTCCTGTTGTTTGCTTTTGAGCAAGTTGAATCGCTTCTGTTTTCCCATTCCAAGAAAACTCGTAGCGTTCTTTTTCTTTTTCTACATGCTCACCAAGAGCAATACGTAACTTATCAATATCAATCTTATTTTCTGTCAGTATTTCAGGGAATAGCTCTTTTAACTTCTCAATATTATCTTGTACTACATTGAATGTTTTTCCTTCTAATTTTTGCAATTAACACAACTCCCTTATTTGTTGAATTTGAATGTTGATTTGCTGTTCATGCCGCTTTATCTTCATGTGCAAATCCATCTTTTTACCAAAGTCAACTTGGCCTTTCTGCTCAAGCTGCAATTGTTCGATACCCTTACGATGTTTCTGAACATTTCTTAATATGTTGACCACTTCTTCTCGCTTTTCTTTACTGGTAGGTATTGTTCCTACTAACTGAATTACTTCTTCGCATTTTATCCATTGTTGAATGTCCTCGTATATGCTATATAGGTTTTCAAAAGATAAATTTGTAACGACCAATGAGTTCAGTAATTTCGAGTATCCAATATCAGGTTCCTTGGGATTAAACCGTTGAGTAATGGTAGGTTGTTCGACAACAACTTTGGTCTTGTCAGTTTTATTTAGCCTTTTGTGACTGGTACTCAAAAGAATCTGATCTTCTGATGAATTCATTATTAATACGGCTGGATTAGGGATAGTCTTATGAATAGCACCAATAATCCTATTTATATTTTTGTCCGTTCGAAGCTCAACGTATATCCATACTACTTCTGCATAATTGAATTCATCATCTTGGTAGATGGGGATATTTGTACTCTGCTGATTCATAATACTTAACAAATAAATCCCCTCTATATCGGAAGTAAACATTTCCTTTTCCGTTGTAGAAAGATCGGTTTGTGTAAAAAAGGCTTTCTTAGGTATCTTACGATTTAAAACAGTACGGGGAGGAAACTCCAATCGATTAATCAACCATTCCCTCATTCCATCACCTACTTTATCACTAAAAATGATATTAATTCAAAGTCATCCGAAGTTGTTGCTGTATCCTGTAAAAGACTAGAATTCCCAAGACTGAATAACGATTCCATTCCTTGCTCTTCAACAATACCGAGAACAAATTCGACCGCTTTGTCTAGTAGATACTTGTAAGAAGACATGTCGTTCATATCCTCTGTTTCTTGATTGAACTGATGAATTAACTCATTGAACACGTCTGATTGACCATTAGCAACTTTACGGAAGAGATCCAGTATCTGCTTTGTCTTTAAATGTCCTAGTGAGACCTCTCCATCCATATTCATATACACAAGATAATATGGATACAGTGCGCTTGTTTCTTTTACTTGTGCTGCTGCATTTCGTTGTTTGATACAGAATATCACCCCTGGTTCAGTATCAGAAGATGGAGCCAACTGAAGCGAGGTAACTGCGTGTAATCCTAGGGGAGCAGTCTCAATTTTCTTCTTATTGGCTTCCATATAATCAAGTAGATCCATTTTAAAGTCGTTCAGAGTCAAATCAGTGATAGAGATTCCGCCAGAGATATCCTCTAAATCAACCACTTCTTCTTGTAGCTGTTTCAATTGCTTTTTACGATATTCCAAATCATTCATTTGCTTCTTTTCATCATATTCAATTACGTTCTCTTCACCTGTTGCTGAAATATCAAGAAGCACCATTCTGCCGCTTACACGTGCTTCTAAATTAATATACTCATCAAGATCCATATTCGGCCAGAAGTTTACCAGTTGAATAACATCATTCTTTGAGCCTAAACGATCGATTCGACCGAACCGTTGGATAATTCGGACTGGGTTCCAATGAATGTCATAATTGATTAAAAAATCACAATCTTGGAGGTTCTGACCTTCCGAAATGCAGTCAGTTGCAATCAATATGTCGATCTCTTCACGTATCTTTGAATCAATTTTATTTCTTTCCTTCGATACGGGTGAAAAGTTGGTCAAAATGGAGTTTAGATCTTTTTGGATACCCTTTAATGTAGTCTGGTTGCCTCCAGAACCTGTGACAAGCGCCGAGTTAACACCATGCTTTTTGGCCACCCATTGTGATAACTCTTTATACAAATAACTTGCTGTGTCTGCAAAAGCTGTAAAAATGATGATTTTCTTATTTTCTCCATTAATGGGTTGAAGGAGCTTTTGGTCAATCATGGATTTAAGCTTATTCAACTTGGCATCACGTGGAGCTTGAACTTTTGCTGATTCAATAAGTAGCTGCTCAAGTTTTTCCTTATCATCATGCAAATCTTGCTTCCACTTAATGCGGTCGATATCTTGAAGGAGTACTTTTACTTTCGATCCTATCAGCATGTTTTCAACATCATCATCGTCAATATCGATTTCATTAATATTAATATCGGCATTGGAGTATTGTTGGATGTTATCAAGCTTTAATAACAGGTCATCAATTTTTGTCAAAAGAGCTGCTACTGTCATACCAAATGAATGTATAGAGCTTTCCATCCGTTTAAGCAAGTTAACCCTCATTAAATGGACAAGACTGCGTTCACGGTCAATCTGCTTAAATACTGAACCACCCTTTACCTTCATATCATATTTTCTGCTGTATTCCTCTTGCTTTTCGGGCATTACATATTTTAATGGAGAATACGCACTTAAATTCAGCCTGTTAATTAACTTATTGACTTCCTTTATTTCAGGGAACTCATTGCTCTCATCAATATCAGCATGTACATTTCTTGGTTTCAACCGTTCTGGAAATTTCCCAATCTCCGACATATTATAGTATTTTTCAATATGTTTTCTTGAACGAGCAATAGTCACTGCATCGAGCAATTTGAAGTAGTCAAAGTTTAACATTTCAAGTAGGGTGTCGGACTTGCGCTCCTCATCACCTAACTTGAGCCATTTATTGAATGAAAGCTGTGCTTTTCTTAATGTTTGTTCGATGCTTTCAATACCTGCAGATTCCAGTGCTTCATCATTACCTTCCGTAATAAAAGCAACTTGGTTTTTCAAATCATTCATTTTGTTATTTACTGGCGTCGCTGATAGCATTAAGACCTTTGTCTTAACACCTGCTTTAATGATTTGGTTCATCAATCTCGAATAACGAGTTTCCCTGTCATTTCTAGCCTGGTTATTCCTGAAATTATGTGACTCATCAATAACAACTAAGTCGTAGTTACTCCAGTTCACAGTAGACAAATTAATATCCCCTGACAAACCGCCTGTACGGCTCAAATCGGTATGATTTAACACATCGTAGTTGAAGCGATCAGTAGAGAGGACATTTCTCTTATCATTTTGAGTGTAAATCAGCCAGTTTTCTCTTAATTTTTTTGGGCACAAAACTAGTACTCTGTCATTTCTCAACTCGTAATACTTAATAACTGCAAGGGCTTCGAATGTCTTCCCCAAACCTACACTATCTGCAATGATACAACCGTTATGCTTTTCCAATTTATCAATAGCTCCGAGTACACCATCTTTTTGGAATTTATAAAGCTTATTCCATATCGTGGTGTCTTTAAAGCCTGTTTTTGATTTTACAATCGCATCTTCATCGAATTCTTCCAGGTAGTCACTGAAAATATTATATAGCGTGACATAGTAAAGAAATTCTGGAGAATGATTTTCATAAATTGCTGCGATTCTTCCCAAAACTTCCTCTTGTACCTCTTCAACAATAGCATCGTTCTTCCAAACATCATTGAACCACTGGATATATTGTTTTGTTAATAGAGGTTCATCCATTAGTGAATTCATATGAAGACTAGGCGAGTATGTATAGCCTAATCCGCTGCTAGTAAAATCGGAGCTCCCTTGAATAGCCACTGATGAACCATCTTTGTTTTCAATATGGAACAGGCGATTCTGTGTTAATGGTGACGTCAAAGACTTCATCTTTACTTTTGAACTTATCCAGTCAGCACATTCTTTAGCGATTTTCGCCTGTGTAAGTTCATTCCGCATCTTAATTTCGAGTTCTGAACCAGATAACCTTTTCTCTCGACCTGACTTATCAATGTCTGTAGTACCTTTTGTATGTTTTTCTGAAGTAAAGGTAGGATCGATAAATAAAAACCGTACCTCTTCCACCTTCATTAATTCCTTCTTTAAAGCCTCGAACGCATATATCGTAAAGTAGGATGACATGATCGCTACCTTGGCATCTTTTTTAAAATATGGTTTCAATGCATCTCCTACAATGCCAGACCTTTTGTTATCTAACATTTTCCCTATCATTCCTACACCCCCAAAAAGACAAAAATATAACTATTCTACTACTTTTATTCTACAAGACTTTCTATCATCGTTAAATCAATTTTACAAAAATAGTAATTGCACATTCTACCAGCTTGCTATATGTAAAAATATGTAAATGTTATACAGTGGAAAATTTTGAAATTTTTTGACCCCAGGTAATGTGTTATTTGAAAGGTTTGTACTTTGTTCGGTGCCCACCCGTTCCTTTTAAAAGGAGGCGAAGTTGCTGTTGGCATTAACAATGCTATTTATATCAATGAAAGGAGGTGAGTCAAATGGAAAAGCAGCATAAAAATACGGTAAAGTCTTTAATCGCTAAGAATGGTTACTGGACTGGCTTTCTTGTAGCAAACAAAGTGAATCCTGTTCATGTTAAGGGGTGTTGGCATTTAGGCTTTAGAGTCACGGTATCTAGCATAGAAGAACTTGATAAAGCCATTAATCGGTTTGCTTACTACAACTGTAATCGTGAATTAGGAAATCGTGTGTCCTTCTATAAAAAGTAGGATGATTTTTAGTAAGCGAAAATTATATGAAGGAGCGAACTTACAAAATGCTTGAAAAAAATGGTGGCAATCGTAACGTGATACCCATTAGGGAAAGAAATGTAAAAGTGAGTCTAGTACCAAGTCTAGCTATCTCATTAGCTGAAGCCAAAGAAAGAATAGACATGTTGCAGCAATTTGTAAAAGAAATGATGAAAGAAGGATTGGATTACGGAATTATTGAAGGCTTTCGGAAGCCGACTCTTTTTAAACCTGGGGCAGAGAAGCTTTGTGACATCTTCGGTTTTTCCAAACATGTGAATATTATTAACCGTATTGAAAACTGGGAAAAAGGAATTTTTGCTTATGAAGTGAAGGTGACTCTTGTCAGCAAACAAACAGGTTTTATGGAAGCAGAAGGGATCGGGACTTGCAACAATAAAGAACAGTCCTTTATAGACCAGGACCCTTTTAGCGTTGTTAATACACTTCTTAAGATGGCTAAGAAAAGAGCATTAATTGATGCTGTTCTTTCAGCTACAAGAGCTAGTGGTCTATTCACACAGGATATCGAGGACTTACCTAAGGATATCCCGCAAAACAAAGGGGGTGAGGCACCAGCCACAGATAAGCAACTACAAATGATATTCGGAACGGTATCAGAGTTGAATATGCGTCCAGAAGTCGCAAAAGAAATGATGCAAATGATGTTTCAAGTAGATCACAGTACCAAGCTCACAAAACAACAAGCATCCTCTTTCATACAAGACTTGTTACTATTGAAAATCAAGCCTTAAAGGAGGTGAGAATGTATGGAATCAGTTAATACCTTGAATCAATGAAGCTCTATGAGTGCAGCACGCATTCAGAGGGCTTTTTTTTTGCACAAAAAAGATGAGCCGCTAGAACGGACTCATCAGTAATAATATCGACTAACTATATCATACAGAAAAAATCAATATCAATCAATTGGAGAGGCGTTCATTCGTCTCTCCTTTTTTCATTTCAATTATTAGGAGGAAAAATATAATGACTACTCAATTCGATAAATTTACATTCAAACTATTGCTGGCTACCACAATCCGTGAAAAGGATGACAGCTACATCGTTAGTGAAATCTTTACCCGCTTCCCTTCAATTCAGGAGTTATTGGATGTTACTGAGGAAGAGCTTCTATCTATTAAAGGTATTGGAAGAATCAAAGCTCAGCAAATTATCGCTGCATTAAGGCTGGCGAGATTAAATCCAACTACGGCAGAGGAAAGATATGCTATCCGTTCACCACAGGATGCATACGATTACCTTAAAGACATGCAGTATCTGACTCGTGAGGAATTCGTTTGCTTAGGACTGAACACCAAGAATGAAATATTGTTTAGACAAACTGTCTTCACTGGCTCTCTTAACGCATCAATCGTCCATCCAAGAGAAACCTTCCTGCCATTAATAAAAAGAAGTTGCGCTAGTTGTATTGTGGCTCATAACCATCCATCAGGACAGCCAGACCCTTCAAGGGAAGACATTGATGTTACGAAACGCCTTGCAGAGGTCGGAAAAGTAGTCGGCATTGAAGTGCTTGATCACATTATCATTGGACATGAAAAGTATGTCAGCTTAAAGGAAAAAGGATATTTGTAAGAATTATTGTGGGGGCTATCTATATCCAGTTAGCCCTCTTTAAATAATATGTCAGCCAAGAATATCTGATTTCTATTAAAATTACACCACCCTTCATAAAATCTCCTTCGAAAAGTTGCATAAACCGCTATGTGACAGGACTTTCTAATCCAAGATCACTTTATTACAGAATGTCTTTCATGGTACATCTAAGGTGGGGCTTGCTACTGTTCTAGTGAAAAAGTGCCGATTAAACCTAATAAAACGATAAAATAATGCCGATTAAAAATCATCTATAAACCCTGCTATAACAATGAATCTAAGGTTAAAATAGCCTTTTACCCTCTTAGTATTTATATCTATTCATGCATGCTGTACTTAAACTGAATCATCTTGAGCAGAGAGCATCCTTTTGTTAGCTAATTCAAATTAGAAAAACCCACCACCAAAAAGTAACTGCGTGGTAGAGACAATAGGCATGAGCGTAAAAGCGAAATGCCACTTACCAAACGTAGTGAAGGTAATTCAGATATTACATGCGTGATCCCACTAGAGAACTATACATGCGTGATGGTGAATGGGAGTGGATACGACAATGAATCCATCCAGCCTTATAAAATGAAAGTTACTTCGTTCTAGCCAAGGAGCTCTTCTTTTAAAGATGCCGTTTGCCCACATAGAGTGTGGAGGACTGGTCTATGCCCCGCAGTTGTTTATCCATTAAGGCAGCAACCATATCCTCCCGCTAATTGTGGAGGATTTCTAACTCATTGTGCAGTTGTTTAGTTTATTTAGTGACCTTCTTTGAATGGGCTTTCTTAGCAATATCACATCTTTCAATTAATAGGTTCATCTTTGCTTTAATGTCTCTTTCTGAGTCATATTTCATTTGTCGGTGTAGATTAGCGAAATATCCCATCACTTTTGAATAGACATCTCCTTCTTCATTTCCTCTGGAGACAAGCTGTGGATGGATGTAGAAAATCTTCTTTGTTAATGGGCTCCCTGCTGGTCCGTCTTCATATAGTATGCCTGCATTTCCTAGTGCCTTAATATAGGCTTTCGTTGTCTGTTCACTGTCACCCATTTGTTGAGCTATTTCTTTAACCCTGAGTGGTACCAATTTATCAGGATTCTTTTCGTATGGGTCCTGAGCTATTATGAGCGTGTTAAAGTCAATGAAAAGACTTAACTTCAATAGAAATCCCAACTGTTTAGTATCCAATTTATCTTGGATATAGCGCCCAGTTTTTTTGTAGAGCCGTGTAAATGGAGCTTTGTTTCCTTTCGTGTTACCTATTCTTACGAACATTGGATTAACAATGTACTCTTGATCTTTCTTAGAACCACTCTTAATGATTAACCCAAGTTCCTCTAATCGATTAAGTACCTTCCGAAGTTGACGGTCCCCAAGACCAGTAATGGTTCTTAGCTCTTTCAGTTTCATTGATTTTCCATCTTTAATTAAGACACCTTCTTTGTCCCATTGAAGATAGAGCACCAATTTATAGAATGTCCCCACTTCTGCATGATTCATTTGAGAATACAGGTCGTGAACAGTATGAAACTCTATAACATGTTCATATCTTTTCTTGAACTTTTTCTGAAATCCTGCCATTTGGTTTTTATTTCGAACATCATATTTGCTACCAATTTCTTTACGGGCTTGTTCAGCTGTAAGAGCTCCATCTACTGCCTGCTCTAATATTTTTGTAAGTTGTGACTTACTCATAAGATTTCCTCCTTTCCTCGACAACACTAAGTGCATGCCTTTATGTAAAAGATATCAAGTTGTATCCGTTTAAGCAAGTATTATGCACATTACTTGCAATAACGCATTAACCGTGATAATCTTGAGACAAATACAAAAAAGGAAGTGATTTCATGACAGATTTAAAGATGTACCGAGTGGAAGAAAATGATTTAATGTATCTCAAAAACGAAAACTTAGGTGGGCGTTTAAAGTGGATAAGGGAGAAAGCAAATGAATATAACAGTCCTTTATTCACGGTTTATCGACTTGCAGAAAGCATTTCAGTCGCTCAATCAACAATATCCCGTATTGAGTCGGGTACTCAACCAAGAGTCGATCTACTCGAAAAGATTGCTGCACAATTAGGAGTCTCTATCGCTGTGTTTACTGATTCCTATTACGAAGATGGTGGAAAACCTTTTACCATTTGTGAAAAGAAAGACAGTAATCTACAAGGTTCAACAAAGAGACCCTTTAGCTTGCTCGACACTCAATATGAGGCAACTCTTTCATTATCAATAAAAACACATCAGGGGCTGGACTATAAAAACATTGAAGAAACAGTTTTTCTATCACCAATTGAACACGAGGAGTTCGCTAATGAAGTGGATGCACTTATTTTAAAGGTAAGAAATAGACGAAAACACTGGAAGATCAAACAGGCAGCTTATGAAAAGCTAGTAAATGGAGTGGAGGAATTCTAATGAAGAAAATTCCAGAATGCATAAAAAGTCAAAATAAAGGATTCGAAGCTTCGCTGACTATTCCGCATGAAGAAGCATTTCTTAATGCATTCATCAGTATTGCCAAAAAAGGAATAGCAGAGTGGGAGCGAACTAAGACCGTGGAGGAAAAGGAAGGATAGCTTTCATCTTCAACATTTGATAAGCAGCATTTTATTTAATAATTATTGAGGAGGATATTTTATGCATGATTTTAAGTCTATTTTTCCAGCGTTATTTAAATATAAGGGGCAAAGCATAGAATCATTACAAGATTTATTACGCTCTATGGTTGAAAAAGCTGAACTCACTGAAGTGGATGATGCAGAGAAATCAGCCCTTTTTAAAGATATTGACGAACTTCATGGTCATATTCTTGAATTACTTCACTCTGAGGAATATGCTTTATCCGTATTAATGGTAAACTACTCTGAAGTCTATGATGAGGTATATAAAATCGGAGAAAACTTACAAGGGTACTATCCAAATTATCCAAAGTAAATTCTACGAAAAAAACAGGTAGTAGCAGAGTAGATGAACTGTGCGTCAACCTATCTAAAAAGAGGCATACATTTATGCCTCTTCATTTATAAATACGAGAGGAATGATTAAAGTGATAAAAACATTAAAAGCTGTGATATATGCCCGTGTAAGTACAGATGAGCAAGCAGCTGAAGGATACAGTATCCCAGCTCAAATCGAGCTATTAGTAGATTATGCTAAAAGGCACAACCTTACTATCACCGATGAATATATAGATAACGGAAAAAGTGGAAAGAGCATCGCTGGTCGTCCTCAAATGTCCCGCCTACTTGAGGATGCTCAGAAAAATTCATTTGATGCAGTTATTGTGTACAAATTGGATCGTTTAGCAAGAAGTACAAGGGATTCAATTGATATAGCAGAATTACTGAGTAGCCACGGAATTCAGCTGATAAGCCTATCAGAGAACATCGACACCACTACACCACATGGTTACATGTTTTTTACAATACTAAGTTCCATTGCTGAAATGGAAAGAAAGCAAATCGTGGGCCGTGTGAAAATGGGGATGACTCAAAGAGCCAAGGAAGGCAAATGGAATGGTGGCCTATGCTTTGGCTATGACGCAAAGGATAAAAGGCTTGAAATAAACGATGCTGAAGCCAAGATTGTACGTGAAATATTTGATTATGCTGATCAGGGGTTTGGCTATAAAAAAATTGTAGGCCTATTAAACCGTAAGGGTTACATCACCAAGAGAGGCAATGTTTTTTCAATAGGTACGTTGAAAGGCATTTTGGACAACCCAGTTTACATTGGAAAAGTTCGCTTTAACCAGTATGAGAACTGGGCTGAAAAAAGAAGGTCAGGTAAAAACAAAGATGCCATTATAGTTGAGGGTGAACATAAAGCAATTATTCCTGAAGACTTATGGGAAAGGGTTCAGCAGAAGCGCTCTGCTCGTTCATACAAAGCTGTTCAATCTGACCAGCCTTATATTCTTACCAAACTTATACGCTGCCCACAGTGCGGTGCTGGGATGGTGGCTGGCAAATCCAAAGGTGCAAATAAAACTTATCGATACTATAAATGCGGTACCTTTCATAATAAAGGAGCTTCAGAATGCTCTTCCAATAGCATTAATGCTGATGTCGCAGAGCGCCAGGTTCTAGAAGAGTTCAAACGTATTGTCACAGAGTCGCAATTTTTGCAGCGACTAGTTCAAAAAATGAATAAGGAAAGAGAGCACGCTAAAGAACCACTATTGGAAGAAAAGAAACGGCTTGAAGCATCCTTAAATAAATGCGAAAAGTATATTGCTAATATTACTGACAACTTAATGAAAGATCCTGAACTATTGCCTATATTCAGAGAAAAACTAAATGAACAGCAACAAGCAAAACTTTCCTATCAGCAGCAACTAGAAGATACCGAAGAAAAGCTAGCAAATACAACGAGTAAACCTATCGACCTTATGGCGTTGCTTTACCTTGTCAGAAATCTCGATAGCATTTTAGAACAGGCTGATAGCGAGGAAAAGAAAGAACTCCTTCGGATGATCATTAAAGAAATAGAGATCACGCCTACGGCTGCCTCTCGAAAAGAAGGAAGACAAATACACAAGATACATCTACACTTCGATTTCACGCCAGCTGGTATAAAAAAAAAGTCAAAAGACCTCATAAGGAAGATGGGAAGCTATGCTCCTGATAAGAAGGTTGATTTATCAGCTTTAGATAAGCAAAATCCAACGGATAAAGAGATAAGGGACACATTGAAGTCCCTTTCTATTTTACCCTCACTTATGATACGGTTCCCCTCTCCATAAGGTAATACACACCTTACAATGACTTAGATCCAGTCATACTTCTCTCTTATCCCCTGATGAAAGGCATGATCCGGATTCTGCTCAACCATCTTCTGGATGGCCTGCTTCCATGTCTGCTGGATCTCTGTCGGCTTATCGTTTGTAATCGACTGCTTGCTCATCACGCTCTTGAGATATACCAGATCCTCCTGCAGGCGATTCAAATCCTTCAGAAGCAGCTGATGTGATTTATGACGCAGGTGATTTGTCGATTGCAATGGCTGCAAGAGATCACTCTCAACATATTGGTGATAGTCCTGCAAGAGATTTGCCATCACACGGGTGGATGCACTGTCTTGCTGCCTAAAGTAAGGCTCCATCTTCTGCAGCGACATGCTGCCCAGTTCCAGACTGCGCGCTGCCTCATCAAGTCGATTCACCACCTGATCAGTCTCTACAAATTCATTTGTCTTAAGCTTCTCTGTCAAATAGGCAATATCCTCTATCGGCAGAGTGAACCCCCTGCCAACCGCTTCATTCCATAAGCTCTCGTTGGTTTCCCTTTGGGCATCCTTATAATTCATTAGATGAATATTCAGCACTACACTTGAAACGAGCAGCATCGATAGCAATCCTATGATTAGTTTACTCTTATGTTTTTTCCAAAAATACATCATCATCGTTCCTCTCACTTATAACGTCCCCGGATGCTTGTAATACTCAATCATCTTAATGAACTGTAATGAATAGTTGCTCTCCACTTCGCTAAGGGAAAATAATTTCCCATCCCATTCACGCAGTGCGAACACATAATCATGTCTTACCTCATCCATGGCTGGTTTGCCTATGTATTGTCCCTCGTAATCTTTGAACTGGTCCTTAAATGCTGTATCAAACATGATCCGATGCTTAAATGATGCATTGACAAAAGCATTAACCAGCACCAGGGTGTCATTACTCTTATCGACGACTAGGTAAATATTGCCTCGATCATCTTCAATAAGATCTTTGTTGATTTGAATATCCATTTAATCCACTCCTTTTTTCTCTCATCTACATCAACTCTTATTCAAGCAGCAAAAGTTATTTTTGAAATATCATGGCACATTTAATATTAATTATAATACCAGTTATTCTCATTTAATTAAATAGTTGAGTTATTAATAATTCCATGTCGAAAAATACAGAATCGTGCGATTACCCGAGAAATAATTCATGGATTAGCCCTTCTTTACCACTCCAACTACCATATTACTGCCATAATTAAATTTATAACCTGATTGAAGCAGCTAAAGGTATTATAAAATGGATTCAGGTATGGTGGTATAATGAAGGAATATGATCTTTTGTGAATTTTTCATATCATGTTTTTTTCTGAATATAATATTTAACTTCGAAGAATGAATCTGATTCCTGAACTTACCGATCTAACTCATAAAACACCATTAAAAAACCCAGCTTATTAATAAAACTGGGCTCAGCTTTTGAAGATTTAATTTAACGATGAATCCCCATTTCGGACAAACGTGTCGCTTTCACGAGATAAGAAGCCAGGCTTGGGAACAATTTTGCGGCTCCGGGATAGAGACGATTGGTCTTGGCAAAAGCCAGCTTCTGAATACGGTTAGCCCGTTTCAGCAGCTTGCCAAAATGGTGGTTTGCCTCCAAAGTATACTCGCTCTGCCACTCTTCATAAGTAATCTCTGATTTTAAATATTGATCGGTTACAGCCGAGCAGATCATAGAGGATCTTAAGGCAACAGACATCCCGTCACCACACAAAGGAGGGATCACCATTAGGGCATCTCCAATATGGGGGAAGATCGACCACGGCTCGGGAACCGTAGATAATCTGACCGGAGCAATAGATACCTGCGTTCCTGGGGCAGGGGCTCCTTCGTTCAGTCTGGCGAACAGCTTCTCATTATCCTGTGCTGCCGCCTGTAATATTTCGGATACCGACTTCCCTATACGCTGAACCGTCTTCAACGGAAGCAGTGCAGCAACATTGGCTATCTCTCCTCCTTCAATTGGAGATATCCCAACATAGCCGCCTTCACAGAAATACAGCTCCACTCGGGGCTCTGTCTTGATGCCAGTATAATGGGATTTTACCCCGACATAAACCTCCGAATCTAGTGGGGCATCGATATCCACCCCTTGGACAAACTTGGGTCTAGGAGTTCCATAGGCGCCAATAACGGACTTGGCATGATAATGGACGACCTCCTTCCCTTGCCGTACGGATACACGATAGCTGTGATCATCAAGCTGAACAATATCCAGCACCATCGCTTTAGATACGATGCTTGCACCTGCTTCGACGGCTTGTTGATGCAGCATCATATCCAGCTCATATCGGCTGATTCCCCAGGCTTGGCCTGGAAGAGCTGAATCGATCTCGCCTCCATTTGGCATGATGATCTTTGCACTGTTCATCACGCTGGGCTCCACTTGAAAAGCAAACGGATCAACACCCACATAAGCCAGCATCTCTAAAGTCTCCGGTGACATGAACTCCCCGCATGTTTTATGTCTAGGAAATGCTTTGCGGTCTAACA
The DNA here is from genome assembly GCF_028747985.1 of Paenibacillus urinalis. Taxonomy (NCBI): domain Bacteria; kingdom Bacillati; phylum Bacillota; class Bacilli; order Caryophanales; family Paenibacillaceae; genus Paenibacillus; species Paenibacillus urinalis. Next base: position 3,323,405 of record NZ_CP118108.1, read on the forward strand.
AGACTGTGTCATGGCCCATACCTGCAAGCTGCACAGCACATGCACTTCCCGCGATTCCTGCTCCTATGACAATGACATCCACTTGTTGCTCCATGTGTAATTCACTCTGATTGTCCACATGCCTCACCTTCCCTTCTTCTATTTGCGGCTCCTTTACTGTCTCGGGATAATTACGGCATATCGGAACAAAGGCTTCCAGTTATAAGTCATGGATTGATGATTAAGCCGTGTTTGCAGCTCCTTCCAGTCCGAGCCTTTAAACCCTTTTGCGACAGATAGCGGTCCATCATGCCGTATATAACGATTTCTCGAGATAATCCTTGTTGTGATCCATACGGCCGTATAGGAAACGGTATGCCTATGAATATCATTAATGACAACCCCGTATCTCGACGCACGCAGCATATGGGATACGATCTCAACGAGCTTCTCACCGTCAAAATGATGTACGAACTGGGAGCCTGTGACGATATCAGCTGATGCATCCGGCAGGTCACATACATCAGCCTGCAGCACAGTTACTCTGTTCTCTCCCTTGAATAGAGCCCTTGCTTCATCACATGCTTCTGCTGTCATATCAACAAGCGTGATACTCAGCTGGATACCCCGTTCATCTGCCCAGCGAAGCAGCTTGCGGTTCACGTCACCCGACCCTGCACCTACATCTAGAATGGACAAGGAATTCGGCCTGCCCATCTCCTTCCACAGCTTCTCAACTCCATATTTCGTTGGGCCCGGAGCTGCAAAAATTTTATTTAATCTCCTTAAATGCTTAAGCGCTTCGGTCAGCTCCGCTCCGCCCAAGGAGAAATCATCCATTAATTCCTCTTCCTTTGCTCTTCGATCCAGCTTCCTAAAGATAGACATGATCTGCCTCTACGGATGAAGAACGGTATGAAGGAACATAGGAGAATCTCATAAGCTCTGCCGTTAACCCGGGGCCAAAAGCCATCGCCACTCCTTCTGCTGTCTCACGCTGCTGAGATCTCAGCTCGCTGCGCATCGCATCCAGCACAAACATGATGGTCACAGAAGACAGGTTGCCGTAATTTTTCAGGATGTCCCGGCTGTATTTGGTCTGATCGTCACGAAGTCCAAGGACTTCCTGAACCGAATCTACAATGCCTCGCCCACCCGGATGAATGGCATATAATTCAGGCTGAGGTGCACCTTCGAGCAGATAATCCATTTCTTCAGCCAGATGGGTTCCGAGCAGCTTGGGAATTCGCGGAGACAGATACAGATCAAAGCCCGTGTTCCCCACATCCCAAGTCATATCCTCGGCACAATCCGGCAATAGAACTGAGTAGCCCTTACCCAGCTGATAGTAATGCTGATGCTGCTCTTCAGCCATGCTCACAACACATGACGAAGCTCCATCTCCGAAGAATGAAGCGGCGAACAGCGCTTCCCGTTCCATCACCGGTTGAAAATGAAGTGTACACAGCTCCACACACACAACGAGCACTTTAGCATCTGGTGAACCCTGCACTACGTCCCTTGCAGCTTGAATGGCTCTCAGTCCTGCCGCACACCCTTGGAAGATCAGTGGAATACGCGTCGTTCGTGGGGACAAGCCCAAATGCTTGATCAGCAGCACATCCAGCCCTGGCAAGAATTGACCTGTACAACTGACGGTAACCAAATGCGTAATTGCCTCAGGTGCCGTATTCGAATCTTTGAGTGCTCTTTCCGCCGCCTGGATCCCAAGCGGTACCGCTTCTTTTTTATATGTATTCATGCGCTCTTCCGTAGATGGAACCTCGTGATCTGGATTGGAAGGCAGATACTCACAGTCCTCCGGGTTCCCTGTAAAGCTGGGTTCACACGTATATCTCATCTCAACACCGCAGGATCTAAATATTCTTCTCGCGAAACGAGCCAGCTCTGGCTTCTCCCCGAGTGTTGATTCCATCAACTTGGCTGCATCTGTCTGCGACAATGAGTGAGTTGGGAGCGCAGTCCCAAGTCCTATTATAGAAATACGTGAGTTTAACATATCGTTCATCCAATTTTCCTCCTATTTTTGCGTATATGCCTGTAAATAGAGTATTTCCCCACCGTCAGAATTTTGTACAAGCCAATCACTACTCCATATATTCTGTTGACAACGTACTTTTTAACCAATTTTAATTACATAAAATGTTAATAAATCGGTCATCACTGTGATGTTTCTTATATTTTTATCCCATGTTTTAAAACTATTTACCCTTACCAACTCATCTGGAATCTTTAAAATTAGAATTAGGAGGCGATAAACAGAATTCGCCAGTCCAAAAATGTTGAGGAGGAATGTAGTAAATGGAAAATGTGTTGGTCCAAAGCAAAAAGAAGTTCCACTTTCGATTGTTGCTTGGAATCGTATTCGCATTCATCACATGCTTGATCATTGCAGAGATTGCCTCGGCTCATGGTTACATAAGTGCTCCACAAAGCCGTGCATATCAATGTAAGCTGGGTCAGAACACAAATTGCGGAAATGTACAGTATGAGCCCCAATCCTTAGAGGCGAAGGGTAATTTCCCGACAGGAGGACCTGCCGACGGACAGATCTCAGGAGCTGGAATCTTCCCGCAGATGAATGAACAGTCTCCTACTCGCTGGAATAAGGTCAACATGAACACAGGTTCAAACACATTTACTTGGACGCTTACAGCTGCTCATGCGACAAAGGAATGGAAATATTACATTACGAAACCAGGCTGGGATCAGAGCAAAGCACTTGCTCGCTCCGATATTGAATTGTTCTGTTCCATCAATGACGGCGGTAAAAGACCGGACTATACCGTAACACATACTTGCAACATTCCTGCTGACCGCAGCGGCTACCATCTTATTCTTGCCGTGTGGGAAGTTGCAGATACAGGGAATGCATTTTACAACACGATTGATGTCAATTTATCTGGTGGCAGCGGAGGAAACCCTGGCGATACGACAGCCCCAACAGCGCCAAGCGGACTGCACTCCATGGGTGTTACTGCTAACTCCGTTTCCCTGATGTGGTCAGCAGCGACAGACAATGTAGGTGTCACTGGGTATGAAATCTACAGAGGCTCTACATTGGTCGCTACCGTATCGGGTTCAACCCTGACTTACAATGCTACAGGTCTTACAGCCAATACAAGCTATTCCTTCACAGTTAAAGCGAAGGATGCGGCGGGCAATGTATCTGCAGCGAGCAACGCGTTAAGCATTACAACCTCCGGCGCGGGTACACCCGATACTTCTGCCCCAACAGCTCCAAGCGGGCTGCATTCGATGGGTGTAACGGCGAGCTCCGTATCCCTAATGTGGTCAGCAGCAACAGATAATACAGCCGTAACAGGATATGAAATCTACAGAGGCTCCACACTGGTCGCTACGGTATCCGGTACTACCTTGGAATATAATGTAACGGGTCTTACTGCCAATACGAGCTATTCCTTTACAGTAAAAGCCAAGGATGCGGCAGGCAACGTCTCTCCTGCGAGCAATACACTAACCATTTCCACTTCGGCGCCGCCTTCAACGACAGCACCTGCGTGGACACCAGGAACCGCGTATAAAGTGAATGATCTTGTAACTTACAACGGCGTAGTGTACAAATGCCGCCAGGCTCATACGGCTTTGACCGGATGGGAACCGGCAACCACTTTGGCGCTGTGGATCGAGAATTAACACATATGCAGTGAGTTAAAAATGAACAAACAAAACAAAGCTCCAGGAAAGGCAGGAGCTTTGTTTTTGTTTGCTTTTTATTATTTCTCTATCAGCTGCTTAATCAGAATATATCGTTACAGTCCTTTTTCTATTGCATATCTGCCCCAGTGAGGCCGGCTACCATCCCTGTCTGTAAATCCATACTCATCGGACAATCCCCATGAGCTGAGTGCAAGCCCGCTCTTCTCATGCACCTTGGGATCTGCTGCGAGACATGCGGCCGCCTTGCCTACATAATCAGGTGTTTCCGAAGCAATGAAATGAGGCTCCGTACGTACAGCATCTCTCCAGTTGTCTTCCGTCACGCCGAAGTAATCCAGCATGGCTTCTGAACGTAAGAAGCCCGGGGTGAGTGCCAGTGCTGTAACGTTGTGCGGCTTCAGTTCCTCAGCCATGGCCTTTGCTAAATGAATAACAGACACTTTTGCCAAGCTATAGTAAAGATTACCTCGGTATCTATCATCAACACCGTCCGTTATTTCAATAATCAACCCTTGCTTCCTTGCCACCATAAGCGGTGCTCCAAATTTGCTGGTGATCATGTGCGAATGGACTGCCCGCTTCTGCATCGTTAATCCATCCTCCAGCGAGTGCTCCCAGAACGGTTTGGACCAGTCTGTAAGCGGATCACCTCCCCACACATCATTTACGAGTATATCCAGCCTGCCTTCTCTTTCCTGGGCAACACGCGCAAACAACCGCTCTACCTGCTCTGGATCTGTGTGGTCGACCTGTACCGCAATTCCGATTCCTCCAGCCTCTGTCACCAGCTCTGCCGTTTCTTCAATCGTTTCTGCTCGGTTCATATCCGATTTATCCTGTCGAGTACTCCTTCCCGTACAATAAACAACGGCTCCGCTCGCTCCCAGCTGAACGGCAATCGCCCTTCCTGCTCCGCGGGTGGCACCTGCTACAACTGCAACTTGACCTTTTAAGGCTGTCACTTATTCTTTCACTCCTCTGGTATTCTTTTTCTTATAAATCGCAAACTTCTGCTGTCCTTCTTTCTTATTGTAAATGTGAAATATGACAATACCTGTCGTAGTTAAATCCAAAAATTCTTTGTATCTTACCTTTAACTGCTTCAATCAAGAGTATGTATTGTATAAAAAAACCGCTGAAAGGAATAAATCATTCCTTTTCAGCGGTTTATCGGGGTCAGCGGCTTCTATTTCATTTCAGCACGATTACTCTACTTCTAGTTTTCTAGCTGCAGGTAAATCAGAGACAGTCGGTGCAGGAGATACCACTTCTTCTGTAATCAATCCAGATTTCATCACCTGTACAGCCTGTTCTTTATCTAGAAGTCCTTCCCATCTCGCAACGACGAACGTTGCTACGGCATAACCAATCAAGTTAATTGTCGTACGGAAATTCCCCATAATTCGGTCTGGAGCCAGCATCAGTGCAACAGCTGCGATGGGAATGAAGCCTGTGCTTGCCGCCGTTGCAGACAAGGCAACAAACGCAGAACCCGGTATACCTGCCATCCCTTTGGATGTAAGCAGCAGCACAGCAAGGAGCACCAGCTGTTCGTACAAGCCGAGATCTGTTCCTGTCGCTTGAGCCAAGAATACAAGTGCGAGTGACAGATAAATCGAGGCCCCGTCAAGGTTAAAGGAGTAGCCTGTTGGCACCACCAATCCTACGACGGATCGATCACAGCCTGCTTTCTCCAGCTTCGTCATCAGCTGCGGCATAACCGCTTCTGTTGAACCGGTAGCAAACGAGAAAATAATTTCCTCTCGAATTAGTTTAATCGCACCCCACAAACCAATGCCGACAAAGATCCGCATAATGACTTCAAGAACAAGCAGAAAAATGAGGCAGGCAACGGCCATGGCCAGGAACAGCTTGCCGAAAGCGAGCAGGGTCTGCATTCCATATTGACTTACCGCATAAGCCATCGCTCCAAAAGTCGCAATGACGGTCAGCTTCATGATGAAGCCCATAATTTGAAAAATAACTTTGCTGACATGATCCAGCAGATCAATCAAAAATTCGGATGTCCGGCCTCCGATTCGAACGAGTGCGAAACCGAATAAACAAGAGACAAGCAGTACTTGCAGCATAGCATTCGATGCGAATGCGGACACGACACTCTCTGGAATGATGTTCATGATAAACTCGGTCCCTGTTGGCAGCTCAGAATTTTTCGTGGCCTGTCCAACCTCGTCAACGGACAAGCTGGCAGGATCCACATTCATTCCTTGTCCTGGCTTCATGACATTAGCAGCTACTAGACCGACGATCAGCGCAATGGTGGTAACCACTTCAAAATAGATCAAAGCCTTTCCGCCGATTCTGCCAACAGTTTTGATGTTACCTACCTTTGCTATGCCTAGCACAACAACGACGAAGACAAGCGGTGATATGATCATCTTAATTAATTTGATAAATCCGTCACCGAGTGGCTTGAGTGCTATGCCGAAGGAAGGCCAGAAATAACCCACAGCAATTCCGAGTGCAATGGCCACCATAATTTGAAAAAACAAACCTTTGTAAAAAGGCTTCCGCTCTATCGTTTGTGCAGCCTCCATCATAACGCCCCCATATCCATCCTGTACTTTTTTTATAACTATATGCCGGGCAATATTTGACGTCAATTTATCTAACATAATTTTGGAGGAATGCTTATTTAGCGAAGACAAACTGGGCATGATACACAAAAAATGCAAGTATACATCATAATTAATGGTATTATATGTAATTCATTTGGTATTCACGTTACATTCACTATCATATCACATATAAATAACCGGATCGCAAATGCAATCCGGTTCTATACACAATCTATCTCTTCTCTATTATTTAGAAGGGTGATGCTTCCTATTCACAATAGACTCCAGCTTCTGGGAGATCATAACCCGTTCATGTTTCAATTCCCATATCCGTTCGGTTACTTTGGCTTTCTCCGCTTCATCCTTCTCCAGATTTAACTGCCTGAATAAGGACAACAGCTCGTCGTTCAACGCATCAAATTGCATCCATAATTCATTTCGCAATACCGGTGTATCCTTGTTCGTCTCTTCCTCTGTATAATTCTTCATCGAATTGATGATTTCTTGCTGCCATTCTGTGTCATTCATTCGGATCGCATAATTCAGGAGATCCAAATAATCATCTATTTGTAATGAATTGGTCATGCGTTGTATTGTCATGATTGATCCAGTGTCTCCTTTACTCTCTTTTACCAAGTATTATACTAGGTTTTATAAGAATTTCAAGAGTTCAATTGATCTTCTTGCAAAAGTTAACTTGAAAAGTTACTTAAATCGTTACTTATTGATTCCGTAACTTCACTTCACTTTCCATTTTATTCTAATCTAATTTGATCCGATCCTATGTGATATACCTCACATATATGTCTGACGCCGATATTCATTCGGAGTGACCCCATACTCCTTTTTGAAGACGCGGTAAAATGAACGCAGGCTGTTAAACCCTGAATCAAAAGCGATATCGGTTACGGCATCCGTCGTCGATCTTAGCAGCATATGGGCAAAAGCCGCACGCAAACCATTGATATAATCACGGAAGGAGACATGAAACTGTTCTGAGAAGATTCGGGAAATAAGATATTTATTAATGGCAAGCTCTTGCTCTAACACATCCAATGTAAGGGGTTCCAAAAAGTGACGATCGATATAAGCTAAAATTTTCTGAACCTCGTCAACCTCCTTCAAATATTCCACTCTCCGCAAGGAAAGTAACGGCATTGCATGTCCTAGAATGACTGAGGTATAGGCCTTTAGCAGCCGCTGCTCGCCCTGTTCTTTATAGAGATGGTATAGCGTCCACATCACTTGAGTCAGTAATTCATTCTCGGTAATCAAAGGACGACTCGGAGCATAGTGAAGCAGATCTCCCGTATAATCCCCAGGAAAAGAAGCATCGAAGAAGATGAGCATCATTTCGCTGTGCTCAATGGTCTTATAGCTGTGAGGCTGATTAGGAAAAATCAGGAGCATATCTCCTGTCGTGAGCAAATACGTATCACGGTTAATATTCGCTTGAATGCTTCCCGAGAGAAGCATGGCGATCTCAACGTTCTTGTGCAAATGAAGAGGATACGTGTTATTCCTGGATATGAATGCATGGAACTGCTGGTCACGCTGCTGATATTTAATCTTCATAATCGATCCCTCCAACACAGTATAGAAGCACCTGCAAATTCTGCATCTCACACTAACCAAAACATAATATGTATTTGCACCTGCGCACAAGAGAAAAGATCAATTTTTGGCACGAAAGCGCAAAATTGTGGCAGGTAAATATTTTCCAAAAGTCTTAAAGTATATAGATGTAAGGAAGATCGATAAGGAGGAGTGAATTCACATACGGAAGCTTTTGACTTATAAAATTGAACCGGAGGGAGACAAATTGCAAATGAAATCGAATCATAAGCGATTCAAAGGATTAATGTCTATCGGCTTGAGTTTTTCGGTAGCGCTTTCAATTATGAGTGTCCAAGCCCCTACTGCTGCCATGGCTCTTGAGGCCACTAAGAAACCTGTTCCTGATGCCTCTGTTCTTGCATTTCCGGGTGCGGAAGGCGGCGGTGCTTATGCAACAGGCGGCCGGGGTGGAGATGTATACATCGTAACTAACCTAGAAGATTATAAGGAAAATGAGGAACCGATTGAAGGCTCGCTGCGGTACGGTATCTTATCCACGCCGCAAGAAGGACGCACCATCGTCTTTCATGTTTCCGGTACGATTGAGCTTGAGAGCTCCTTGCGCTTAAACAATATTAAAAATTTGACGATTGCAGGTCAAACTGCCCCTGGTAATGGTATAACGATTGCGGGCTGGGATACAAATATCAGCAATTCAGAAAACATCATCATTCGTTACCTATCCTTTAGGCCCGGTGCTAGCAACGTATTGAATGGCAGTGATTCCATGGATGCACTCTGGGGCAGAGACAATAACCAATTTATAATTGACCATTGCTCCTTCAGCTGGAACACTGATGAGACCTTATCGTTATACCGAGGTGAGAATGGGACCGTTCAGTGGTCGATCATCTCCGAAAGTCTGACGCTATCTGGACATTCCAAGGGTAGACATGGCTATGGCGGTATTGCCGGCGGTGACAAAACGACATTCCATCATAATCTTTACACGAGTCATACGTCCAGAAACCCCAGACTCGGGGGTGGATATGCAGGCAAAGCAGATAAGGATCATGTGGCCGTTGTCCAATTTGCTAACAATGTAATTTACAATTGGGGCTTTAACGGCACATATGGTGGCGGCTTCAATTTCACGAATTTTATGAACAATATTGAAATTGCAGGGCCCGGCACCAGGGATAATGTAACCCATCGTGTCATTGATGCTGGAGAGTCCGGCAAGCTTGGCGGATTCTATATTTCAGGTAACCGAATCAACGGTAAGCTCACCGGCTGGCTGGATGGTTCTTCGGCTTATGTAAAGAGCTCCGGTGATTCAAGCGGTGATCAGTTAACGACATTTGCAGCCGAGCCTTATTTATCCGCGGACAGCACAGGGGTTAATCACGGCGTAACGAACAAGAGCTTCGACCAGCATGTCCTCCAAGGCGTAGTCGATGCCAATGGGCATTTGCTGAATACCATTCTTCGTCAGGCCGGTGCAACGTATCCCCGCCGAGATGCCATCGATGCTCGGATTGTAGCCGAAGTAGAGCAAGGTCTCGGAAGATATATCAATACGGAGCACGAGGTTGGTGGATATATCAGCAGCTTCGGTGTAATCGAAGATCAGCATTCGGATGGGTATGATTCCAACCTTAACGGGATTGAAGACAAGTGGGAGAAGAAGAACAAGATCTGGGATGTTGAGGATGCATATAAGACCGTTACTCGTTCTGGCTACACTTGGCTTGAGCTATATATAAACAGTCTGGTCGATATGGAGCATGTTGCTGAGAACCCTGAAGCGAAGCTCCAATCCCCTTCTAATAATGATCAATTTAAGCTCGGAGAACCCATTCAGGTTAGAGTCAATGCTGCCTCCAAGTTCAAGCACAAAATCAAGAAAGTTGCAATATATAACGGTTCTGAGTATCTTGGAGACGCTGTGAAGAGAGGAAATACGTATCAATACACCATCAAGGGGCTGAAGGATGCTTCTTACTTTATCTCTGCCCGAGTGACCGATTCAGAGGGTCATGAGACACAAACGACAGCTGCCAGCATTCATGTGAACACGAGCGATCATACGCTTGCTCAAGCCGGCTGGTCTTCGAAGGACATCGGTTCACCAGATCTCAGAGGCTTGGGCAGTATATCCGATGGGATTCTGACGGTAAAAGGGAACGGTAAACTTGGCAAAAGCGAAGGCAGCAGTGAACGGTCACCTGAGCGAGACGCTGCGAAGGATGATTTCCATTTTGTATACAAGAAGATGAGTGGCGATATGGAGCTTACCGCAAAACTGGAAGACATCGGCTCAATCGATAACCACGCTTTTACTGGACTGATGATTCGTGAGGATCTCCGTTTGGACAGCCCGGCGGCCGTACTTGGTCTATCTTGGGTGAAGCTGTCGAAGGACACCAGCTGGTCAGCTTATCTCGCCGGTAGAAATCAGGCGGGAGCCCCATTTGATGAGCTGACTGAGACGCTGGATAGTCCAGTGGCAGCTGAATCTGCCGGAATCCAGTTGTTAGCCGACATTCCTTTCAAAGTCAACGGTGCCTCACAGGGATACTGGCTCAAGCTTGGCCGTAAGGGCGACACTTTCTATGCTTATGGTTCTACGAACGGAGCTGACTGGAGCAATATCGGAGAAAAGACTGTTGCCATGCCGGACTCCGTCTATGTCGGCTTTGCGGTTGACAGTAATGATGTTGCTAATGAAATTGAACAGTTGAATTATGCAAAATTCTCTAATCTTTCCTTGACCGAGGGCTTTGAACCTATAACTGATTAGCTGATGAAGCCATCATATAATTCTTGTTCCTATTTGCAAAGCGCAGGGTGTGAGTTACAAGCACCGGCGCTTTTTTATTATGAAAAACACAAATAGCCGCAAATAAGCGGCTATTGTGGTCATTATTTATTTTACATTCGAATCCATATATATTCCGGATTTATGACTAGTTATCCAGCGTATATAGTGGAAGATCTGCTGGAAGTGATGCCGGGCGCTTACAAGTACTCTTCATCGTGTAGTGATGACCGTCATCTGATGCGTCATGGAAGGCCCACATGGCTTCAAGGACATGATAGGCGAGCTCACCGCTGGCCCGGTGTTCACGTCCACTCCGAATGGCATACGCCATATCTGCCGGTCCAATTCCCCGGGTGTTCTGATCGTAGCCTGGCAATAGCTCAACCTCCTGCCAATCCTGCTCTCCCATGCGCTTCAGCAGTACAGGTCCGCCGAAAGTATTCGGATCCGGCACACGAAGTGTCCCCTCAGTTCCGTAAATCTCAATATTAGGGAGCTGGCTTCCTCCAAAAATATCAAAGCTGGTTACAATGGTGCCGATTGCGCCTTGCTCAAACCGAAGCAAACCTGCGACATGGGTAGGAATTTCTACCTTGATCTTCTGACCGTACTTCTTCTCGCTGCTGATCGTACGTTCATCAAGTGCCTTACCTGTCATCCCTGTGATACTTGAGATCGGACCCAGCAGTTGAATGAGTGCAGTCAGGTAGTAGGGCCCCATATCAAACATCGGGCCTCCCCCTTTGGCATAGTAAAATTCAGGGTCCGGATGCCAGAATTCATGACCACGACTCATCATAAAAGCGGTCGCCGCTACAGGTGTGCCGATAAGCCCCTCTTCGATTATTTTCAATGAGGTTTGAATGCCTGTGCCAAAGAAGGTTTCGGGTGCAGAACCAACGAGCAGTCCCTTCTCCTTCGCAGCCTGAAGTACCGCAGCCCCCTCTTCCCGGGTAACCGCCAGAGGCTTCTCGACATACACATGCTTGCCCGCTTCTATTGCCTGCAGACAAACATCCGCATGCACGGCAGGAATCGTCAGATTGATAACCAGCTCAATCTCGGGATCATTCAGCAGCTCCTGAACGCTGACCGCTCTTGGTATACCGTATGTCTTGGCCTGCTCTTCTGCTCTTGACAGGTCAAGGTCAGCACAGGCCACCAATTCAAGACATTCGAATTTATTACAGTTCTCCATGTAGATGCTGCTGATTTTACCGCAGCCGATAATACCCACCTTCACTTTATCCATCGAATGTTGTTCTCCCTTCAACCTGTGTAAGGTCTCGTATTAGATCTGACTATCGCCCATGCCTGTATATTGTATCGCCTTACCTTTCTTAGCCGCTGCTGCTTGCTTGCCCTCTGCAGCCCACAAGAATCCGCGGACCATGATTTCTTTGACCTGTGGCATTTCCACAATATCCGCGTGATGGCCAAGCGAGTTGTAGAACACTCTGCCTTGTCCCCAGCGCTTCGTCCATACGACAGGCATATCAACTGCACCGTTCGTAGAATGCGGCCCCTCTACAATCGGGAATCTTGTCGTAGCCAGCACTTCGACAGCGGGGTCGATGTGGAGATAATACTGTTCACTTTTCACTTGGAAATCTTCAATACCAGCAAGCAGTGTACTGGAGCTGTTCTTGATATTTACCATATACTCCACGCCGTCATTCCCCGGATGTGCTACCCACTGGCCACCCGTCATAAACTGCCAGTCAACATTCGTGCGGAAGGCATCACACATTCCTCCATGGAGTCCTGCAAGTCCCACCCCTTCCATGACAGCTGTTGAAACGTTGCTTGCGAGGTCCTTCTCAATCTCACCCATAGTCCAGCAGGGAATAATGAGATCTAGAGCCTTCAGCTTCTCCGCATCACGATATGCTTCAAGTGTATTCGCTACTTCCACCTCGAAATTTTGCTCCGTCAGCCATGCTTTAAACAATGCTGATACCTGCTCCGGCTCGTGGCCGTCCCAGCCGCCCCATACGATCAGTGCTTTTTTCATCCTGATACACTCTCCTTAAACGTTATTAGATTAAATCGTGGATTCGTGTAAAACAAAATTTGACCTATACTTTGGTCATATAGATTTCTAAACAATTAGTCTTCAGCCATTTCAGACAGTGTCACCCAGCGGCGCTCTTCCACCGAGCGCTCTACCGCTTCAAGAACCGCCTGGCAGGCAACTCCATCATGGAAATTCGGTACAGGCTGTCTGTCTTCTTCAATCGCATTCATAAACTCCACTACTTCATGAGTGAAGGTGTGATCAAATCCAATCGGATGCCCTGTCGGCCACCATGCCTCCGCATACTTGTGAACCCCATCTGTCGCCATGACTCGGCGGAAGCCCTGCACATCCTCTGCATCATTTACAAAGTAAACCTCAAGCTCATTCATCCGTTCAAAATCAAACTTTACGCTGCCCAGGCTGCCATTAATTTCAAACGAGTTGGTGCTGCGATGACCCGCCGCAAAGCGAGTTGCCTCAAAGCTGCCGATGGCACCGCTTTCAAACCGGGCTAGGAACAGTGTCGCATCATCGACGGTTACAGGTCCTTTTTCCGTGTTGCTATTCCCCTTCGCAGTTAGTCCTGTCATCTCCGATGCAATCGGACGCTCCTTGATGAAGGTCTCGCTCATACCGATAACCTCTGTAAATTCTCCAACCAAATAGCGAGCCATATCAATCAAGTGCGCTCCCAGATCGCCGTGTGAACCAGATCCAGCAATTTCCTTCTGGAGTCTCCAGACGAGCGGGAATTCAGGGTCCAAGATCCAGTCCTGCAGGAAATTCGCTCTGAAATGATAAATCTTCCCCAGTCTGCCGCTCTCCACAAGATCCTTGGCCAGCTGAACGGCCGGTGAGAAACGATAGTTAAAGCCAATCATATGCTTGATGCCTGCAGTTTCGGCCGCTTCCAGCATTTCACGGGAATCCTTAAGATTCAAGGCAAGCGGCTTTTCGCAGAAAATATGCTTGCCTGCCTGCGCTGCAGCAATGGCAATTTCTTTGTGGACATCACTTGGCGCATTGATATCGATAAGGTCAATATCTTCTCTAGTCACAAGCTCTCTCCAGTCGGTCACACTCTCCTGCCAGCCGAACTGCTCCTGTGCTTCCTTCACTCCCTTGGGATCACGGCCGCAAATAACCGACATTTCAGGTTTCACGGCTTGGGGGAAGAACATAGGGACACTGCGATACGCATTGCTGTGCGCCTTACCCATAAATTTATAACCAATCATACCTACGCGAACAGAACTCATGAAATTACCCTCCTGTACGTTTTTTGGATGAATCTCGAACGATTAGTTCAGCTTGTAACAAATATCTCGGATGCTCCTTGAACACCTCGGCCCCATTGGATGAATCTTCACATGCCGTCAGCATCAGTCGTGCAGCCAGCTCCCCCATCTCATAAAATGGGACTCTGACACTGCTGAGCGGAGGTACACAAATGTCTGCAGAATCCGAATCATCGTAACCGACAATTGCGGGAAAACGCTCTTGATCCGGGAGTAATTCCCGCAGCCTCTGAAGCAGACCAACAGCCATCCGATCATTGGCTACAAAGACGGCATCTACCTCATCGATCCTCTTCGCAATGTCATCACCTATGGCATAGCCGCTTCGTCTGCCAAAATTCCCTTCAAATAGAAGTCTGTCATCCGGTTCAAGCCCCCGCTGCTGAAGCGCTTTCTCAAAACCCTTGAAACGATCCAGACTGTTCGAATACGTGAGTGGTCCGTTCAGGAATGCAATACTGCGATAACCCTGATCCATTAAGTGCTCGACAGCCATTCGGCTTCCTTCCTCATGATCTACATCCACTTCCGGGAAATTCTCCCCGTCAAAATGCTGATTGACCACAATAAAGGGATGCCCTGACTCCCGCAGCTTTCGAAGGGCTTCCCGTTCTCCCGGCTCATCCTTTGCACCGAGCACAACAAGGGCATCCACCTTCTGCATCCGGAAAAATGATTCATACTCCGGTGTTTCCTCTCCACTGCGAAACAGAACCAGAAGATCGTAGCCTTGCTCCCGCACCGTATTTCCCATGCCACTGAGTATTTCAGAGAAATAGTAGCTTGAGAACAGCCTTGCCTTCGGAATATAAGGCAGAACTACGCCAATATTCCCGCTCTTGCGGCGGGCAAAGCTGCGCGCGAGATTACTGGGCACATAACCAAGCTGGTTGGCAGCATCCAGAACTCTGATCCGCGTCTCTTCTTTAATAGGACCCACGCCATTCAGTACTCGGGAAACCGTAGCCTCAGATACACCCGCTAAATCAGCAACTTCTCTTCGTGTTGCAATAATAGATCCACTCATTTCCTTATCTAATGTACGCGCGTACATTTTCTCATGGAGAGGTTCGATTGTCAATTGATTTGATACATATTTTACAAAAAATAATACGCCCATGATCTCTACCTGACCATGAAGAAATGGTTCATTTACAGGTGTTAGAGATTCATGAGCGTATGTATGGACAACGGTAATGTTCTTTTTACATCAGCTTTGCTTCAATGCTTCTTTTACGGAGCCCGCAATATTTTCCTCTTTACTCGCTTTGGACTGCTTCTTCAGCGTACTGCTAGGTGCAGATTCTGAGGACTGGGCTTGTCTGACTTTATGCAGCACCTCTTTGCCCGGAAGAAAATGCTGAGTTCTTATGTAGCGGATGGTTCGGGTCTTGACTCTCATGACAATCGACTGCGTCTCGGCCCTGTCATCTGCCAGATATCTGACTCCGCCAAGAATTTCACCTGGAGTGACTCCCGTGGCTGCAAAAATGACATCGTCCTTACCGATCATATCCTCCATTGTCAGCACTCGATAAGGCTCGGTAATTCCCATCTTCAAGCAGCGCTGATATTCATCTGCATTCGCAGGCATTAATCTACCTTGGATTTCTCCTCCGAGGCAAGACAGCGCTGCAGCAGCCAGCACTCCTTCAGGCGCCCCTCCTGAACCGACATAAATATCAATCCCCGCTTCTGGAAATGCCGGTGCCATCGCTCCAGCCACATCTCCATCACTCAAAAATTTAATTCGAACGCCTACTTTACGCAGCGTCTTAATGATGCTCTCATGGCGATCACGGTCTAGAATCATAACGGTTAGATCAGAGATATTCTTGTTTAACTCAGTGGCCGCTTTGCGCAGGGTGACATCAATCGGATCTTCAATACTTACTTTTCCGACCAGCGCTGGTCCGACAGCAAGCTTCTCCATATACATATCTGGAGCATGAAGCAAATTCCCTTTGCCTGCAACAGCGATAACAGATAACGCATTATTCAGTCCCTTGGCTACAATCTCGGTTCCTTCCAGCGGGTCCACAGCAACATCCACTTCCGGCCCCTCACTGTTTCCTACTTCTTCACCGATATACAGCATTGGAGCCTCATCCATTTCCCCTTCGCCAATGACTACCGTCCCTTTAATGGATACAGAGTCAAACATGGCGCGCATCGCCAGAGTGGCGGCCTCATCCGCACTATTCTTATCCCCCCTGCCCATCCAAGGAGCTGATGCCAATGCAGCTAGTTCTGTTACTCTGACTATCTCAAGCGCCAATTCACGTTCCACTTTGCTTCCACACCCTTTCTCCCGTTTGAGTCTTATCATAATAGAATAGGAAGCATAAATCTACCAATTCATCCCTTATTTTATAATGAAATGGATGAATTTTAAATGAATATTCCCCTTCATATAAGTGAAGTGCTAACCGTTTCTTGGTCCCCATAGAATAATTGCAACCCCCGCAAGACAAATGAAGGAGCCAAGCCAATCGTAGAAGTCCGGTGTTTTCTTATCGACTCCCCAGCCCCACAATATTGCCATAATGACGAAGACGCCTCCATATGCCGCATACACTCTGCCAAATGTGGGAAATTGCTGCAGCGTAGGGATGATGCCATAGAGTACTAGAATTAAGCTTCCTGCAATTCCATAGAAATAATGTCTTCCTTCTCTAAGCCACAGCCACACTAAATATCCTCCGCCAATTTCGGCAAGTCCGGCAAGTATAAACAAAATGATAGATACACCCATTGAGATTCTCTACTCCTCTATAATGAAATGATCGGATTAAGTATTCATCCCGAGGCTGTCATACACCTCAATTTTATGTCATGAATTTCATTTGAATCGAATTCGCAGCTCAATAAAAAAAAAGGCAAAGAGCCTCATTCAATAATGAATGTACTCTGTGCCTTTGTCTATCCATTTATAACCGAGTAATATCCTGCTAATAACCCAGTATCCACTTATTTGGCAGGTAAATATTCTGTCGTGAATACTTCACTAACATCCAAATCTTTGGTGAGCAAGCCAATCTCCAGCAGTTGATCCTTCAGCTCACTCCAGCGAGCCTCGGTCATATAGCCCATGCCATTTGCTTCCGCGTCGTAGCCGAATACAAATTCTCTTTGTTGTTCTTCTCCAAAGGCAATCTCATCCTCTGCCAGGTTGGTGTTAATTTCAAGAATCTTCTTATTTATTTGTTCATAATTGTCTTTATAATCATACCAGCCTTCTACCGTACCATTAATGAATGCTTTGACTGTCTCCGGGTTCTCCTCTAAATATTTCTCAGTAGTGTATACTACGGCAGCATACGGTTCATATCCGGAATCTGCAATGAGCTTCGTTCCTACCTGAACGCCTTGCTTCTCCACAACAAACGGCTCACCATTAACGAAGGACTGGCTTGCAGACTGAGCGTCTTCAATAAAGTTACCATGCTGGCCTGTATAGGCTACTTCTTTAACCGTATCCAGACTGTACTTATGCTTCAAGAATTCCCAGTAAGGCTGGCCTTGCTGAATAAATACGGTTCTGCCGTTCAGATCGTCAAAATCCTCAATATCGGACTCTTCATGAAACATGAGAGCCTGTGGACTGATCTGGAACGTCGTCGCCAATGCGACGATTGGAATGCCTTCTTCACGAGCAAGCAGAATCTGATCCGCATGGGCTACTCCGAATTCCGCTTTACCGGAAGCAACGATCTGAATGGACGAGACCTGAGGACCTCCCGGCTCAATCGTTACGTCGAGATTCTTCCCTTCATAAATCCCGTTCTCTTCGGCTGCATAGAACCCGCCATGCTCCGTCTTGGCGAACCAATTAAGTACGACCTTAACTGGAGTTACTTCGCTTGATTCGCCCGAGGCATTCGTGGTATCCGATCCAGCTTCTCCGCCGCCGCATGCAGTTAACGCTAACGTCACAGCCAGGAGCACTCCGCTCATCTTTGTTCTATTACTCCACTTTACTGACTTCTTCCACATACCCCTCACACTCCGCTCATCTTTTTTTGATATGGTGATATTTAATGTGATGTTCTGCTAGATTTGACAGCTATTCGCCGGGGCTCCAGTAACCTTCATGAACAGCGACGATCTCATTTGCCAGCTCCGGGAACGGCCCGATCACTTCAATTTCTTTTTGTCCTCTAGCAAAGATCTCACGGCAAGGCATGTCAAAAGTCGGATTCTGGGGATCATTGCCTGTCAGCACCAGCAGTTCCTTCTCGGAGATGCCGTATACGACCCGCCCGATATTTCCCCAATACATTGCTCCTGCGCACATGGCGCAAGGCTCTGCTGTCGTATACAAGGTACATTCCCATAAAAATGCAGGGTCATATGTATGGGATGCTTTTTCCATCAATGCAGTTTCAGCGTGACCCGTACAGCGATGCTCCGTAATCTCGACATTTCCCTGCTCCAGCAGGATATTGCCTTCTTTATCCACGAGCAGCGCGCCAAACGGTGTATTCCCACTCTCTCTGGCCAAACGTGATACTTCTACACAGCGCTTCAAAAATACAACATGATTGAGTTCCACTGCCTGACTCCTCGTTTTCTTCTCCCCTTCACCTCTCTGAATATGATTTGATATTAGTTGAACGACCACTTAACGTCAATTAATCTTACACAGTTTTATCATTCTGAATAATTTGTGTCGATATTTTTGTGAATATGTACATAAAACTCAGGGATGAACTAAGTTTGATTAAGAAAAAACACGCCTACACTAGGCTATTCAACATTTCAAGTTACATAATATGTTATATACATGTAAATTCGTATAAAGTATCATATATCCTTTATTCAAATTAATCATGTTAGCTCAACTTGCCTGCAAATAAAAACAAAGCTGCCGTTTCATCGGCAGCTCGCTATAAGTATTCATTCAATCCACTTTTCACATCGTAATTCTATTATAGCAACACTCTTTTTATTTGCTCGGCAATGACCTCATAATGCTTATTAATAAAAAAATGATCTCCCTCATAAACGGATAGCTGACAAGCTCCAGATGTCATATCTCCCCAAGCTTCCAACTGATCTATTGCGATTACATCCTGATCACCGGCAAGAACCGTGATATCAGTCTGAAGTAAGTCTCTAGGCTTCCATTCGTAATTTTCTACGATCCTCATATCGCCTCTGATTAAAGGCAAGAACACATCCAGCAGCTCTTGATTCTGAAGGGCTTCATCTGACATTCCACCGAGCTTGATCATTTCTGCAAGAAAAGTTTGATCGGGTAAGGCGGAAATCTGCTTCACATGTCCATTCAAATGTGGTGCCCTTCGAGCACCTACAAATAAATGTGTGAGCTCATTGCCATGCTTCTCTTTAATATAATGTGCAAGCTCGTAGGCGATAAGGCTTCCCATACTATACCCAAAGAAAGCAATGGGCTCCCTCATAAGATGTACCGGAATGGACAAGTAGGCATCCTCCACTGCCTCATCTATGCTGTGATGGTACGGTTCATTCATTCTTCGTCCTCTGCCTGCCAGCTCAATGGGATGAAGCTCAATGAACTCAGACAGTTGGTTCCGCCAGCGAAAGTACATCATTGATGATCCTCCGGCATAAGGAAAACAGAACAAGTGGATCCTTTTCATAGCTGCCCCCTCTATTCCAAAGCCCGACTAAGCTCTTGATCTGCTGGCAGGGGTGTTTCTACGTTATCTTTGCTACTGCCAAATTTAATCTTGATTCCTGGAATTAATCCAACAGTAAGCACAAGAACAGATAGGATGTAAGCTGTCAACAACGAAGTATTGCTCATGACTACGCCTGCTAAGGAGGACCCAATCAACATTGCACCCATGAACATAGGGGTTATGGTTCCATTTACGCGTCCAATCATTTGTTCATCAATTTTGGTAACGAGAAATGTCGAGATAATTACATTTACAAAAGCAAGACATAGAGAGCTAAAAAAGCTAATGACCAAGGTGAGCCATAGCCAACCTGATAATACCTCTCCAAGTGTTGTGATCGCTAGAAGAACAACTCCTAGAACAAGCGTACGATTTTGATCCAGCTTACTGCTTAATGCGGCCGCAATACCTCCACCGATGAGCAGCCCTAAGCCAGATGCACCCGTTAGATACTGTACTGACGTTTGTTCTAGACCGAGTCGCTCTGTAATCAGAAAGATTTCTAGAGGACTGATCAGACCCGAAGATAATCCCAGAATAATAAATAAGAGAGTCAGGAACTTCAAAGAACTGGACCCCAGAACGTATTTCCAGCCTTCCTTCATCTCACTAACGAGTGAGGAACGCTCAGCGGAACTCGGTTCGTCTTTGGGCAGAAGCGTTAATATGAGAGCCGAAGAAATAAACAGAACAAGCAGAGAATACATGGAAGCTTGAATTCCGAGTGTAGTATATATGAACGTACCTACGATGGGGCCGAGGATAAGGAATAACGATTGTGAGCTCTGTGTGATCGCAATTGCCGACTGGACATGCTCCTCTTCAACATTTCGTTTAACGATCTTAACAGAGGAGGGCTGGGAAAATTGACTGACGATGGATGATACAAAAGTGGCAGCATACAGTGCCTGCCAATATCCTGAAGCCATTACTGCTAGTATAAGCACAATCGAAAGTGAACTGAGAATATCACCAAGGATCATGGTCTGTTTGGGATTCCAGCGATCAGCAAGTGCTCCTCCAATAAAGGAAAATACAAAGATCGGAACGTATTCCAGTACAGTAATTAGCGATACAGCAATCGGGTCCCCCTGGGTTTGATCCATAATAAAGTAAAGAATAGCCATATTTCTAATCCAGATCGCTAAATTTTGAAGCAGATCAGAAAAGGTAATTACTAGGAAAGCCCGGTTCTTAAACAGATTATTCATAGCCATCTCCTTTTTTTAAACCGACTATTCGGTCTACTAATTTATAAAAGAAAAACTGATAAGTTGATATCAGTCCTTCATTGTTTTACTTGTGCTCTGAATTCCCGTCAGCAGGTTTGCGATTCCTAATTTATACAATCTGCGAATATCTGATAAGTCTTTTTCATAATAAAGCGTACCTAACCCGTTAAATAATCCATTAATAATGTACATTAGATCTTGCGGGTCACTAGGCTTCAATTCCTCGCGTTCAATGCCTTGAATGATGATACGCTCATAGGTTACATAAGGGATACGTATAAGTGACAGCATTTCATCCAGGACATCTTGACTGACGACTTGACCGGAAACAAATTCATTAATGGCATGATTCAGCGGGTTTGCCAAATCATCTACATAGTGGTCCGCTAGACCATACAACTTTTCGACGGTAGTTTCGTACTGTGATTCCTTCTCTTGCCAAGAATCCATCCACTCTTGATTATTTAGCTTGATCAAGAACATGAACAGCTCCTCTTTGCTTTTGAAGTGATAATATATACTGCCTTTGCTTCGATTGTTGACCGTACAGATCTCTTCCATCGAAGTAGCATTGTATCCCTTTTGAGCAAAGAGTTCTTTTGTATTTCGTGCGATATCCTTTTTAATCTGAGCTACATCTTTTCTGCGTTTAACTTCGATCGATAACCCCTCCAAAAAACTGACTGGTCAGTCTATTAGTATTATAACCATAAAAGCAGTTAATTTCCAATATGTACCCTCTTACATATCACCATATTTACACGGGATTTGCAAGAGGGTACTGGATATTTTGAAGTTTTGAATCCACTCATTCGACCAATTTAGGGGGCACTATGACTTGGACTCACTATTATAATTATTTATCTTCTTTTTCATCCTTGAAGGCTTCACTAATTTCATTAGCGATTGTCTCAGGCAGCTTCTCCACCTCACGTGCTGCCTCGTTCACTTCTTCAGGGACATCCTCATTCTTAATGACACCGAATTTGAAAAATTTGTTAGCCATTTTTCTCCTCCTCTAATCATCTTTTTGTTAGTGTATCACAGCTTTTGCTGCGATGTTAGTATCTTCCAGCTCATTTATTATTGTATTTGGATCATGCGCGATTTGTTTCAATAAGCTCATGTAATGCTTCGTTAATATATGCATAAACTGTGGCTCAAACATAGCTGTTCGATAATCAAATTGAATCAAGTATACCTCTTCCATCTCCTGAGCAGTAACATATAGATCATATTCACAATAATTCCACTCGCAAGGATATGAAGAGATATAATAATCCCCTTCCTTACGATCTGCTGCAGGCATAATAAAGTTATTGAGATTAAACATGGTGTTAAACAGCGGATTTTCACCTGGAGTCAGCGGTATCTCCAAATCCTCAAGCATCCTCTCAAACGGGTAATACTGATGCTGAAAAGCCAGATTCATCATCTCTTGAACCTGTTGGAACATGGCTGTCAACGTATCATCCGAATGAACTCGGTATCTCAACGGAATTGAATTAATGAACAATCCTACGATTCCCTGTAATTCAGGACGTTCTCGACCAAATGCGTACGTGCCGACTATTAGATCTTCTTGGTTCGTTAACTGGCTCAGCAAAACGAGATAGGTGGAGTACAAGATCGTATAATCCGTTACTTCCATATTCATCGTGATCTTCATTTGTTCGATTAAAGCTTTGGGAACCTCTACTCTGACATGACTTCCGTTATGATCTGACGTTGTTGATTCATCAAGCTGTAATGGTGATAATTGAACAGGATGATACCCCGTAAGATATTTCTTCCAAAAGTCAGAGGCGGCTGTAAAATGTCCTTGCTCCAGCTTTGTATGCTGCCATTCAGAAAAATCTTTATACTGCAATGCTACGGGGCTCAGCTCCGAACCGTCATACAGCTTAAACAATTCATCCAAAATAATGCCAAGTGAAGTTCCATCAGAGATGGCATGATGCATATCCAACAATAGGATGTGGTCTTCCAAATCAAGCCTGAGCACCTTGGCTCTTAACAGAGGTGCAGCGTTAAGAGCAAAAGGCTGGATGAATCTCTCGATGACTTGATTCACTTCATTATGGGAGCCGAGCTGTTCCTTCTCGAGCCGGAAGCTCACTCGAGACATAACTCGCTGGATCACATGGGAGCCTTGAATTTCAAATAATGTTCTAAGCGCTTCATGACGTGATATAAGCTTCTGAAAGCTAAGCTCAAGTCTCTCCAGATCAAGAGCACCTTGAATCCGATATGCTGTCGGCATATTCCAATCCGTATTTCCTATGCTGGACAAGTAACCGTAAGACTGATAAGGAGTGGCCGTGTACACCTCTTTAATAGCGGCCGGTTCGATCGATTCGTAAAGCTCAGAACTAGTTACAGACCTCTTGTCTAAATACTTGCAAGGAGCTTAATGGTTGGATAATCAAAGATCGCTTGTAATTCAATCGAGACATTTAACTCCTTCTTTATTCGAGCAGACAACATCATCGCTTTAAGTGAATGGCCACCTGCTTCAAAGAAATGATCCTCTATACCGATCTCAGCAACATTTAAGACATCACACCAAATATCATGAAGCTGTGATTCTAGTGCATTCGTTGGTCTCTCACCGCCTTTCGATCGATTCACTGGAATTGGCAGGGCAAGCCGGTCTACTTTGCCATTCGCTGTGAGTGGCAGCTTGTCCAAGATAACCATCGACGTCGGGATCATGTATTCGGGAAGCTCTTCTCTTAAGTGATCTCTGATGAATTGATGCATTCTGTCCTGCTCTACATCTTCATCAGGAACGAGATAGGCTGCCAGGAAGGAATGACCCTGTTCATCTCTTCGTGCGGTTACGACCGCCTCTCTTATCTCCGGAAGCTCGAGCAGCTTGCTTTCGATCTCTGTCAGCTCTATTCGATTACCCCGGATCTTGACCTGGCGATCCAGCCGGTCCATGAACTCCAGATTGCCATCCGGCAGCCACCGTACCCGATCTCCTGTCCGATACACCCTCTCCCCCTGCTCGAATGGGTGCGCGATGAATCGGCTCTTCGTCAGCTCTGGCTGCTTCAAATATTCTCTGGCTAGACCGTCTCCTCCAATATACAGCTCTCCGGGTAGACCGATCGGCTGCCGCTGCCCCCAGCGGTTTAGCACGTACACTTTGGTATTGTGTATCGGTTTCCCTATCGGAACACTACTCTGAGCTCGCACATCCTCATCCACCGAATAGGTTGCTGCGAATACCGTCGTCTCGGTCGGACCATATCCGTTAGCGATCCGATGAGGACCCAAATAATCAAGCGCCTTGATGACATGCTTCTTCGAACCGGCTTCCCCTCCAAAGAACAGCTTTCTTACATGCTTCAAGCTCGTGACATCAAAATCTACCAACGTATTAAACAAGGCTGCGGTCATAAATGCAGAGGTAATCGCATGCTGCTTCATCACTTGCGACAACGCGGCTGCATCCAGTACCTGCGTCTTCTCAATCAGATAAAGCGTTGCTCCGTTCAGCAAAGCACCGAATATTTCATAGGTTGATCCATCAAAGGCATAGTTCGACAGCTGCAGCATCCGATCTTCCGGCTGGACATCCATGAATCCGTTATTCACACTGGTCTTCACCACGTTCCGATGTGTAGTTACCACCCCTTTGGGCTTACCCGTTGAACCCGATGTATACATGATATAGGCAGCAGACTCTGGGGATGCAGACACCTGTCCATCACGTCCGTGCTCACGGACAAGCTCACTCCATTCTCGTCCACCACTGCTCCAGTCGATCTCCGAAAGCCACAGCACGGCACCGTTGTAACCCTCCACACGCATACCTGCCTCTGCAATCAACAGCCTTGCTTCACTGTCTTCGAGCATATAAGACAGCCGCTCGGACGGGAAGCTTGGATCTAATGGTACATAGGCCGCTCCTGCACCCAGAATGCCCATAATCGAGATGATCATCTCAATGGAACGATCCGTCAGCAACCCGACAGTATCTCCAGGTCGTATCCCTTGAGCCTGCAGCAGGGCAGACAACTGGGCTGCACGAATGTCTAGTTCTCGGTATGTGACCATCCTGTCTTTAAATATTATTGCAGGATGATTAGGACTCCGTTCAGCCTGCGCTTCAAATAACTCCATAATTGTAGAATCCCGAGGGTAATCTTCTACTGTGCCCTCAAACGTAGTTAATTCCAGCTTCTCCTGCGCAGTTAGCAACTCGATATCTTGAATAAGAATTTCATGTCCAGTTACTAGCTGAACTAATACATGTTCATAATGCGCCAGCATTCTCTCGATCGTCTTCGCTGAGAACAAATGAGCGTTATATTCAATAGTTACGGCTAATTCATCATCGGTCTGTACTGCTCCCCAAGTCATATCAAATTTAGGCTGCGTACTCACCGTCTCAAATGGATGGATCTGAAGCGACGTCAATTCTAAGGAATAGGATTCCATATTCTGAAGTACAAACAATGTATCGAATAAAGGCTGAGCTGGATGATTCCTCGAAACTTTTAACTGCTCCATGAGCTCTTCTAGTGGATAGAAGCTGTGATCAAAGGCTGCTAATAGTTGATTCCGAACACGATCAATATAGTTAGCTATTGTAAGATTCCCTAACGGTTTTAGCCGAAGGGGTAACGTACTCACAAACATGCCGACCATTCCTTGAGTATCGGAGAGCTGTCTCCCCGCTTCAGGCACACCAATAATGACATCCTCTTCTTGCTTATATTTCGATAACAAAATGGAATAAGCTCCGAACAACACCGTAAATAAGGTTGTCCGATGAGAGGACGCGATCTCCTCAAGCTGCCGCAACAGACTGGAATCAATGATAATTCTGGAATTCGCTCCTACAGGGGGCTTGGTGCCAACATTGTTGAAATCGTATGGAAGGTTTGTTAACGGCAATTCGCCACCGAGCTCCCTGAGCCAATACTGTTCCTCTGCTTTGTACCGTTCACTGTCTTTGTACTGCTGCTCCCACCATGCATAGTCTTTATACTGCAGCTCCGCCTTTGATCGCAGTTCCACGCCTTCATATTGCTGAAACAACTCGGTAACGATAATTCCTGTTGAGATCCCATCTGAAATACTGTGATGCATATCTAGAACAAGTACGTGCCTCGTCTCTGATACGGAGAGCAGTCCTGCTCTGAACAGCGGCCCGGATGAAAGATCAAATGGACGAACAAACGAACGGACATATTGTTCTACTCTGGATTGATCAATAGGACGATCCACACGACCATCGATCCAGTCCCTTCGTTCGATACTCAAATCTACATTACGATTCAGGTCAATTCTTTGTCTAAGCTCTTCCCCAATCATGACATAAGAGGTTTGAAGGGCCTCATGCCTCTTCATGACTATGGAGAGGGCATCCTGCAGCTTACGGTAATCAAGGTGACCCTTAATTTCAAAAGCTAGTGGCATATTATAGCTGGTTCCCTCTTTTTGCAACTGCTGGATATAGTAGAGCCTCCATTGAGAAGAAGATACGGGATAGTTCTCTAATACAGGAGCAGCACTCATTGCACGTAGTCCTGTAATGTCCAATTTCTTGTCCTTTATTAAAAGGGCTTGCTCCGCTATCGTGTCATGAGTAAATATTTCCTGTAGAGAAAGCTTTACTTGTAATTCCTGGTGAACTCTGCCGGACAGCATCATGGCTTTAAGAGAATGTCCTCCGAGTTCAAAAAAATGATCTCTAATACCAATAGGTCGGGCTTTGAGAATTTCCGTCCATACTTGTACTAAGATGCGCTCGATTTCGTTTGTTGCTGAAGCATTTGAATACGCTTGGACGTAAGGCTCCGGAAGCGCAGCTCGGTCTATTTTGCCATTCGCTGTGAGTGGCAGCTTGTCCATGATAACCATCGACGTCGGGATCATGTAATCGGGAAGCTCTTCTCTTAAGTGATCTCTGATGAATTGATGCATTCGGTCCTGCTCTACACCTTCATCAGGAACGAGATAGGCTGCCAGGAAGGAATGACCCTGTTCATCTCTTCGTGCGGTTACGACCGCCTCTCTTATCTCCGGAAGCTCGAGCAGCTTGCTTTCGATCTCTGTCAGCTCTATTCGATTACCCCGGATCTTGACCTGGTGATCCAGCCGGTCCATGAACTCCAGATTGCCATCCGGCAGCCACCGTACCCGATCTCCTGTCCGATACAACCTCTCCCCCTGCTCGAATGGGTGCGCGATGAATCGGCTCTTCGTCAGCTCTGGCTGCTTCAAATATTCTCTGGCTAGACCGTCTCCTCCAATATACAGCTCTCCGGGTAGACCGATCGGCTGCCGCTGCCCCCAGCGGTTTAGCACGTACACTTTGGTATTGTGTATCGGTTTCCCTATCGGAACACTACTCTGAGCTCGCACATCCTCATCCACCGAATAGGTTGCTGCGAATACCGTCGTCTCGGTCGGACCATATCCGTTACAGATCCGATGAGGACCCAAATAATCAAGCGCCTTGATGACATGCTTCTTCGAACCGGCTTCCCCTCCAAAGAACAGCTTTCTTACATACTTCAAGCTCGTGACATCAAAATCTACCAACGTATTAAACAAGGCTGACGTCATAAATGCGGAGGTAATCGCATGCTGCTTCATCACTTGCGACAACGCGGCTGCATCCAGTACCTGCGTCTTCTCAATCAGATAAAGCGTTGCTCCGTTCAGCAAAGCACCGAATATTTCATAGGTTGATCCATCAAAGGCATAGTTCGACAGCTGCAGCATCCGATCTTCCGGCTGGACATCCATAAATCCGTTATTCACACTGGTCTTCACCACGTTCCGATGTGTAGATACCACCCCTTTGGGCTTACCCGTTGAACCCGATGTATACATGATATAGGCAGCAGACTCTGGGGATGCAGACACCTGTCCATCACGTCCGTGCTCATGGACAAGCTCACTCCATTCTCGTCCACCACTGCTCCAGTCGATCTCCGAAAGCCACAGCACGGCGCCGTTGTAACCCTCCACACGCATACCTGGCTCTGCAATCAACAGCCTTGCTTCACTGTCTTCGAGCATATAAGACAACCGCTCGGACGGGAAGCTCGGATCTAGTGGTACATAGGCCGCTCCTGCACCGAGAATTCCCATAATTGAGATGATCATTTCAATGGAACGATCCGTCATCAGCCCGACAGTATCTCCAGGTCGTATTCCTTGATCCCGCAGCAGGGCAGACAACTGGGCTGCACGCATGCCGAGTTCTTGGTATGTGACCACCCTGTCTTTAAATACAATTGCGGGATGATCTGGGCTCCGCTCAGCTTGCATTCGGAATAGCTCCATAATTGTGGAATCCCGGGGGTAATCTACGGTTGTACCTTCAAACGCATTCAATTGCAGCTTCTCTTTATCTGTTAACAATTGGACATCTTTGATTCGATCCAGCAGTGGATCAACGATTTGTTCAAGAATATGCTCATAGTGAGATGCCAATCCTCTAATAGCCGAATCAGAATATATCTCTTGATTAAATTCAACAGTCATCAGAATAGTGTCTTCTTGTTCAACTCCTGCCCAAACCATGTCAAACTTAGATTGGCCGGATGGAACCTCTAACTGGTTTACTTTTACATTTTCAATGAGTAACTCTGCGATATTCATATTCTGTAGAACAAATAGCGTATCAAATAATCGGCTTTTACCAGAAGCTCTATTTACATTTAATTCCTCCATCAATTCATCCAGTGGATAATCGGCATGCTGGTAAGCTTCAAGCATCGTCTTCTTCAATTCCTCAACATACCCATCAATGGATAAATCTGCTTTGGGCTCACTTTGTAGTGCCAATGTTTGGACAAACATGCCCACGACAGGTTCCACTTCTGGAAGATCTCTTCCGGCAACGGGAATTCCGACCACGATTTTTTCCTGCTCCGCATATTTGGATAACAGAATATAATAACCCGCTATTAAGAGCATATACAAAGTAATATCTTTTTCCTTCATTTTCTTTTTCAATTTGCCTACCAGTACTGGGTTCAAATGAAATGAGTACTTTGCCGCTTTAGAGCTCTGATTAGAACCTCCACGTCGTTCAGCGGTTGGCAAAACCAACTCGGGAACCTCATCTTTATACATCCCCGTCCAGTAATGTTTAGCAGCAAGATACTGCTCGCTCTTACGATGCTGCTCTTCCCAAACCGCATAATCTTTATATTGAATAGACAGGTCGGGGAGCTCCTCTTCCTTGTATAGCTTGAATAACTCATTAAAAATAATGGAAGTCGAAACTCCATCTGAAACGATATGATGCATATCAATAAATAGAAGATGGTGTTCATCCGATTGCTTTTTAAGGACAGCCCGAATCAAATAAGGTGATGACAGATCAAATGGGGTAATCTGAGATGAAACCCATTTCTGAATTTCCTCATCTTTTAATGATGGTGCTCCTGCTTCATCTTCCTGTGTTTTTATTTGCCAGTGGACACTGTCTGGGTGCAGAATCTGTTGTTTAATCTCATTTCCCATGAGATGAAAAATCGTCCTTAACGATTCATGCCGTATAATCAACTGCTGAAATGTCCTGTTTAGTGCACTTATGTTTAGCTTCCCTGTAAGGTTGAGCAGCATAGGCATGTTATAGCTCGTACCTGCTTGCTCATACTGTGAAGCAAGATAGATTCTTTTTTGAGCTGAGGATACAGGATAGTAATCCATTGCTTGCGCCTTCGGCAGATTGATTTTCTTGGACGAAGCTTCCGAACGTTCAATCAACGCTGCTTGCTCTCTAACGGTCGGATATAAGAAGATATCCTGCAAACTGAAATGGATCCCGAACAAGTGCTGTACCTTAACGGATAGCTGCATCGCTTTTAAAGAATGCCCTCCGAGGTCAAAGAAATGCTCGAGCACCCCTGGGCTCTTGACATCGAGCACATCAGTCCAACACTGTTGGAGCTGAGCTTCGATCTCATTCGCAGGCAAATCGTTCTCCGTAAGATTAGCTGTCCGAATCGGCTCAGGAAGCTTGGAGCGATCTATCTTGCCGTTCGCCGTAAGCGGAATGGCCTGAATCATCATAAAAGTAGAAGGTATCATGTAGTCTGGAAGCCGGCTCTTTAACCCCTCTCTCCATTCCGAATAGAGCTCTCGCTCAGCTTTGCTATTTGGTATGGATTTATTGCATACGACATAAGCGCTCAAGCTCACTGTCCCTTGAGGATCTGTGATCGGAATGACAACCGCCTGGTTAATCGATGGAATGGAGTTCAGCACGCTTTCAATCTCTCCTGTTTCCACACGATTACCTCGAACTTTCACTTGTCCATCCATCCGTCCCAAATACTCTAGCTCTCCGTCACTAGACCATCTAACCAAGTCTCCTGTCCGATACATGGGCTTGCCTTGTTCCTGAGGGTTAGGGATAAATCTTTCTGCTGTCATCTTTTCATTGTTCAAGTAACCTGCGGCGACACCATCGCCTCCAATGAACAACTCACCAGGCATACCCATCGGTTGTTCATGCCCCCACATATTTCGAACGAAGAGTGAAGTATTATGAATTGGCTTCCCTATTGGCACACTGCTCTTCTGCTTAAGTTTATCTGTAACGGGATAAGTGGTTGCAAATACGGTCGTTTCGGTCGGTCCGTATGCGTTAATGATTCGTCCTTCGCCTAAATAATCAAGTGCTTTATGGACATGCTGAACAGACGCGACTTCACCGCCGAAGAAGAGCTTGTTTACATGCTTAAAACAAGTCACATCATAATCCACCATCATGTTGAACAAAGAAGTGGTCATAAAAGCTGAGGTTATGCGCTGCTCGTCCAATATTTTTGCAAGCGATGCTGCATTCAGCAATTCGTCTTTTGTAATGATATGCAGGGATGCTCCATTCAGAAGAGCCCCAAAAATCTCGTAGGTGGAGCCATCAAATGCATAATTGGATAGCTGCAGCATCCGATCTTCCTTACCCAATTCAGCATATCCATTATTAATACTTGTCTTGACCACATTTCGATGTGTCGTCAGAACCCCTTTGGGTTTGCCCGTTGATCCCGATGTATACATAATGTAGGCAATATCTTCAGGTGCAACTGTTCTATTATCCTTCGTTTTTGTTATGTCGGTTTCGGTTGTACCGTGATTAGGTACCTCACTAAATGCAATATGTGTTAGTCCTTCTTGCCTGTAATCATTCCCATTCGTCGAGACTAGCCAGCTTGCTCCGCTGTCCTTTAATATATATTCGATTCGATGTTCAGGAAGCGCAGGATCAAGCGGAACATAGGCTGCTCCGGCTTTTAGAATACCGAAGATCGCAAGAATCATGTCCATAGATCTGTCGGCCAGAAGCCCAACTCGATCACCTTGGCTGACTCCCATGGAAGTCAGAATTCTCATGAAGTTGTCCGCAGCTTCATTCATCTCTTGATACGTCATGACCTTGCTTCCGTGGATTAGAGCCGGTGAATGAGCTGAAGCCGCGGCTTGCTGCTCGAATAAGTATGGTATCGCAGCCTCATGTGGATACTCTGCCTGCCTTCTATGATGTAGAGCCAGCCATGCATGCTCTTCTTCCGTCAGCATATCGATATCCATTAATAATTGATCAGGTGCATTAACCATCTGATCCAAGATCGTAATATAATGTCCGAACATACGCTCTATCGTTTCTTCTTTATATAAATAGGCAGCGTATTCTACGATAAAATCCAATCCATGCTGGGACTCTCGACATCCCCATGTCATGTCAAACTTTGCCTGGCTCCAATCCCATTCAGCTGCACGAAATGTGACATCCTCAAGCTCAAGAGGCGCTATGTCCATGTTTTGAAGTACAAATAACGTATCGAATAAGGGATGCCGGCTTATATCTCGGGAGAGATTAAGATCATTCAACAGATCCTCTAATGGATAATCCGCATGCGTCTGCGCATCCATGAATAGATGTTTTACTTCTCTGATCCATTCATGGACACGAAGGCGTCCCTTGGGCTGAGATCGTAATGCAAGCGTGTTTACAAACATCCCTATCATATGATGGGTGTCCTCATGAGCTCTCCCCGCAATTGGTGAGCCTACAACCACATCTTCTGTACCGCTGTATCTGGATAAGAGGAGTTTATAGCCCGCAAGCAGCACCATGTACAGCGTCGCTTCATTTGCAGCAGCAACTCTTTTGAGCTGATGAAATAAGCCTTCTTCAATCTGGAACGACATTGTTCTCCCTGCAGCACTTCTCACCGAAGGCCTTACATAATCTGTACATAGCTCTCCTTCAGGCAGTGTTCCGGCGAACTGATTCCTCCAATACTTCTGATTCATTTCATAGTTTGGGCTTGCCTTGTACTGTTGCTCATACACTGCATAATCTTTGTAGTGTAGTTGCAGAGCAGGTAATGCTTCCGATAGATATAACCGTGTTAGATCCTGATAAAGGATTCCGGTTGATACGCCATCAGATATAATATGATGGGTATCGATAAACAATAAGCTGTTAGATTTGTCTAAATTGATAATCATCGCCCGAATGAGAGGGCCGTTCCCTAAATCGAAGGGTTGAATAAAGGAAGCCAACGTTTGATTTATCCATTCTCTTTTGGCAATATCAGAGGAATGATATCGTGAGTAGTCTTCAGCACGGATTTCTAAGAAATCCATGGACCAAATAACATCCTCAGGTGTAATAATCTTCTGTCTCAGTTCTTCACCGATCCATACAAATGAAGTTCTTAACGATTCGTGCCGTTCTATCAATTGAATAAATGCTGTCTCCAGCCTGCTTCGATCCAGTTCACCTTCAACTTCAAGAATCATAGGCATGTTGTAACTCGTTTGCCCCTTCTCTAATTGCTGCGCGATATATACTCTTTTCTGCGCTGAGGATACAGGGTACGTCTCCTGAACAGGCGCTGGTGTTATCGGCGTGTACTGACTTTCCTGAGACATTTGAATACATCTAGCCATCTCTGTCAGCACCGGAGATTGAAACACTTCCTGAAGTGAAAGTTTAACACCAAGCGCTTTATGTATCTTTGCGGTTAGCATCATTGCTTTTAGTGAGTGCCCACCCAGCTCGAAGAAATGATCCGATGCATTAAGGTGATGAATGCCCAAGACCTCTTTCCATATGTCACCAAGCGCAATTTCCGTTGCTCCTGACAATGGAACGGATATGCTGGAAGCCCTATTCGGTTCCGGCAGCTTGCTTCGATCCACTTTTCCATTCGTGTTCAAAGAGAACGGAGACTCCATCACCTGAAAAACTGCAGGCATCATGTACTCAGGAAGAGTTCTTCTCAAAGCCTCTCTGCATTTCGATATATTAAAGGACAAGTGATCTGCCGCAGGAACAACATATGCACATAAGTACAGGTGTCCCTGCTGATCATGAAATGTTTTGACTATTGCATCCTTGACCTCACTTAAATCTTTCAATTTACTTTCGATTTCCCCTAATTCAATTCGATGTCCCCGAATCTTGACCTGAAAATCTATTCTGTCCATGTATTCGATGCTTCCGTCAGCATTTCTCTTGACCATATCCCCTGTCTTATACAGCTTCTTCCCAGCGAGAAACGGATGTTCCATAAATCGCTCTAATGTCAGTTCAGGCCGGTTTCGATAGCCCGCCGAGAGACCATCCCCGCCAATATATAACTCCCCTGGCACGCCTACCGGCATGGGCTTTAAATCTCGATTTAATATATATGCTGTCGTGTTATGGATTGGTTTGCCAATAGGAATGCTCCCGGGTTCAGTTATGGAATGGCAGGTAGCAAAGACTGTCGTTTCGGTAGGTCCATACATATGCAGCATTTTTCCCGGTCCGAGCACCTTCAAGGCTGTATTAATATGTTTCGCTGATGCCTTCTCTCCTCCGAATAAAACATGACGTACATTGGCTAATGCGTTCGGGTTCCAATCCACTAATGTATTGAATAGAGCCGTTGTCATAAAAGCAACACTTATCTCATAATTCCTAAATGCGTTGCCAAGCGATTCAATATTGGAGGCTTCTTCACTACTAATTAATACTAGAGAGGCACCATGCAGCAATGCTCCATAAATATCAAATGTAGCTCCATCAAAGGCATAGTTCGAGATTTGCATTAATCTGTCCCTTTGATTTAACTCAACATACCCGTTATTTATGATTGTTTTTATGACATTTCGATGAGTAGCCGTCACTCCTTTGGGCTTACCGGTGGACCCGGAAGTATAGATGACATATGCATCACAATCTGGGTGCAAGTGGACGGATGAATCTTGAATCAATTCCATTCCTTGTGATGATTGCAGATCTGATAGGGTGATAATCTCACCTTCAAATTCAGATAAATCCTTGTCCGTTAGCAGTACAAGCTGCTGTACGCCCGCATCCTCCATCATATAGGTCAGACGTTCAGACGGAAAAGTCGGATCAAGCGGAAGATAGGCAGCGCCTGCCTTTAATATCGCTAATATGCCAGAGATCATCTCAAAAGAGCGCTGTGCGCACAGGCCTACAATAGAACCAGGCTTAACGCCTTTATTCCTCAGCAGAACTGACCATTTCTCAGAAATCTCGTTAAGCTCCCGATAGGTCCACTCCGAGTTACCCATAACGACTGCAGTCCTGTGTGGTTCTGTCATCGCTTGCTCTACAAAGAGATCGACCAGAGTCTGCTCTGATGGATAGTCCGCCTTTGTCTCGTTGAAGCTCGATAACAGCCGTATGTCTTGAGAAGTTAGGACAGAAATGTCCTTCACTTTCATCTCAGGGTTATCCGTAATTTGACTGCAAACTCTTTCTATATGGGAAAATAAACGCTCAATAAAGCTTGAAGAATACAGATCCTCGTTATAATTTATCTTGGCTCTAATTTCTGTACCTGGGCCTATGGAAATGTTCAGATCATAATTGGTATGCTCGTAAGCTTCAATGGAATTGATCTTAAAGCCAAGCCCAAGCTCTTCCGTATCAAACATACTATCGCTTGCAGGATAATTCTCGTATACCAACAAATGATTGAATAGGGAACTCCCGCCTGCTTCCGCTTGAACATCTGCAAGTGATAAATAGCTATGTTCCTCCGCTAGTACTGAGTTCTCATGGGTGGCTTTGACTAACTCTGCAAAAGTGGTTTCTGTTTTCGACTGAATTCTTACCGGAATGGCATTAATAAACAAACCCATGATTTTCTCAACCTCTGGAATAGATGGAGATCTACCGGAGACGATGGTACCAAAAACAACATCATCCGAATCTGTATAGTATTGAAGAACAACCCCCCAAACAGTCTGAAAAAGACTGCTCATCGTAACCTGATAATGTCGAGATAAGGCGGTAAGCTGATCTGTAAGTGGTTTACCTAGACTAAACATGCTCTCTTGAATGTTCGAACGATCTTGGTTAGTCGGATTTTGTTCTTGGGGGAAAGACGCCTCCTCATAACCTGACAGATATTTGTTCCAATAACTTTTTGCTTGTGAGGTATCTCTGGCTTCCAACCACTGAATATACCGCTTGTAAGGAATAACGCGGGAGAGCCTGACAGGCTCTCCTTGCAATTCTTCCCGATACAATGAGAACCACTCCTGAAATAAAATTCCCAAGCACCAGCCGTCAATCAGAATATGGTGGTTACTCCATACAAGTTCATAAGAATTCGTGCTAGTTTTGATCAAAGTTAATCTTAGTAATGGACCTTTAGATAGGTCGAAGCCTATCTTTCTGTCCTCAAGTGCAAGCTTGGCTACGTGGCTGACTCGTTCAGATGCTTGTACAGTGGTCAGATCCTCCAGCTTGATCTTGATGTTTCGTTTCTTCAATACCACTTGCCTTGGCTTATTAATTTTGTCATACACAAACACAGTCCGAAGGATATCGTAACGATGTATAACTTTATTCAAGCTGTTTTCAAGCGCATGTTCATTTACACGCCCTTCCAACGAGAAAATCATCTGCTCAAAATACATATCTCCTTGATTGTACAATGAATGAAACAGCAGGGATTCCTGCATAGGAGATAATGGATAAATATCTGCTATTTCTGTCTTGCTCATATCATCCCTCAACTCCTTCTCATCTGATAGAAATCAAAGTCCCTTGATGATGTCCTCAATATCGTCCAGCTCATCAAAAGTCAGATCTGAATCTGTGTAATCACTAGGTGTGTACTCTTCTTCTCGATCGATACAATGATGGATTAAAGATTGTAAATGAGATTTAAACTGCTCCAGCCGAAGATGCGCCGTGTTCTCCCCGATAACTATTGGGTTATAGCGATAAGTGAGCTTGAATTGGCTCTCGCTGATGACACAGTTCCATTCTTCCTGATGTGTCATCCTATTTTGTGGGCTAATGAGATTCCCCATAGGCATTGGTGAAAAATATTCAGGTTGGTTATTCTCATGGCTCTCAAATTGACCCAGATAGTTAAATACAATATCTGGACTCGAAGCTGTGACGCCTTCATCCATATCTGTGGTCAAATACTTGAGAACACCGTATCCTGCGCCTTTGGTCGGAATGCCGCGCAGCATTTCCTTCGTATTTCTAAGCGTGTCACCATAGTCATGAGAGGAAGACAGGATCACGGGATAAATTGAAGTAAACCATCCGATTGTACGACTCAGATCCGTTTCTTCTACTAACTCTTCTCTTCCGTGTCCTTCCATATGAATGAGTGTTTCGGTCTCGTAAGTCAATGCCAGAGCAGATAACAGCAGATCATTAACTTCTGTATGATAAGCTCGATGAACCTCGGTCAGGAGCCGCAGGGTCATCATTACATCCAGTTCCATGCTTAAGGTTGCACTTTCTTTGTAGGTGCACGGTTCCTGTTTGCTATTTGGAAGCGATAAAGCCCGTTCCTCTATATCATTCCAGTAAGAGGCTTCACTTCGATAATTCCCTCTAACCGCTTGAGCTGTAAGACGATGACTCCAGTCATAATAAGTGTCCGTCTTACCTAGGTTCACAGGTTCCTCTCCCGCAAGCATCGAGTTATAGATTTGCATCAAATCCTCGATGAGGATTCGCCAAGACACCCCATCAATAATTAAATGATGCATGGCAATGAGCAGATGATCGCCTTGATTTGTTTTGAATATCCCAATCTTAATCAGCATGCGTGTAATATCCATCTGTGATTGAATCCCCGTGGCTAGGTATTCGATTTGAGCTGTCTGATCGGTATCCTCGTCAAGCTCATACGTATCCAATGTATAGAAAGGGCCTTCCTCCATAGGACAAACGATCTGCTTCGCGACCGCATTCTCCTTGATAAAGCGAATTCGAAGGGCATCATGTTCAGCAATCAACTGAGCTAAGGATTTATGCAGGATCTGCTCATTCCATCCTCGCGCATTATACAGCATCATAGATTGATTAAAGTGCCCTTCATGCTCCAGGTTTTGTTCAAAGAACCAGGCTTGAATGGGAGTAAGCGGTACTTCTCCAACCGAAAGGCTTGAAGACGCTCTTTTCGTCTCTGTCCGTTCAAGATACAGCGCGCATTCGGCAATGGTTGGATACAGCATTAGATGCTTAACCTGCAGCTTCCAGTTCAGTTTAGCCAGCTTCGAAACAATCTGGATCGATTTGATGGAATCTCCACCGAGTGTGAAAAAGTTATCTTCTACGCCCATTTGATCAACACCAAGCACCTCTGTCCATACTTCAGACAGCACGATTTCCTCCTCTGTCTGTGGCGCAATGTAGCTAGCTTGAATGAGAGTAAAGTCTGGGTCCGGTAATGCTCGATGATCGAGCTTGCCATTTCGAGTCAAAGGAAGCTGGGCTAAGAATATAAAGTAAGACGGTATCATATACTCAGGCAGTTTTTCTTGTACAAACCTCCTGATTTCCTGTGTCGATATATTTTCAGAATTCACCAGATATGCACATAGATGATGTGCTGAATCGTTCTTCCTAGCAATGACTACGGCTTCTTTCACCAATGGATGCTCCAAGAGCCTTGCTTCGATCTCGCCTGGCTCAACGCGATGTCCACGAATTTTAACCTGGTGATCTATTCTTGAAATGAACTCTAAGCTTCCATCTGGCAGCCATTTTACCTTATCTCCTGAACGGTATAATCTCTGTTCTCTGAGTGACGGTATAGATGTAAACCGACTACGGGTCATCTGGGGTTCCCCAAGATATTCCTGGGCAAGACCGTCTCCTGCAATATACAATTCTCCTGCGATGCCAATCGGCTGCAAATGTCCTTCCTCGCTAATTACATAAGTCCTTGTATTGTGAATAGGTCGGCCAATCGGTACTGAATGCTTGGATTGAAGTGTTTCATCTACATTGTAGGTTGTCGCGAAAACCGTTGTTTCCGTAGGCCCGTAGCCATTCGCAATTCGGTTTGCTCCCAAATATTCATAAGCACTGAGCATATGAGGCTTAGAAGTCGCTTCACCTCCGACGAATACCCTCTTTGTATGTTTTAGAGACGTAACATCATAGTCAACCAGTGCGTTGAAGAGTGTGGTCGTGATGAAAAAGGATGCTATGTGCTCCTTCTCAATAATTGCCGCTAGCTTAGCGATATCCAGAACATCTTCCTTCCGGATGACAATAAGGGTGCTTCCGTTTAAGAGCGAACCAAAAATTTCAAACGTTGATCCGTCAAAAGCGTAGTTGGACAACTGAAGAATCCGATCCTCTGGTTTGAGGTCAACAAATCCGTTATTTATGGAAGTCTTCACAACATTTTGATGTGTTGTTACAACCCCTTTTGGCTCTCCAGTTGAACCTGATGTATACATGATATAGGCAGGCATTTCCGGATCAATCTGTATCTTTTCAACTTCAACAGCTTCAATATGGCTCCAATAAAATGGCTCTAGAGGTACATATACTCCATGGAATCCATCTAGGCTAGTATCATTAGGAGCCGCCAGGATCGAAGCACCACTGTTGTTTAACATATAAGCAGCACGTTCATCAGGGTATGAAGGATCGATCGGCACATATGCACCACCTGCCCGCAAAATCCCTAATATTCCGACGATCATTTCTAAAGAACGTTCAGAGCGTATCCCGACTGCTGTTCCTGGACGGAGTCCTTTCTTAATTAACACACCAGCAAACTGTCTGGTCAGTCTGTTAAGATCCGAATAGGTTAATGACTCTTGGTCAAATTGAACCGCTGTATGATCCGGTCTTCGTAAGACCTGCTCCTCAAACAGCTCTATAATATTCTGAAGTCGAGGGTACGAGGCAGCAGTGCTGTTGAAGCACTCGAGAATCTGCTTCTCTTCTTCTGCAGTAATCAGCTTCAGCTGCTGTAACTGCCTATTAGGCTGGGAAGTCATTTGATTCAGAATATGGACAAAATGGTGTGCCATTCGATCAATCTGTTCCTCTTGATACAGCTCCGTACTATACTCCACAGTCATTTTTAACAAATCATCATGATCATCAACTGCCCAGGTCATATCAAATTTGGCAGTACGGGTCGCCCATTCGAGCGGCTCAATATCCAGCTCGTTCAAATGAGTTATTTCAGGCCTTGCGTCTTGAAGCACGAACATGGTATCGAACAGCGGACTCCTGCCTGGATCTCTGTTGATACGGAGCTTCTCAACGAGCTCATCCAAAGGATATTCTCCGTGTTCAAAAGCCTGCAGCGTTTCTGAGCGAACAAGACTTATCCATTCTTCGACCTGATAATGACCTTCTACACGATTGCGAAGTGCAATGGTATTAACAAACATTCCTGCAATAGAAGCGGTATCCGAATGATATCTTCCAGCAATCGGTGTACCGACCACAATATCTTTCTCCGCAGTATATTTGGACAGAAGAAGATTGTATCCGGCTAGAAGGATCATGAACATTGTGGATTGGGTCCGAATCGATAATTCCTTAAGCTGCTCGTATAGTTCAGGCTCGATTTCGAATGAATACACCGCTCCATCAAATCGCCTTCTCATCGGTCTTCTTCCTTCGGTTAGAATATCGATGACTGCAGGAGGCTCCTCAAATTTGCCAACCCAGAACTGTTCACTTGCCGAATAATCCGGTTCTAATCGCCTGTGTGTCTGCCACGATGCGTAATCCTTATATTGAGCAGGCAGCGCCTTTAATTGTTGTCCCTCGTATAACCTGATTAAGTCTCGATACAGAATGCCTGTTGTTATTCCATCCGAAGCAATATGGTGAGTATCTATGAATAGTAAAAACTCTTCATTTGAGGAATGATACAAACCCGCCCTAATGAGAGGTGCTGTGCTTAAATCGAAGGGGCGTATAAATGCACCCAAGCAAGATTCGATAAAAGCATTCAAGGACAATTCTTGTACATTTTCACCTCTAATAAGCTTAAATTCAATCTCATTGATCGGATGAATTCGCTGCCTGACTTCGCCCTCTTCCATTGCATAGCTGGTTCGCAAAGCCTCGTGACGATGAATTAGCTTTATAAGTGCGAGTTCCAAACGCTCTATCACCAATGTTCCTTTCATCCTCATAACAATAGGCATATTATAGCTGTTATTTGTATCTTCAAACTGCTCGATAAGATACAGCCTTTTTTGTGCAGATGATACAGGATAGCTGACTTGTTCTGCAGCCTTCGGAATCGGAGCATATTTTTGTATACATCCTTTTTCAATAAGCCCAGCCATCTCAGCTAAAGTTCCTGCGTTGAATAGCTCAGGTAAGGCAATCTTTACTGCCCAGCGCTCAGATATGCGGGCTGCAAGCATCATCGCCTTTAGGGAATGCCCTCCAAGCAGGAAGAACGAATCTGAAGATCCAATCGTTTCTATTCCCAGCAGCTCCGACCAGAGCTGTGCAAGCTCGATTTCCGTATCTGAGGTCGGTTCTACGTAAGAAGAACCTGTTATCTCGGGCTCTGGAAGAGCTCTCCAATCTACTTTTCCGTTATGATTTAGTGGAAGTGAATCAAGCAATATAAACAAGGACGGAATCATATATTCTGGCAAAACGGACCTGAGCCTCTGTCTCCATTCTACAATCAATTTTTCTTCGCTAGACTGGGCTGGAGAGTCACAAACCACATATGCCACAAGTATTGACGTTCCATTCTGATCTCTATGTCCCGCAACGACGGCCTCGTTTACGTCAGGCAGAGAAATGATCGCCTTCTTAACTTCATCGGATTCAATCCGGTTGCCCCGTATTTTTAACTGCCCGTCGGCTCTACTTATATAAGTCAGCTCTCCATTAGGCAGCCATTTTACGATATCGCCTGTACGATACATTCGCTCTTTCTCATGGAAGCCGTCTATAAACTTGCTGCTTGTTAGTTCGGGTTGACTTAAATATCCCTCTGCAAGACCATCACCTGCAATATACAGCTCACCTGGAATGCCCACTGGCTGCAGCTTACCCTTCGCATTTAATACGTAAAACCTTGTGTTCCTTATCGGCCGACCAATAGGTATATTCTTCGTTGTCTTTATGTGATGATCCACCGAATACATGGATGCAAATACGGTTGTTTCCGTTGGTCCATAGGCATTAATCACCTTATGCTCTCCTAGAGCGTTGAGCACCTTAAGTACATGTTGATATGAAGCAGCTTCACCGCCGAATATGATCTTGCGCAGTCCCTTTAAGCAATCCATATCATAATCCACCATTGTATTGAACAATGCCGTTGTCATAAACTGTACGGTAATATTCTCGCTTCTGAAGGTGGAGGATAGGACAGAAACGTCTTGAAGCATCGTGCTTGGCATTAAGACGAGCGTTGCTCCATTTAACAAAGCACCGAAAATATCGAAGGTTGATCCGTCAAATGCATAATTTGACAGCTGCAGCATTCGGTCTCCAGGACCCAGCTCTACAAATCCATTATTACAGCAAACATTTATTACATTCTTATGAGTCGTGATAACTCCTTTTGGCTGTCCTGTTGATCCAGAAGTATACATTACATAAGCTGTGTCAGCGCCTGTTGCATATGTTCTGGTGGATATGAAAGAATTCTCGGCGTAG
The DNA here is from genome assembly GCF_028747985.1 of Paenibacillus urinalis. Classification (NCBI taxonomy): domain Bacteria; kingdom Bacillati; phylum Bacillota; class Bacilli; order Caryophanales; family Paenibacillaceae; genus Paenibacillus; species Paenibacillus urinalis. Next base: position 3,365,209 of record NZ_CP118108.1, read on the forward strand.
ATTTCCGGCTCAGACAATGAAATGACCGTCCCTGCATATTGTGAAATGGTCCTTCCTTCTTCAGCAATGAGCCACTTTGCCGCGCTGTTTTCCAGCATAAAATGAAGCCTCTCATCAGGAAAGCTCGGGTCAAGCGGAACATAAGCGGCCCCAACTTTCAATATAGCCAATATAGAGACGATCATTTCTGGATTACGATCAGCGAGCAATCCGACGCAGCTGCCAGGACGTATGCCATGCCTCCACAAGTAGCCTGCCATTCGAACGACACGGTCGTTTAACGTCCTGTACGAAATTTCTTGTTCTTGATACTGCAGAGCTATGTGTCCGGGTTGCTCTTTAGCTCTTCGTTCGAAAAGATCGATTAAAGACAGATCATTCGGATAGTGAGACTGGGTCTGATTCCATTGTTCAAATTGATCGTATTCTGCATCCGACTGCATTTCGAGATCCTTCAATTTCGTATTCCGGTGAATAAGCATTTCATGTAGTAATCGTTCATAATGAGCAGCCATTCTTGCAATTGAAGCCTCATTCCATAGATCAGAACGATATTCAATCTCTGCCTTCATTTGCCCTTCTTCTTCCTGCCATGCCCAGGTCATATCAAACTTTGCTTGCTGGCCACGCCACTTCATAGGCCGAATGTTCAGTTCCGGCAACGCTGTAGCGTTCAATCTCATATCCTGTAGAACAAAAAGGGTGTCAAAAAGCGGATTTCTACTCGGACTAAACGGAATGTTCAGCTTCTCAGTTAAGCTGCTAAGTGAATACTCTCCGTGTTCAAACGCATCAAGGATATCCTGCTTAAGATTCGTAATATATTCGCCAACGGTTTTAGCTGAGTCGGGTTTAACCCGAAGCGGCAGTGTATTTACAAACATGCCCATCGTTTGTTGGGTATCCGCATGGTTACGTCCTGCAATGGGTGTACCTACAACAATATCCTCTTCCCCCGAATATCTCGCTAAGAGCGTGCTATAAGCAGCGAGAAGCAGTGTGAAGTGCGTTGTGCTATACTTCTCAGCTTCTTGCCTGAGAAGCTCACATAGCTTATCAGGCAAGTCGAATCGGTATATGCTTCCCTGCGGACTTTTGACAGCTGGACGTTGATTGTCCATTGGCAGCTCTGCAGTTCCTTCAAAATCCGAGAACTCCGCAAGCCAAAACTGCTCACTTTCTTGATATGCTTTATCTTTGATCCGTTCGTTCTTCCATACTGCGTAGTCCTTATACTGCACTCTAACCGGTTTGAGAGGAAGACCACGATATAAAGTCATCAGCTCTTCGTAGATCAGCTCCGTAGAAGCTCCATCCGAAATAATATGATGTGTATCTAACGCCAAGTAGTGAAGCTCAGGATGAACGGTTAACAATGACACCCGAAATAGTGGGGCAATATTTAATTGAAAAGGCTTCACAAATCCAGTCATCCATTGGTTCAGATTATCTTGCATGTCAACTTCCTCTGACCTGTTCTCCAGCACATCACGGGATAATCGCCATTCAAGCTTGCTCGTGTCGCATATCCTTTGTGAAAACTGACCTGATTCCAAATGAATTGATGTTCTTAGGGCCTCATGACGCCCAATAATTCGAACAAAGGAAGCCTCGAGTCTATCAACATCAAGCATTCCTTTAAGCTCAAATAGCATTGGCATATTATAGCTGAGAGCAGCTTCTTCGTGTTGATATGCATAATAGATTTGCTTCTGAAGATCCGTTAAAGGATACTCTGACTGTTCTGGCACCGATTCAATAGCCATATGAGGCTGCAGGTCTGACTGCTGAATCCAAGCGGACATATCTTCAAGAATGGGCATTTGAAATATATCAGACAAGGACATTTTGACATTAAATTGTTGATGAATTCTGCCCACGAGCATCATCGCTTTAAGGGAATGACCACCAATCTCAAAGAAATGATCATAAATTCCGATCCTGCTGATCCCTAGAACCTCTTCCCATAAGCTGACGAGCACCTTCTGCGTTTCGTTAGTGGCAGGAGCATAATGATCACCATGTCTAAGCTCAGGCTTAGGCAATGACCTACGGTCCACCTTGCCGTTACTTGTTAAGGGAAGCTCTTCTAACGTCACAAATACTGTAGGAATCATGTACTCTGGCAAGTAAGGCTTAAGTTCGTTCTTCCAGCTGGCAATCCTATGAGGGGTTAGCTTCTTGGTTAGCAATCGTTTGTCTTCCGGTACAATATAGGCGCCTAGATAGGAATGTCCTTGTTCATCCGAATTGGCGACTACAACGGTCTCTTGAACTCCCTCTAGCATTCGAATTTGAGCTTCTATCTCACCCAGCTCAATTCGATGTCCTCTGATTTTCACTTGAAGATCGATTCGTTCCACAAATTCCAGGCTGCCATCCGGGAGCATTTTTACGCAATCTCCTGTTTTGTACAAACGGGACGACGTTAGACGTGGAATTACGACGAATCTTTCAGATGTAAGCTCTGGCCTGTTCAAATAAGTGAGTGCTATACCATCTCCGCCAATGTATAATTCACCCGGTATACCAATAGGCTGCCGTTGGCCTGATTTGTTTAACACATAGATGGTTGTGTTATTCATGGGACGGCCAATAGGGACATGTGATGCCGAGCTGATCTCGTGAAATGTCGAGAACACAGTCGCTTCTGTTGGACCATACATATGGATAAGTCGTCCTTCACCTAGTACATCGAGTGCTTTACCTACATGATTTACAGATACCTTCTCCCCGCCGAACAGCACTTTTCTGGTTCCCAAAAAGCAGCCGGAGTCGAAGTCAATAAGTGTATTAAACAACGCTGTCGTAAGAAAAAGAACCGTGATCTGCTGACTCGATATAACATCTACCATAGCAGCAGCATTAAGCATCTCTGTGCGCTCAATTAGAACGAGCGAAGCACCATGGAGTAAGGCACCAAATATATCAAATGTTGCACCGTCAAAGGCATAGTTAGAAGCCTGCAGAAAGCGGTCACTATGATTAATCAGTAAATAACCGTTATTGATCATTGTCTTTACAATGTTACGATGTGTTGCGACAACTCCCTTAGGTGTTCCTGTTGAACCAGACGTATACATAATATATAAAGGCTGTGTAGGTTCAATTTGACGGTATTGTCCCAGATCGGAATTAGGCGCACTTGACCATAGTGATGTATTGTAATGAATAAATTCCCCTTCATAACCAGACAGCTCATACCCATCCGATGCAATGACGAGATCTGCTTGACTATCCTCCAGCATGAAGAGAATTCGATCCTCTGGAAACGTTGGATCTAGCGGAACATACACCCCTCCTGCCTTCACCACCGCCAGAATGATTACAATCATATCCATTGAGCGATCCATTAATAGTCCCACTCGCTGTCCTGACTGCAATCCTTCTTGGAATAGATACCATGCTAGTTGATTAGCAGCTTCATTCAGTGCTCTGTAAGACATTGTATTTCTGCCCATAATTAGAGCATCTGCCTCACCTCTAACCTTGCTTTGCTGCTCAAATAATTCAGCAATGCTGAGGTGCGCAGGATAATCCGCATCCGTGTTGTTCCACTCGTCAAGCTGTTCTGCCTCCGTTGATGTTAGCAGCTCTACATCTCCAATTCTTAAATTAGGATATTCAAGAAGCTGGTTAAGAATATGGAAGTAATGATGAGCTATTCTTTGAATCGTTTCTGGTGTCCACAAATCCGTCCGGTACTCAATTCCGAGCTCCATCCCCTCTTCGGATGCAGAGCAAATCCATGTCATATCGAATTTCGATGTGCCCTGATCCCATTCGGAGTAATCTACAGTAAGTCCAGTATTCGCCAGTGGCTCCTGCTCCTGCTCCTGCACAACAAACATCGTCTCAAACAAAGGATGACGACGATGATCGGTAGACAGAGATAGGCGATTTATTAATTTCTGTAAAGGATACATCCCGTGCTCGAACGCGGACAGAATGTGCTTATGAACGGAATCCAGGTATTCCCGAACGAGCAGCCCTGAATCAGGTGTAGTCCGAATCGCAAGCGTGTTGGCAAACATACCGGTCAGACTCTCTTCTCCCACTTCTCCTCGTAGTGAGAATGGTGTTCCAACCACGATGTCATCTTGTCCTGAATACTTGGCAAGCAGCACTTGGTATGCTGCCATCATGATCATGAATAATGTATCGTGACGAGCAGCGGATACATTCCGCAATCTACTCACTAGTCCATTAGGTATCTTCATATGAACACGTTCACCGTCAAAGCTTCGTTGTACAGGTCTAACATAATCTGTTGGAATATCGATAACTGCCGGATGCTGCTTGAATTTGGACAGCCAATAACGCTCACTGCTCTCGTATCTTCTCTCATCCAGTTCCGATTCCCAAACCGCAAAATCTTTATAATGAATACGAATTTCTGGCAGCTCTTTCTCTTCGTATAATGCGATCAAGTCCTTCAATAAAATTTGGATCGACATTCCATCCGATATAATATGATGCATATCTAACATAAGGATGTGATGATCATCTGCTAGTTTCACAAGACCTGCTCTAAAAAGTGGAGCCTGTCCCAGATCAAATGCAGCAATGAATTGACTTGCAAATCGTTTAACTGCCTCTTCTGATGATTCATCATCCCTTAACATTTCCTGCTCTAATATGAACGGTACTAGATCTTGTGTTCGATGAATTTTTTGACATAGCTCACCATTTTGTATTTCAAAAGATGTTCGCAGCACTTCATGTCTTTGAATAAGCTCAAGGATGTTCTGCTCAAGCTTTTCGACACTAATCCTGCCCTTCAGATCCACAGTTATTGGCATATTGTAGCTTGTGTTCGCATTTTCGAATTGCTGAACGATATATAGTCGCTTTTGAATCGACGAAGCCGGATAGAATTCCCGAGGAGCTGCTGGCTGAATCTTTAGTAGGTGAGATTTCTGTTTATTAACCATCCACTCCGCCATCTCTCGTATAGTAGGCAGCTTAAATACATCCTGTAATGATATATGGACTCCGAAGCTTTTCTGAATCTTTGCCGCCAGCATCATTGCTTTGAGCGAATGGCCCCCGATTTCAAAGAAATGCTCATCAATACCTATTCTCTTAAGTTGAAGTGTTTCTTCCCATAACGAAATTAATCTCTCTTCCAATTCATTCGTAGGAGCTGAATAATTGTCGTGTTCCAGCTGCTCAGGTGCAGGCAATGCCTTGTGATCTAATTTACCGTTTGAGGTTTTTGGAAGCATACTTATCGTAATAAATGTACTCGGTATCATATATTCAGGAAGCGTATGTCGTAATTCTTTTTTCCACTCCTGCACCCTATTCTCAGTTCCCTCTGGAACAACATAAGCACACAGGTAAGAATGTCCATGCGGATCGCGCTGAGCGGTGACTACCGCCTCTTTAATCGAAGCGATTTCGACCAGCTTACCTTGAATTTCTGTGAGCTCTACTCGATTGCCGCGAATTTTCACTTGCTGATCAATTCTTCCTCTGTATTCCAGCATTCCATCAGGCAGCCATCTGACTAGATCACCTGTTCTATACATTCTCTGTCCTGGCTCAAAAGGACATGACACAAATCGCTCGTCACTTAAATCTTGCCGGTTAAGATAACCTGAGGCCAGTCCATCACCCGTAACACAGAGCTCGCCTGGAACCCCTAAGGGTTGAAGCTGTCCCATTCGATTAAGGACATACACTCTTGTGTTATGAATTGGCTTCCCGATTGGAACGGTATCGTAAGTCAACAAACGCTCGTCTACGGAATAAGTCGATGCAAACACGGTTGTTTCTGTAGGTCCATATCCATTGACCAGCTTGTTTGCCCCGAGTACTTCGAGCGCTTTTGTAACATGAGTTTTAGATGCAGCCTCTCCCCCAAAGAACAGCCTTCTTACATATCTAAGGCTATGAACATCCCAATCAACCAGTGTATTAAACAAGGCTGCTGTCATGAAGCAGGATGTAATTTTCTGAGTCAGCATCGTATTTGCCAGTTCTTGAACATTCAGCAGCTGTTGTTTGGAGATGAGAACGAGAGAAGCACCGTTTAACAGAGCGCCAAAAATCTCATAGGTAGATCCATCAAAAGCATAATTGGATAACTGTAATATACGATCCGACGCTAGTACATCCATAAACCCGTTGTTAACCGAGGTTTTGACAATATTACGATGAGTTGTCACCACCCCTTTTGGCTTTCCGGTCGAACCAGAAGTATACATTATATATGCTGTACCTTCCGGAGAAATGGAAGCAGCAGGAATGGGAACCTCTGTCATCTCATTCACGTTATACAAATCGTCTCGAATGGAAAGGATCTTTCCATGATAACCCTGAATAACTCGATCTTGATCCGTAATAAGCCAGCTTGCCATGCTATCGGTGAGGATCTCTCTAACTCTTTCATCTGGATAAGCCGGATCAAGCGGGATGTATGTACTCCCAACACGTAAGATAGCAAATATAGAAATGATCATGTCCATGGAGCGTTCGGCTAACATGCCTATCGTTGCTCCAGGCCTTACTCCCATCTTCAGCAGAGCTGCAGCGGCTGTTTCAATACGCTGGTCAAGCTCTTTGTATGTCAATTGCGCATCTCCCATAATAAGGGCAGGATGATCTGAAACCGTCGATACTTGCTTCTTAAACAAGCTTACAATAGATTCATTTCTTGGATAGGCTGCAGTTGTATCATTATAACGCTGGAGCTTCTCTCTCTCTTCCATAGTCAATATACTTGCTGTATCCAAGCTGTGGTGAGTATCATTCATCATACAATCCATAACTCCCAGATAGACGTCAAACAGACGATCCGTGAACTGCTTGTCATACATGGACACCATCTTGACGGATAATTCGCCGAGAGTTACTGAAACGCTAAAATCAAGTAACGTGTTTGTTCTTTCGAAGCTAAATGGCATGAATTCAAACAAACCTTCGTTAACCGTTTCATAAACGTGAAAATCAATAAAATTGAAAGCCGTATCGAAAAATGGATTTTCCATGCTGCTTTGTTCTTCCACTGCTTTTTGAATCTGTACTAAAGAAAGTCTTCCATACTTTTTCAATTCATTCTGCTTGACTTGAACGTACTGAACGATGTCTCTCCAGCTCATACCTGGCTTGAAGATCGTACGAAGCGGCACTGTATTCAAGAAACACCCCAACATGCGTGCTCCATCTTGTGAAACAGGGCGACCATTTTCTACAAGGCCGATTAAGATATCACTCTCATATGAGAACATGTACAGTGTACTGATGTAAGCTGCTAAACAAATGGATTTTACCGTCACTCTCTGCTGCTGTGCAGCTCTTTGCAAATCGTTATACCGTTCAGAAGATAGGGTCTTGATGGAAGTATTGGATTCCATAATCTTGCTTAATCTCGGTTGTTCAGGGAATTCATACTTGCGATAGTCGCTTAGCTCAGCACGCCAGTAGTCGATCATCTCTTGACTAGAAGAAAGGGCCAGCTGTTCAATCACGTATTCTTTATAGGTTGATTTTATTGGACTAAGCAATGACTTCTTCCTCCCTCAACATGCCACATAAATTTAACAGCTCTGATATAAAAACGGCTACGCTCCAGCCATCGAGTATCGCATGATGAAAGATCCAGCCAATATATGTTTCCTCATTAGAAGTGAATAGCACGATTCTCCACAGAGGTGCTTGATTTATATCAAAGGGGTGTTCACGATCTTTTCTGAGATAAGCTGTAATTTCTGATTCCACGTCGGAGGAGATGAGTTGAACCTCCTTCACTTCGAAATCGATGTGCTCACATATATATTGAACAGGCTCTGGAAAATCTGAGATATTAAACCCCGTACGCAGCATAGGATGTCTGCCGGCTAGTTCATTCATAACCTCATGAAGCATGGAGGCTGTTATTCGAAGCCCATTAATACGGTATATAAATTGGTCGTGATACACCCCTTCGCCTTGATGCTGTATGTAGTGAAAGACCATGCCTTGTTGAATGTCACTCATCGGAAACAAATCCAGAACGTGCTGCGGAAGAAAAGAACGGTACTGAGGACTTTCTATCCATTCCTTTTTTTGTTCGATCAGCTTTACTTCCATTTTTCTTTTCTCTTCATCCATAGAATTCGTGAGATGACCGTTCCGAACCAGGCTTCGAATCGTTGGATACCTGTATAGATCAATAATTTCCATACTCGTCCCCAGCTCTTTATTCATCATGCTGATCAACTCAATGGCTCTGATGGAATCCCCGCCTAATTCGAAATAGTTGCTGTCTACCCCCATATTGGCTTGATGAAGAAGCTCCTGCCAAATACGAAGCATATTCTCCTCTATAGGAGACTCTGGCAAAACGAGACGATCAGTTTGATTCAACTCAGAGACGGCTCCAGGTGTCGGAAGCCGCTTTACATCCACTTTATTGTTAATCGTCATCGGAATCTCTGGCATGTGGAAAAAGTGAGCCGGTAGCATATACTGCGGAAGATGCAGTGACAATTGTTTTCTTAGCTCCCCTGCTTGTTGAGAGCGTTCAGATACGTAATAGGCACACAATTTATCTTCATTGAAGCGATCCTTTTTGACAGTTACCACTGCATGTTGAATCCCTTCAATTTGTAATAATCTAGATTCGATTTCACCTAATTCTATCCGGTAGCCTCTAATCTTCACTTGATGATCCATACGGCCAAGATACTCGAGCTCACCATCCATACTCCAACGGGCCAGATCTCCTGTCCGATACACGCGTACACCTGGAAGAAAAGGCAATGTTACGAAACGCGCTTCCGTGAGTTCCGGCAGATTAATATATCCCCTGGCAACTCCATCTCCTGCAACATAAATCTCGCCCTCTACACCAATAGGTACAAGTTCACGTTTATCATCTAGTATATAAATTTGAAGGGTAGGAATGGGTTTCCCAATGTTACTGACACGATTGTTTATTTCCTTCATGCCAATCTCTTTATATGTCACATGAACTGTGGTCTCCGTAATACCATACATATTAATAAGCTTGGTATTCGGGAATTGTTGCTGAAAATCTGCTAACATCGCGGGCTGAAGCGCCTCACCCCCAAAAATAACCGTTCGAACTTTAAGGCTGCTCTCCTGAACCGTTAATGCAAGCTTAGCCAACTGATAAAATGCAGTGGGTGTCTGGTTAAGCACGGTTACCTTCTCTACTTGCAGCAGATTAAGAAATTTAGCCGGCTCCCGGGACACAGCTGGCGGAACAATCACCAGCGTGCCTCCATATAACAAGGCTCCGTACATTTCCCATACCGAAAAATCAAAGCAGAACGAATGGAATAAAGTCCAAACATCCTTCTCAGCAAAGTCAAATAAGTTTCTATCATTAAACAGAAGTCGTACGACATTGCGATGCTCTATCATTACTCCCTTTGGTTTCCCTGTAGAGCCTGAAGTATAGATGATATAAGCAAGATCAGAAGGTGCACTCATATAATGTTGGACGCAAGTCTGATCATAACTTGACAAGATCGGAGACTCCTTTGGATTCACGACCGGGATATCCATTCCTTCTGGAACTAGCGAATGATCCTGAGCGATGCACAGCACGGCTCCGCTGTCCTCCAGCATGTAACTGATCCGATCTGCTGGATACTCCGTGTCAATCGGCATATAAGCACCGCCCGCTTTTAATACAGCGAGAATTGAAATGACCATGTCCATTGTTCTTGGACAGAGGATGCCTACAATCTGGTTTGGCTTTATCTGCCTTGAACGAAGGACCTCTGCCAGCTCTTCTGCTCTACTATTGAGCTGATCGTAGGTCAATTGCTGCTCTTCAAATTTCAAAGCGATTCGGCTTCCGGACTTTTGTACTTGTCGCTCAAACAAGCTGTGAATCGTCATCTCCCTGGGGTAATCAGCAACCGTGTCGTTAAAATCATGAAGAAGTCTTCGCCTCTCCTGATCGGGCATGAAATTCAAGCTAGACAGTTTGATAATCAACAACCCCTTCCAGTATTGTCGTGTAATAATCCAGTAATCTCTCAATCGTCTCTCTTCGGTATAAATCCGTATTATATTCCATTCGTAGCTTAAGCACGTCAGACTCCTCATACACATGCATAATTAGGTCATATTTGGCTGTATTGCCGGTTTCAATTGTCATATAAGCTGACGTCTGACCTAACGAATATTGATGAGTAAATTCATTCTGCAGCGTGAACATCACTTGAAGGGGAGAACGAAGTGATCCTGCTTCTCTCCCTGAAATGTTGTTCAGTACCATTTCCAAGGGAACATCTTGGTGTTGATAAGCTCCAAGAGCTGTGTTTTTCACTTGATCCAATAATTCGTCAAAAGTCATCTCATCCGAGATCTCTACCTTCAAGACGACCGTATTGGCTAGAAAACCGATGAGTTTCTCGGTATCTGGCCTGCTTCGATTGGCCATGACAGTCGTAATCGGCAGTTCGGCTTGTCCTGAGAAACGGTGAATTAGATAAGAGTATGTCGCGAACAAGAGCATAAACAGAGTCGTATTCGTATGAGCTACTTTCTCGTAAACCAGTTTGGTCATACGAGGGCCTACTGCCTTTTCCAGCGTATCTCCAGCAAATGTGGAGGTTTCAGTGAGTAGGGCATCAGGAGGCACCTGCAAGGATCCTTTTGTTCCTTCAATCTGTTCTTTCCAATATTCTGCTTTACTATATAAAAATGAGGTAGACGTGTTCTCTAGGTCGGACTGCCATAAGATGTAATCAGAGTAAGTCGCCGTCGCCGTCTGTTCCTCTAGTTCTTCTTGTAAATAAAGCTGAATAAGCTCATTCGTAAAAATTTCAACAGACCACCCGTCTGACATAATATGGTGCATGGAAATAACCAGCGTATGATCTACTAGACTATTTGCCAATAGTGTTAAGCGAATGCAAGGGTCACTTAAAAGATCAAAGCGTCTGTTCGCCTCATTCTTAATAAATGTATTGCGGTGCAGCTCTCGTTCTACCTCGTCCCACTCTTTCAAATCAACAAATTGAACGTAAGGCTGGACGCTGTCCTCAATATATTGATAAGGGCTGTTGTCTGCTACCCCGAATCTAACTCGCAGTGCTTCATGGCGCTCAAACAAAGCAGCCAAGCATCCATAGAGCTTGTCATATTGAATGTCACCTTGAAACCGGATAGAGAAGGTGGATGTATAGAACGGGCTGTCTGGAACCATCATGTGCAGGAACCATTGACTCTTCTGTTTAAGCGTCAAGGGCAGCCTGTTGCTGTTCCGTGATCGAACAGGGATCGTTAGGAACTCCGTCTGCTCCTCTGCGTCATTTAACATTTCTAATAAGCCAGCTACCGTTGCCTGTTCAAAGAATTGTTCCGCTGTAATCTGAATAGAATATCGTCTATATATCATCGTAATTAGCTTGGACATTTTAAGTGAATCGCCACCTAGCTGAAAAAAATCCTCCTGCTCGGACAGCTCATTCAAATCTAGAATCTTACAGAAGCAGTCCGTCAGAAAGGCAGCCTTTTCTTCGGAATTGTTATCCCTTTCCGCTTGTGATTCTTGAATTTGGTAGACTTCTATTTCACTCGCTGTAAGATTGTACTCTTTCAATATTTCTCTAATGCTTGAATATAGCGCACATTCCGAGCTTGTTGCTTCATCTGAGGAATAATATACGCAGATTAGTATATTTTGTTCGATGTTATCCGCAGTCATTTTAATTTCTTCTTGAACATTTGAATACTCTATTGGACTTCTATTAAATTTAGAATCTCCGAGTAGTCTATTCTTCTGCACACGTTTCTCCATTAGACAATCCAATTCACTTAGAAGCTCATCATAACTACCTTCCATTAGATCATTCACAAGCAGCCGCCTCTGAATTTTTCCCGTAGGCGTACGGTGAAAGCTTTCACTCCTGACTGGAATTACATATCTCGGATGAACTCCAAACTGTCGAGAAATAAGCCCTCTCAATTTTTGTATAATTAGAATGCAGTAATCGGGTTCATTGTGTATTGGACTAAAGAACAGCAATAAATGATCATTCCCATTCTCTCCGCCAGACACGCCGGCAGCAGCAACATAACCATGAACGATTCCTTCGACTTGCTCCATCACCGCTTCAACTTCAAAGTTATAAACATTCTTGGCATTGATAATAAGAACATCTTTCTCTCTGCCCGTTAGAATGAGACTTCCGTTTTTTACAAAGCCTAAATCACCCGTTTCAAACCATCCATCATCTGTAAAAGCTTCCTTCGTCGCTGCTTCATTCTTGAAATAATGGTCAATGATCGTACTTCCTTTGAGTTGAATTCTTCCCACTGTTTTTTCGCCAAGCTCAGCGCCACTCGGATCGGAGATGCGAAGCTGTACACCTGGAATGACTTGTCCTATCTCTACAAAAGCTACTGACTCATTGCTATCCTTGCCTTCATCAAATATCAAATGGTCATCCAGGCTGTCCTTGCGCACAAAATATACGCCCGTTGACGGAGAGTCATCTAAATGCCTCCCAAAACATAAGCTTCCTGAAAATTCGGACATTCCATAGGCAGGTATAATGCTGTTATTACTTAATCCAAAAGGAGCTAGTTTTCTCAAAAACTTTTTCGCTGTCAACACGGAAATGGGCTGACCTACATTTAAAAGAATCTTAACGGAAGTAAAATCCCACTGCTGATCGATCGCTTCTCCATTTAGTTGATTGATCTGATCGTATCCAAAATTAGGAGCCCAAGAAAAGGTTACTTGGTGCAAACTCATATCTTCCAGCCATACAGCCGGCCGCGATAGAAACCTCTCAACAGGACTTAAAATTTGTTCACTACCGATCACGGTACCCAGAATGTGGTTGGTTAGAAGCCCACCTGCATGATATAGAGGCATCCAATTCAGCGTGATCTCATTCTCCGTTAAATGTAAATGACGCTGAATACCTATAATGTTGGACAGTATATTCGAGTGTCTGTATGATACACACTTTGGAATGCCGGTTGTACCCGAGGTGAATAGGAACATAGCATAGTCCTCGGCATTCGCTGGATGACGATATGAAGAAGGATTGGATTGCAGCAAATCGTTTGTTGATATTATTTTTTCATTGGCACGATGTATTGGTTGATCGGTTACGATAAGTGGAGATTCGAGGAGGCTTCGTACCTTCTCAAATTTTATTCTTTCTGCGTGATTCGCTGAGAGCTGCAATGTGTTCTTCATAGGTGCAGGGAGAAATCCGCCCATGACACAGCTCCAGAAGAGGATAACAAAATGATCAATTCTTTCGATTTGAAAAATGACTTTATCACCCGGTCTAAGCCCTTGCGCGATAAGTCCGCCAAGCATTCGTTCGGCCTGCTGTGACAACTCAGCGTAATTGGATGCAATGCGCTCATCATTATTTAGATAGTAATGAATTTTCTTGTCAGGATATCTTAGAACCGTCTGATTAAAAGCCTCTACTAATGTATGGGGGTCACTTTCATTCCAAGTTAACGGCTTCCCTATAAGTAGAGAAGAGTTATTTTCACTCGTTCCTTTAAGTTTCTCCTTCATTTTTACTGTCGGTTTTGAATATGTAAAATGTTCTCCCCTCTGTAGTGTGGCAGAGGCACGGTTAAGACGGGATTCGTTTGAATACGCCAAACTTTTTTGTTCATTAAAGAGAGATACCTTAACATTGGATAGCGTATGAAGCTGTCGAATGCGATCTTCAAGCAAATGGTTAAACATCATCTCATGCTTCCTCCTTCAATTCAGAGTAAAATTGAGTTCATGAATAACTTGATCAAGGCTTTCTTGTGCAATATCAATAGAGATCCATCCGCGAACACTATTAATAAGCCAAATCTGTGATGCCTCAATCATATCTCGAATCGTAAGGACTCTCTCTACTAGCAATCCGCTCTGGATCAGCTCATTGCGAAGCGTACCAGCTAGAAGTCCGCAATGTGTAGGAGGAGTGAATTTCGTATTGTTGATTTCCAAGACGACATTCCCGGTTGTAAACTCTGTTAATTCCCTTTTTTCATTCCATAGAAGTACATCGTAGACTTGTCCTCTATTCTCATAATGATCATTATAGATCGCCCGATAAGTTGTTTTGTGGTATAGGAATCGGCTTGCAGAGGAAACCGGAAATTGTGCTAAGATGGCTTCCATCGGACCTTGTATTTCATATAAAGCCTCGTTACAAATATGGAAGCTTCCGTCTTTGGACAGCAGCATTCTTACTTTCCAGATTCCATCCCTATATTGAATTGAATGCTGTAAGAGTGCTTGTCTAATCGAGACCCAATTCCCTTCAAATTCAAAGTAAGCAGCAGATTTCTTCATTCTTTCAAGATGAGGTTCTAACAAATCGAATCTTCCATTTTCCAGTCGGATCGATTCGAGTAGCTGAAATTCGGGTCTGACTTCAGTAAGTAGTAATGCTTTTGTTCGAGCCTCTTGATATTCTTCCTCTGCTGTAGAGTCCCAGGTAATACCGCCGCCAACCCCATATTCAGCTATATTTGTGCAATGATCTATCCAAACCGTCCTGATAGCTACATTAAATACAGCTGATCCATCTGGATTGATGATACCAATGGAACCACAGTATATTTCTCTAGGCGTATTCTCCAGCTCCTGTATAAGGTGCATCGTGCTAATTTTGGGTGCACCCGTAATGGAACCGCACGGGAACAAGGCTTTAAATGTATCGAATAGACCGGCCTCCTCTTTAATATTAGCAGTTACAGTGGAGGTCATTTGAAACAAGGTATAGTACTTTTCAATATTAAATAAATGGGGTACCTCTACACTTCCTGGCTCAGCAATCACTCCAAGGTCATTTCTCAGCAGATCTGTAATCATGACATTTTCTGCTCGATTCTTCTCCGAATTCCGTAACCATTCAGATAGAATCTCATCCTCTTCCAATGTAACGCCGCGTCTAACAGTTCCTTTCATCGGGCGAGTTTCAATCTGTCTGCCTTTTTTCTTGAAGAATAACTCTGGAGAGGCGCTTAATATACTATAATCTCCCATATGCACCATTGCCGAATAATCAGCTTGCTGAGCAAGACACAATCTTGTGTAGAAGTTATAGGGATTCCCTTCAAACTTGGAACGAAGCCGCATGGTATAGTTAACTTGATATGTATCTCCTCTTCGTATCGCTTGATGAATTTGACGTATGTGATCTTTATATGTGTGTTCCTCGATCGTAGGACTCCATTCTGATACCTCAAACGCTTCACATTCAAAGTGAATTTCGTCGTTATGAACCTGATCAAAAATTCCAAACCAGAGAAGAGGTAAAACGGTATTCTGATGAACCTCAAACGCTGAATCGAATGCCGGTGCGGCCTCATAAGAAACATAACCAGCTGCATAATAACCCTCTTTTGTGTACTGCTCGACTCTCTCAAGAGCTGCTCTAATTTCTGAAATATCCCTTGCCTCAATAATTTCTATGGGATTAGTAAAAACCTTGCGCTGTCTACCCTCCTCTTCACTCACAAAATCCAAAATGATATAGGGACTGTCCTCTTTTATCATCATCGATCAGTATCCTCCTATGACTGCCGGTTATTAAACATACTTTAATTCTGCTGCTCGTTTTTTTACTGCGTACATATAGAGAAAGTTGTTTAATATTTGTTTTCCGTAGGGAGTGATTATGGATTCAGGATGAAACTGTACACCTTCGATATCATATTTCCGATGCCGAAGTGCCATGATCTCCCCTGCCTCAGAAGTTGCCGTTACTTCTATATCATCAGGAACATCATTATGCACGATAAGGGAGTGATATCTTGCAACCGTCAAAGGATTCGGAAGATCGTGAAACAGGCCCTTGCTCTCATGATGGATGAGGGATGTCTTCCCATGCATAGGTTGATCTGCAGCCATGACTTCAGCTCCAAAAGCTTGAGCAATCGCTTGATGACCGAGGCACACACCGAGTATGGGAACTTTTCCGGCAAAATAGCGAATTACCTCTAGTGAGATACCAGCATTAGAAGGATTTGAGGGACCTGGAGAAATTACAATGTAATCTGGATTCAGACTTTCTAGTGCATTCAATGTAATCGAATCATTTCTATAGACGTTGACCTCTTGCCCAAGTTCAGATAAATACTGCACTAAGTTGTAAGTGAATGAATCAAAATTATCAATGATTGCAAGCATATACATCCTCCTATGATTAGGATCCCACACTTGGGAGTATAGACTGACCGTCCGGTCTTTTTATGGGTAGAAATAATCATTTTTATCTCTATGACTCGCCTCCTACAATTTAGACTGACTATTCGGTTTACTTTACTTTAAATGCAACTCTGAAACTAATCGACAATATGTACTACTCAGCTACAATTTTGCCTGAGAATGGTAACAGTATATCACAGGAAATACGAATATTTGTTATTATATTTAGTTTTTTCTGTAAAAATGTTCAAAATAGTAAGGGCGGCCTATTGTTCAATCCAGCTTTCGACATGTTAAGACAATTGACCATGCTATCGCCCTCGGCTGCGGACATGGTTCGATTTAATGGATCTCGGAATCGTGGTTGGGGCCTGCTTGTATATCCATTTTAGATAAGAACGGATCTTCGGGTCAGCCTGCAGCGCTTCAATGGAAGTCAAACCTAGAACAACAAGCTCCCTGTTCGTATATAAATGGTGAATTTGCTTATGGCATGGAATACAGAGATCAGCCGTTTCCTTATAGTTCCCACCTAATTCACGCGGTGTTAGATGATGCACCGTCGTTACGGGAACAACTCGATTGCATAGTTCACAGGGTTTGGCCTGTTTTACTGAATCCTTCACTCGCAATAACCTCCTCCTCTGACCGACAATGAACGAGTCTATTTAGCATGATGAGATTGTTTAAATGATATTCATATTCACGAAGCAGAATGGATGGATTTATTTACTTTTCACTGCGCATACTAAACCTAAAAAAAGGGTGAAAAGGATGCTTGCGACAGATGAATTAGAAACGTATCGCATTTCATGCGGACAGATGAATTACACATTACAATGGCTGTCAACACTTGCGGACGACAAGCAGATCAAAGAGAGGCTGCTTCCTTATCTCATGGCAGTACAGCCTGCTACCCTTGCACAGCTTCAATCCACAACGCCTATTCCAGGTATATTGTTCGTAACTAACATAGATGCACAAAAATACCTCCTGCAAGGACATGTATCAGTAATCATGGAGAACATCGTGGGTCCAGAAACACCCGCAGCCGTTATCCCGGTGCAGAAGCAGCAGTACCGAAGTATTGAGGAGCCTAAGGAGGAATTTGCTGAGCTTGGACCATTTGAAGCTTTTACTGAATCACTGGAGACCAATTTGTATATGATGCGTCGTCGTTTACCCATTGAGGAAGTCTGCGTTCATAAGATTGAATATGACAACGGAAGAATAAAGGGCGCCATTGTGTATCACAAAGATCATAAACAGGAAGCACTTCAATTGGAACAAGAGGCCCAAACCGCGTTTGAAAATTATTCAGACAGTATTCTGGATACGTCAACACTTGCTCTTGCCCAGAATGGATTGCAATTTACACTAAGCAATGTGAATCTGCTTACGGAGCACCCGGTTCAATGTGTTCGCCGTATTATGAAGGGCCAGGTTGTTCTCTTGCTGGAAGGCTCGCGCAAAGGTCTGATTGCTCCAACTTATTTATCGGACTATTTCCAGGCACCTTCTGACTATTTAATGGCTCTGCCTTTCGTTATGCTGATCAGAGCGATAAGAATATTCAGCTTCATCATGGCTCTGACCCTGCTGCCTCTATATGTAGCGATCATCAATTTCCATTACCAAATGATTCCTTCTAAAGTGATCGAAACATTATTTATATCAAGGTATGCGGTACCCTTTTCTGCCTTCTTCGAAGCATTAATTATGGAAGCTGCCTTACTCGTTCTGCTAGAAGCTGTTGCCAGACTGCCTACGAAGCTCTCGCAGAGCGCCGGAGTCGTCGCCGGTATCGTGCTGGGTACGGCTGCCGTTGAAGCGAAGCTCGTCAGTAATATTATGATTGTTGTTATGGGTGCCTCCGCCTTGTTTACCCTGACCAGCGCTAGTATTGCACTTCGAAATTCGTTATTCGTATACAGTATACCTGCTCTGTTGTTGGCTAATTTCATGGGCATTACAGGTATATTCTTATTCTGGTTTTTATTAATGGCAAGACTGCTTCAAGTCAAATCGCTAGACCGCCCATTTACTACCTTTAGCGTGCCTGCTCTGACCGATTTTTTCAGAAGGAGATTTTGATGTGAAACTTCACACCCAGAAACCGAACCAACAATCGATATCCATTTTATCCGGAGCTTATATATTACTTGGGGTTCAAGGGGGTTTTTTTGTCATCACACTCCCCACCTTGATTACGAACGAGGCTGGCAAAATATCGTGGCTGCTTCTACTCGTTACTGGATCTTGGATATTGTTTACCATGATAGGTTTAGCCAAATTAGCGGGAGCCAGAGGTATGTCCTGGAAGGAGCTTAACCAAGCTGCTTTTGGCCGCATTGCAGGATTTGCTATAGGTGCAGTCTGGTTTCTGTCGCTATTGTTCACGAACGCATACATTATTCAAAAATATGCTCGTTTACTCAATTTGTATGACTTTCCAAATACTCAGCCTTTGTTATATACCATATTAATGTCCTTGGCAGCACTTTTTGCTGTGTGGGGCGGCTTGCATGCCATATCAGGAATTTTCATGGTCAGTATGGGGTTACAGCTGCTGCTCCTTGTTGCTTCTTTTATTTTTGTTATCCCATTCATTGATTTGAAGTACATCACTCCACTCACACTTATGGAGATAGACCACCCGATCCGTGCGATAATCTATTCCTTTGCTGGGTTCTCAGGACTCGAAACGGGTGTCTTGTTCTTGCAGGCCATGAAGAAGGAGAACAAGTTAGGAAATGTGCGCATGTTCGCTTGGGTTTCAGGGATAAGTCTCATCCTGCAGCTGTTTCTCGTAGAAATATGTATGTCTGTTTATGGATTTGAACTATTAGAGACAACACAATTCTCAACCATTACGATGATGAGATTGGTAAGGCTCCCATTCATCGAGCAGGTGGATCAGTTTGCCGTAGGATTGCTCTTTCTTCGGTTTCTTCCTATAGCTTCGCTTTATTTATGGTCGTGTACTGAAGTATTCAGGAACTTAGTCTTTCGTTCGATACCATATAGCATACATCTCTTACTTCAAGGAACGGTACTGCTAGCGATCGGACTTATGTTTATGAGTATACAAATCTCCAAACAGATCGATATGTTGGTCGTCATCCTATCGGCTGGCTGGTTTGTCATCTATGCCCCCCTGCTGCTGCTGCTCGCCTGGCTGCGTACTAGAAAACGCAAATGAGGAAAGGAAGGATTCAACTTGCCAAAGAAACGATCGCTATCGATGACGCTCGTCCTAATTATCATGCTGCTATGCAGTTGTACGCGCCCTGCTCGTCTGGAAGAGCTAAATATAGCCTACGGTGTCGCATTTGATGCAGTAGAACAGGAAGGCCATTTCAAAGCTACCTATCATATCCCTGTTTATCAGACGGATGATGTAGAGAATGTAACCGTTTCCGCTGTAGGCAATTCCTCCAAAGAAACTCAGGGTCTGGCTGAGCTTCAGCTCACAGGTAAGTTTGGTGACGACAAAATGAAGCTCATCCTGATTGATAAAAAGCTCGCAGAGAAGGGCATTAATCCGCTCATCCAGCCATTTATCAAGGATCGCAGAGTGCCCGTGCTATTTAAAATGGCAATCACTGAACAATCTGCTGCAGCCATTATCGAAACGAATAAAAAACCGATCGATCCCTCCACTCAGATCGTCAATATGATTACAGAGAATGAGAATCAGAACGCAATTCCAACCAATCATTTACATATTTTTCTAAGAGACTGGACAAGTCTAGGAGAAGACCCTTTTCTGCCATTGCTTTCAATGTCACAAGAGAAAACTCAAATATCCGGTATTGCATTATTTAAAAATGATAAAGTGGTGGATACGATCAAAGGATATAAAAATTTGCTGCTCTTCACCATTATCCAGCAATCTGCCCAAAATGCAAAATATCAGTTCAATTCGGGCCCTGATCTGCTCACTGCCAGAATCAAAGATAATTCGGTCCGTTACAAATGGAACAATAAGGTCTCGCCACCGCAAATGGACATAACCGTAGACATCGAAGCTCTGCTATATGAATCTACGCATGTCTTCAATATGCCGACTCAATCGGAATATGGTGTAATTAAGCAATCACTCGATCAAGACTTGAAGATGAGCTTAGAGAAAATGCTCCGATCCTTCCAGGAGCGTAACATTGATCCCATCGGTATCGGTTCAATTGCTCGTTCGAAGGAACGGCACTGGAATGCAGAAGATTGGGACAGCATCTACCCAACCGTACAAATCAAAGTTCATGTAAACTCTAATTTTGTCGGCGATGACATGTAATATGAAGGACTCGTCATAAGTTTAAAGATTTTAATTAACGATATCCACTTTTGTTAACCCGTAATAATTGATTCACTCGCTCCGAACTGACTAACATGAGAACGGTTAACAGCAATACGGCAGCCGGAAATAAGCTGATGCCGAAGTGTGTAGCGAGCAGTCCGAATAACGGCGGAAGGAATGTGGTCCCTGTATAAGCAACAGCCATTTGGTAGCCGATTAATTTCGCAGCATGCTCCTTGCCGAATCTTGCAGGCGTCTCATGAATAAATCCAGGATAGATTGGAGCAAATCCGAGACCAATGAGAACGAACCCTGCAAGAAGGAACATCTCAGGCAGCGGCAGCAATAAGAACAGACCGCCAAGGACCGCTATGAGCTGACCTGCAAGTATTAACACCCGATTGCTTAATTTCAATGTAATAAATCCGGTAATGAAACGGCCGATCGTAATCCCGCCGTAGTAAAGCGAGATCCATACTGCGGCAGTATCTGCAGCTACATTTCTTTCCCCTACCAGATAACTCGCTCCCCATAAACCGACAGTCATCTCTACCCCACAATAAAATAAGAAAGCAACAAGTGTATATTTGACACCTCTCATCCGCAGGGGGTGCTGCGACTTGAAATTCAGCATTTCTCCGTTCGTTGAGTGAGTACTGTCTTCGATATTCGCTTGTTCCTTTATCTCATCTGATGGATGCAGCCGAGCTACCTTTTTCCACAGAGGGAGTGTGACGAAGAGCAAGAGTACAAGACTAAACTGAATCATGGAGACAGCAAAATACCCCTCTCTCCAGGAATTCTGCTCGGCGATGTAATAAGACATAATAATAGGTCCACCGGTTGCTCCTACTCCCCAGAAGCAATGCAGCCAGCTCATGTGATGCGCTTTGTAGTTAGATGCTACATAGTGATTCAGTGCAGAGTCGACTGCACCTGCTCCTAGACCAAGAGGAATCGCCAGCATAATCAGCCATACAAGTGTTGGTGCAAATGAGAAACCGATCAGCGCACCAGCTGTCAGTATACAGCTGAACAAAGTAATCTTCCCTGTTCCAAAGGCATGTATCAACTTCCCGCTCGCGAGACTCGATACAATGGTACCTGCTGCGACAATCATGGACAGCAGGCCTGCCGACTCAAAGGATGCTCCAATATCAGGCTGCATAACCGGCCACGCAGCACCCAGCATGGAATCCGGAAGGCCAAGACTAATAAAAGCTAAATAGATAATAATCAAAAACCAAGTTGCCATTTCTCCATCCCTTTCTTTCTAAGCTGTCATTCGTTAAGCTCTGTATACTTGGGCTCTAACTCACTCAGAGCCAGCCATTTCAATCCATCCGCATAATCTCGAGCCACAGAAGGCTCCAGGACAACCTCAGGACAAGTCGGAATCGCATGACTGATAAGATAGCTATTCCATTCGGTCAGGAACGCTTCTTGATCAATATGCTCCTTATATATAACGATGGTATCGGGTGCCAAGACTGCATTCACACTTTGCATAATGCGGCACGCAACTTCGTTAAAGGCTCCCGCATCTATCGGTTTGCTCCAATCTACATCGATTGGAAGGTATTTAATCTCACCGGCCATTCCGTTCTTCCCCTTGATGATGCCTCCATTTAGATACGTACCCATGCCCGGCGGATATTTCTCCGGAAAGTAAATGCCGACGATACACTGATCATCAGGTACTTGCTCCCGGTAAGCATACCCGCTTATGGCTGCATTGACATCGTTCTCAATAATAACAGGTAATCCATAGGCTGATTCCAGCTGCTCCGTCAATCGTACCCCGTAGAGCGGCTTATGACTGGTAACTGTAATTACCCCGTCAACCGATTGGCCTGGGATCCCGATTCCGATGACTTTGATGGCCTCAAATTGCTCCAGCAGCGGGTCAATACATTGGAATACAATACTTGAATTAAACTCCTGATAAACAAACCTCTCCTGCTTTAATATTTCTTCATTGAGATTCACTACACTAGCCTTGATCACATCTTCACCCTGCTCTTCCACCATATGAAGCACCAAGGCAAGACTATAGTTATAATTAAATCGATAAGTAAGGGCAGGCCTGCCGCCGCTGGACACCTGAATCTTATCTTCAAACAGCTCTCCGCTGTCTACCAAATGCTTCACTAGTGAATTGATTGTGACTACACTCAGCCCTGTCTTATTTGCAAGCTGCGGCTTGGTTCCGGTTCCACTCTGTTTCATCACTCGACGAATCATGTTCAAATTCATCTGTTTCATTAGACTTGCACTTGCTTTTTCTATGGAGATCACCTGCTATCCAATTGTGAAATAGACTTTATAAATAAACTTTATAAAGTCTATTAATTTATATACTTTATTGAAGGTCATGTCAATACCTTCTGAAATAATGAAACAAAAAAGAGGCTCCAACAAGCTGAGCCTCGGCTAATCGTTTTGAGTGCCTTTATACTTTACGAGATAACTTGTAATGACTTGCGCTCAAATTCACTTCAGGTAAACTGACTTCCTTCCCCCTGATCTCTAAGATGCTGCGAAACATAAACACCAGATGCAGCAGCAGCAGACTGTCCGTGGACTTTAGCTGCATATTCAGCAGCCGTTCCAGCTTCATTAGCCGATAAGCGGCAGTATTGCGGTGAATGAATAGTTTGGAAGCAAGCTCACTAATTTGACCTTGACAAGAAACATAGGTCTCGAGCGTTAACAGCAGATCAGGATCACCTATGACCGCATCCTCTAATCTTCCCAAATATCGGTCGACATAGAGCCGCATACTCTCTGGAGGAATAGCTTCCAGTATTACAATCAGCTCCGATTGCACAGCAGAGAAGCGATTATCTGTCACAGCAGCATTCCTCCTTCTAATCTTGCATACCTATCAGCTTCGCGGGGTTAGTTGCCACCATCTGGTAAATATCATCAGGCGAGAATTGGTAATCCAGCATTGTAGAAATCATCGTGCGCATCCCTTGAACGGGAGTCGGAGCTGCACGAATACCATAATCTGTTCCGAGCACAAACTGATCGATGCCTACTTCTCTGATTGTTTTCATCCAAGCAGTGGCATTAGAGAAACGTCCCAACTCCGCTCCCATGTCCATGTATTCTTTTTCGACGTAATAATGTGTTCTAGGTACATCCGGATACAGCCAGTCCACAAGGCAGGCTTCAAGAAAGGCACCTCTCGCTGCAGCTGCCTTCTGCTGCTCGATCGTCATCTGTCCACGCACTGGGTGGGCAATCAATACTTTCCTGATTCCGTATTCTTCTGCCAAATCCAGTAGTCTAAGTGCTTCCGGTACCGATACATGCCCGGTGTTTAAATATACCTCCGGACGCTCTGCGATCATAGACAATATTTCATGCAGTCCTTCTGAAATGGGTCCTTCTAGAGGGATGGATGTCGCTACAGGCAGCTCCTCCTGTGCAAACTTAGGGAAGGCATCTTTAAAGGGAACCAACTTGCCGTCAATCAGGGTGGACTCCCTCTCGGCAGAATGTCTTGTGCAATGGGATCCAAAACTAATGAAACGGCAGCCTTCCTCCAGATGCAGCGCTGTTTTTACAGAGCGAGGATTAATTCCACCGTGACAAGAATTCATCAGATAACCTCCATAGGTATGTATTCCCGGCACATGTCTGTTAACGATCCATGCCATTCCTGATGCCCAACCGAATACATCATAATAAACGATGCTTCTCATTCCAGCAGATGCCGCTTCCTGAGCGACCTGAATCGGATCAAAATGTCCCGGATTCGAGTTCAGAACGGGGCCGGCATGAACATGGCTGTCAATTGCGCCAATCAGCAATTCATCTGGCAATTCCATCGATCTTCTGTAAAAGGACTCATTCCACTTGGAACGGTCCGGCACTCTCGGTTGCACAGACTCTATCTTTCCTGGTACGTTCAGTTGCTGATTTAGCATGATTTGTTCCCTCCATATAATTTTCATCATTCTTCTGCATGCTATCCTTTGACTGCTCCGCTCATCACACCTGCAATGATACGAGAGCTGAATGCGAAGTATAAGACGGCTACCGGAAGCATGGACATTACCATTCCCGCCATTAACTGAGGATAGTTGGTACTATACTGAGATTTAAAATAAGACATGCCCAAGGGTACCGTTCGGAGCGATTCATCATTCAGTAACACAAGTGCGAACGAGAACTCGTTCCAACAAGCAAAGAATTGTAATATAGCAACGGTGGTAAGCACAGGTACCGCCATGGGGACAACAATTTTAAACATCGTACCGCTGAAGCTTAGTCCGTCTATAGCCGCAGCTTCTTCTATTTCTCTCGGAATTCCCACCACATAGCTGTAGATGAGCATTATCGGCATGGATAGATTGAAGGCTATGTATGGGATAATCAGTGTGTACCACTGGTCATCCAGCCCCCAATTTTTGAAGAGCAAATAGATGGGAACCAATAGAGCATGAATTGGCACCAGCATACCAAATAAATAATAGAAGATCATTAATTTTTTCCCTTTAAAATTAAGGCGTGCTGCAATATAACCCGTAACGTATGAGATTATGACAATGCCCAGAACGGATAAAAAGGTCACCCTTGCACTGTTCCAAGACAGCTGCAGCATATTGGTCAGCTCAAGTGCTTCTACGTAGTTTGCAAAATGAAGATTTTGGGGCAGGCTCAAAATACTGTTCGCGAATTCTGGTTGTGTCTTGAGGGACGAATAGACAATCCAGATAAGAGGATAAATACAACTAATAGTAAAGATAAACATAATGGCATTAACCGCCAAGCCGGCGAGCCTTGGGACGAATTTCTGAATACTGCGCTGCTTCCTGAGCTCGAGCTCCATCACAAGGCTCCCCCACTCTCATTCTGACGTTTCTGCATTACTAATGTACATAAGAGAATAATCAGCATCGTCAGCGTAATGATGGCAATAGCCAGCGCTGATCCATAGCCGTATCGGAAACGAAGAAAGGAAGTTTCATACGCATAAAGAGCCATTACTGATGAAGCGTTACCCGGTCCACCACCGGTCAGCGCATATATATGCTCAAAACCACGCATATTGTTGGCTATACATAGGAGGGATGCGACGAGAAGTGTTGGTTTTGCTAGTGGGATCATGATATACCATGCTTTGCGTATGCCTGTAGCTCCATCCAGTTCTGCTACTTCCAGCACTTCTTTGTTAATGGAGGACAGGCCGGCAAGCATGAGAAGAGTAAAGAAACCAATATTTTGCCAAGATAACGGTATGGATACTAACAATACAATAGGGCCCGTCAAATCCAGCCAAGATTGTGCCCATTCTCCAAGTCCTGCTCCACGAAGACCTCCGTTTAACAGACCGTAGTTGTAGTTGTAGATCATCATCCACAAGAAGGCGATAATGACGGGTGCAAGCGTAGAGGGAAAATAACTCATTGTGCGGTGCAGCCCTTTCATCTTAACCAGCTTTGACATGAGCAAGAGAGCAAATACAAAACCAAGCCCCACTTGTCCAATCAATCCGTACACCGTCATGAGTACATTGTTCACAAATGCAGTCCAAAACACCTCATCCTGCAGCTCCTTGTAATTATCCATGCCAATAAAAGTCTTCTTCGGACCACCTGTCCATGAATAGAAGCTGTCGCGAAAGGCTGCAAGGATGGGTAATAGGACGACAAAAGAATAAACCAACAATCCTGGCAGCAGGTACAGTAGAATTAGCCACCCCTTGGGTCTCAGCGCCTTTCCCATAAATCCAGATCACCCCCTACTAATCTTCGAGTCGTATACTTAGGTATAAGATTATTAAGGCTTATTTAGAAATGTCTCGTATGCACGCTGGGTGCTTTCAGCAAATTTCTCGGGTGTAATGGATCCTGCCATTACCCCTTGAATCTCCGTATTAATAACTTCAACGATAGAAGCGTCAAACCACAGGTCGAAGATCTTGGTCGCTTCTGCCGCCGCACTAGCCTCATAGGCAGCGAGTGCTATGGGATGAAGTTTGGAAGTATCGAATGTTCCGGGATCATAAGCGGGAAAGCCGCCTACTTCTGCCATCAGCTTCGCGCTGTCAGCTCCTGTCAAGTACTCAAGGAGTGTCATCATCGCATCCAGCTTCTTTCCTGGCTCTACTTTAGAGTTGATGCTATAATATACTCCCGCTCCTCCAGATGAACTGAGTGCATGACCAAGTCCGGCTTCTACTCCCGGGAATACAGCTACTCGTGTAGTCTCCTTAATATGGCTTGGCGCATTGTTGACAATGTTCATTGCCGACCATATTCCACTGACAAATGCTGCAGAACGTCCCTCGAAATAGTAATTGACCATCGTCTCGGTATCAATCGAGTTGAGATCCTTGTTTAAGTATCCGGCGCTAGCTAGATCACTCATTATCGTAACAGCCTCTACAAACCCATCATCCGTAAACTTGGCCCCGTCTTTTGCTAATATAGATTCCGTCCATTCAGGACCAGTGAACCGGTCTGTCAACGCACTGATCCAGCTGGAAATGGCATAACCTTTTGATTTGTCACCGTATGAAAAGAGATTTATTCCTTTATCCGCGAGTCTTTGACCGGCTTGCATCAATTCGCCCCATGAGGTTGGAAATTCGGTAAATCCAGCTTCCGAAAATAGTTCTGCATTGTAGTATATTAAATGTGTTGGACCTGCGGCGATCGGAATTCCATACACCTGACCGTTTCTTGTCCCTGCATCCAGCGTTCCAGGCCGATATCCATCTCTCCACTCAGGTCGTTTCCCCAGCTCTGTATCCAGAGGGAGTACAATTTCATTATTTACGAAGTTGGTCATCCACGATCCAGGTACGATGAATACGTCCGGCATATCATCTGCAGCCGCAAGCGCCTGTGCTTTAATCGAGTAATCCTCGTTCTGCAGCTGCTCTTCTACCACTTCGATGTCAGGGTAATCTTTCCTGAACCTATCAAGGCCATCCAACACAGCTGTATCCTCAGGACTCTTACCTATATTCGATTTTTGATACCTGTGCATTACAGTGATCGTCATTTTATCTTCGTCGCCGCTCATCGTTTCACTATCTGTAGGTCCACCACATGCCGTCAGTCCACTCGATAACGCTAGGATCAAAGCCAGAATCATAGGTGCTTTTTTCAACTCTCCCCACTCCTTTGTATTCGTTTCAGGAAGATTTGGAATCCAAGATTGGATACAATCCGCAGCAAAAAAAATTCACTGAAAAATTTCTTTGAAATTCAGTGTGGTTACTGACTTTTCCGAAAAATTAAGCGATCGCTCAATTTGCCATAAATGATCGGTCATAATCTGAACCGCTTCTTGTTCATCTTTGCGGATAATCGCCTTAATTAGCTCTTGATGATCTTGGCAAAAGCTTTTATTGGTTCCGTATATTGCAATAATGACAGAAGTTAGTGATATTAACTCTTCTAGAAAGTGAAAATAGTAATAATTATCTGCCAGCTCTGCCAGCTTCAAATGAATATCTACGGTGACATCAAGCGCTCCTACTATGTCTCCCTCATGGCTGGCCTTATGTTCCTCCAGTACTAGAGTCTCCAGTGGACCGAGCTGTTCTGGCTTGACAATGGTACATAGCTTTTTGACCATCGAGGACTCTATAACCCTCCTCATTTCAAATACTTCTCTCGCTTCTTGCGCACTGGGACAGGATACAAATGCACCTCTGTACGGAATATCTGTAACCAGCTTCTCGATCGCCAATCTTCTAAGCACATTTCGAATTGGAGTTCGGCTGACTTGAAAAGCTTCAGCGAGCGAGTCCTCAACTAATTGAGTATTCGGAAGAAGCTTATGCTGAGTTATCGCCAATTTGATTGCCTTGTAGATTTCCATCTCCTTTCGCTTGCTCATATTTTCACTCCGTCCTGTAGAATAGTTACCATTCGATTAAGATTGAATTCTTAATTTGATATTATGATAATTTTAGTGCTTCATTAGGTCAATATAATTGACACTATTTCGGAATCGTGCACAAAATTATTTAATTATTCAACCTATTCATGTTCATATTCAAGTCATCACCCAAATAAAATAACATTATATGTTAGTTTTTGATCAGTATAAATAGATACAAGCTCGCTGTGTAACCCCTGCCCTATTTTGTGAAGCATATCAACGTGGAACATGGCAACAAAAAAGCTATCCCTGCGTTATTACGCGTCAGGATAGCTTTAAGGTTTTGATTGACCATTCACTAACTTACTTTCGCTTTAGCTTATTGGTTTGACTCATCAAATATAATAAATAAGGTGTTCCCAGCAGTGCAGTAACAATGCCCGAAGGCAATTCCTTCGGAATGATCACCACTCTACCGATCAAATCCGCACCGGCCAGGAGGATGCCACCGATTAAAGCAGCGATCACCATTGACTTCCGATGGTTGGAGCCTACGAGCATCCTTGCCGCATGAGGTGCAAGTAATCCGATGAAACCAACAGAGCCGACATTAGCCGCTGCGATTGAAGCAAGGAGTACAGAAATGACCGCAACATAGATACGCGTATTCCGAACATGAAGCCCAAGACCATTGGATGTATCTTCACTGAAGGTCAACAGGTCAACCCTTCGTCCCAGCCATGCTGCAAGCGGTAGCAGAATAAGGATTGCGGGAAGAATACGTAAGACCTCTGTCCAGCTTCGATTGTAGGTGCTGCCTGCCATCCATGACAAGGCAGGTGCGACATCTAGCTCGGCATGGATAATCATTAGATTAATAATTGCGGATCCAAAGGCAGCCACAGCGATCCCAACGAGTGTAAGAACCGTTGGATGAAGTCCCCTTTTCCAGGATACCGCATAGACAATCGCAGCAGCGACGATTCCACCAATCACCGCACCAACTGGAATCCAATTCGCAGATAATGCCGGAAAGCTAACCATTATGAGCAATGCTCCAGCTCCTGCGCCACTAGTAACTCCGACGACCTGAGGATCACCGAGCGGATTACGAACAGCATTTTGCAGTAAGCATCCACTGACGGCAATCGCCATACCTGATAAACCAGCAGTCAGGAGCCTAGGCAGCCTGTTATCCAGCAGAATTGAGCGATACATTTCGTCACCGCCTCCGGTGAATAATGCGGCTACTTCCGCAAATGGGATGTACAAGCTTCCATTCATCAGACTGACGATCCATACAAGCACCAACAATCCACCGAATATACCAACAAGCAATGGATATGGCATCCGACGCAGGCTGGTCCCTGTCATCATGGAGCTGCCAGAACTATCACTGCTGCCAATCATCGATCGGGATACACGCAAGGCAAGCCATATAAGACAAGGAGCTCCGATCATTGCCGTTATTGCACCAACCGGTAATTCCCCGTATGCATCGACAAATGTACGGGAGATGGTATCAGCACCTACTAACAGAGCTGCACCCCATAGAGCAGCAAGCGGAATTAATCCCCCGTGTCGATTCACTCCGGACAATCGCACAAGATGAGGTGCAACGAGTCCGATAAATCCGATAGGACCTACCACACTTACCGTAACACAGGCTAGCAATACGGAAGCACCCATGGCAAGGAAGCGAATCGTCCCTACTTTTTGTCCAATGGAACGTGCGGATTCTTCGTTTAGTGTCAGCACATCCCATTGCCTTACTCCCATGATCAGCACAAGGAGCCCGCCTATAATCCAAGGCCATGTAAAGTTGACTCCGTCCCAGTCATTCTGAATCAGTGATCCCGAGCCCCATAAAAAAATACCTTGAGTCGTCTGCTGATTCAGCAGCAGCAGCGCACTTGTCACCGAGGATAACACAAGGGTTACGATCATCCCTGATAAGGCAATTCGAAGCGGAGAACCCTTTGTTTTGCCCGCAAGCGCAAACACGGACAGGGCAGCTAGAGTCCCCCCGATGACCGCCAAGGGCAGTGCATACATATGCTGAAGTCCTGGCCAGAAGATCATGCCTGCGACGACAGCCAGGTAAGCACCGGCGTTAACACCAAGGGTCGTCTCTGATGCGAGCGGATTTCGCGTAACAGTTTGCATCAGCACACCTGATACCGCAAGTGCTGCGCCAGCCAAGAGACCTATCACTGTTCTGGGCAGCCGAACACTGCGGATCATGTGATGCTCTGCCAGATCCTGAGGAGTTGTCAGGGCCTGCACCACGGTCTTGACGGATATATCAGCTAAACCTTGAGTCAGGCTGAGAAATGTAAGTAATAACAGCGATACAACTCCTGCTACTAGCATCCATAACGGCTTCCAGCCCCTCCCCGATGCGACGGAGGGGGCTGGATGAATGCTCGCAGGCTCAGAACCTTGAGCCCGATATTTCCCTAATTTCATTGTGTAAGCAAATCAGCCGTCTTCTGTGCCATGACCTGTGCGGATAATGGGCCGCCGTATGGCCACATATCACCGCCAAGCGCATATACACGATTCTCTTTAACGAAATTCAGTCCATTCCAGACCGGATTGTCCTTCAGCTGATTATCGATGACATTATCGCTTTCTTGAATAATATGAAGGAAATTCGCATCTTCCAGAGCTGGCAGAGCTTCTACATCCGTCGTTGTGAAGCCGTAAGGTTCAAATTGACTAGGCTTATATGCGTTCGTCAAGCCGATGTGCTCCAAAATCTTGACCGCAAGTGAATTATCCGTCGATATACGGAAGGTTACTGCATTTTGGTTGCTGAATCCCATGGCAAGTGCAAACGGACGTTCAGTCATACCGGCCTCTTCCAATTTCGCTTTGGAGTCAGCATAGGCTTGATCCAGCTCACTGAGTACTTTTTCTGCTTCGTCTTTCTTGTCCAGCACGTCTGCGATCGTATTAAAAGTACTCAGCATCTCTTCATACTGATCTCCTTCTCCCTCAGCAGGATAAGGGTCAAACACAAGTGTCGGTGCGATCTTGGTATAGGCTTCATAATTGGATCCAAGATTGGATTTAAGCCCGATGATGAGGTCAGGCTTCAGTGAGGCGATAATCTCCAGGTTAGGCTCTTGACGTGTACCCACATCCGTCACATCTCCACCAATCTCAACCGGAATATCAACCCATGTATTCATCCCTTCAATATCAGCAATCCCAACGGGCTGAACACCAAGGGCCATCACATCTTCAGCATACAACCACTCCAGAGCAACAACACGCTGTGGTACACCTGTAATTTCTGTTTCTCCCAGCACATGCTTGATGGTTCTCGTCTGCGGCTCACTCGTATTGCTGTCTGCACTCTGTGCAGGCGGATTCGTTGACTCTCCAGACCCGGAAGTTTCATTCGAAGCGGTACCTGAACCACCTCCACAACCAGCAAGCACCAGAGCAAACATTAACACGATGAACACCAAACTCTTTGCATTACGCACTGCATTTCCCCCTCAAATCTCTATGTATTTTATAATTATTACTAGATGATAATCATTATTGATAATGGTTATCATTATCATCACTGTTTACAATAATAGATACTCCCCTAGATTATGTCAATAAAATTCTTGCTTGTATAACCGAGATATTCATCGTAGCTTCCGGAGATAACAAAAAGCAGGCCGCTTAAGAGGTTTACGCCCCATGGCCTGCTTTCCCTATTTAAATTCCTCATCTTAGAAATGTTCCAGCTCCAGTAAAAATTGGAATGTCGTTCCCTTCCCTTCTATACTTTGAACACTGATGCTGCCTCCCATTAGCTCAAGGAGGCGTTTTGTTATCGCCAGCCCCAGACCCGTACCTCCGTAATTGCGGCTAATCTTGGGATCTAATTGAGAGAAGGATTGAAACAGAAGCCGTTCCTTGTGCTTTGGTATGCCGATCCCTGTATCCTGAATCTGAACCATCAACAGTACTCGCTTGCGGCCAGGGATATGAACTGATTCAGCTCGGATCGACACCTCACCGTATTCCGTAAATTTCACTCCATTGCTGATTAAATTGATGAGAATCTGCCTTATTTTTGCTACATCACCGATCATACTGTGCGGTATTCTTTGATCACATTCCTTCGTTAGCATGATTCCCTTATTTCTTGCCTGTACACTGAAGAGATTCGTCACTTCATCTAACACATCATGAAAATTAAATGAGGTTTGCTGTACCTCTACCCGGCTAGTTTCCAGCTTGCTCAGACTGAGAATATTATTCAATGTTTGAATAAGTGAATCACCGCTGCTAAGTATAATCTCCGCATAGCTGAGCTGTTCTTCATTAAGATTCGTGTCTGCAAGCAGAGAAGCCATCCCCATAATGGCGTTCATAGGTGTTCGAATTTCATGGCTCATGATGGATAGGAATTCGGATTTTTCCTTTTCTGCCCGTTCCGCCTCATCCTTTGCTTTCATAATTTCGTTCATAGAAGTCAAATCTCTGAGAACCACGACAGAACCCTTTTTTTCCTGATCTATAATAGAATGCACTTGATATTCGGCAATAAAAGTGGTGCCATCCTCTTTTCCAAAGACTGCCTCTTGAACACAGGTGTGTGCTTCATTTGATAGAATCGCTCTGTGGATCGGCATCTGATTCTTGTCGTACGGATAGTAGTTTTCATTAAACTGGTTTAGATAATCCGCCAGCCGAGATCCAATTACCCCATCCTCGTTCATTGTCAGCAGCTTCGCACCTGCTTTATTTAAATACAATATCCGTCCTTCCGAATCCACACCGAAGATCGCATCCTTAACCGTATTCAAGATTAACTCCAGCTGTTTACCCAGATTCTCGATTTGCTTCAAATAGACGGTGTTTTCGGTTGTGTCGGCTGTAATGCCATAGACACCTACGACACGGCCATCCATAATGATAGGCACATTGATGACGTGAGCTTCGAAGGTATGACCGGATTTATGCAGCATTTTGATATTGTATTCCTGGGGAATTCCTTTGGCCGCTTGAGCGAAGTGATCGTGGGTTTTCTGTAAACTGTCCGGATCAATTAAGGGTGAAAAATGACCTGATAACAGCTCCTCCTGGGTATGCCCCGTCAACGCACACTGGCCTTCATTAACTCGAATCAGGTTACCATTTAGATCTAAAGACGCTACGCCGAGCGGGTTGTATTTAAAAAGAGATTTATATTCCAGCAGCTCCCGCTCCATATCATCAGGCTCTAAGCTCTGTACCTTGCTTACTGGACTATTCGATGGAGAAGGGACAAATTGTACAATGACATACCCTTCTTCCTCTATAAGACTGATCCACATGTCTGCTGTGCTGACGGCGCCCCGCTGATCCACGAATTGCAGGCGCCGGCTTATTGACATTTCTTCAGTTGTCTTCAGCTGCTGCACAATATGGACAAGATTGAATTCAGTAGGATTCGGATTCACCATGATATCTAATAAAGTCAGTTGTGAGTTCACCTGATCACTGCTTATACCCAGCCAGTTCTCCATGGCCTTATTCACATTGACGCATACGCCATTTTCTTCCAACACAAGCGCAGAGGGAATCGGAGCTCTGTAAAACAGACTTTCCCAATGCTTGCTTTTTGTGATTAAGTCAGACATTCAGTTCCCCCTCTATTTTTCTAGAACTATACTATTAATAACCGGAAGCAGCCGAGTTCAAAACGAAGAAATAAAAATGAATTTATTGAATTTTATTGTGTTGATTATATATAAGATTATATATAAGAAAAGACAGCCAATTCGGCTGCCTCACGATTAATATTTGCCAATATCAGTTGGCTTATTCTCACGGGTCAGTTTCGTAAATACGAATGCTCCCAAGCAGGCTGTAACGAATAAAATAGCTCCCATGGGCACTGCGGTTGTTTCGTCAATACCGACGAGAGGAGAAACGGCAGAACCGATCAGCAGTGGTACTAAACCTAATACCGCGCTGGCGCTTCCAGCCCGATGTCCTTGATGCTCCATTGCCAGCGTGAAAGTACTTGTCGCGACAATTCCGATGGTAATCATATAGATGAAGATACATATCACAACGAGGAATAAAGGTCCGCGCAGTACGGTTGTAATTAAGAGCAGGAGTGTAGCACTAACGGCTACCCATACCCCAATTCTGAGCAGTGTTCGTTCAGGAACAATACCGCCAAAACGACCAATCAGAAAGCTTCCGAAGATGATGGCAATCCCGTTAATGCCAAACAGGACGCTGAATACTTGTGGTGACACTCCATAGATCTCCTGATAAACAAATGGGGTTCCTGAGACATAGGCAAAGCTCCCGCCATGAATAAACCCGACGGTAAGGGCGTATCCCATGAACACCTTATCCTTAAACAAGTCTCCCATCGTCTTCACGGAATGTCCAAGCGAGCTTGGCATCCTCTTCTCCGGAGGCAGTGTTTCTTTGAGACGCATCCCGATGATCAGCACGATAAAGAGTCCAAACAAACATAGGAAATAAAAGATCGATTGCCAGTTTGCTGACGGTATGAGCAGGATAGCTCCCCCAGACATCGGCGCTACCATTGGAGCTACAGCATTAATGACTGACAGCAAGGCAAAAAACTTCGTGAGCTCTCTGCCGTCAAACACGTCTCGCACCACCGCACGTGAGATTACAAGTCCGGCAGCAGCGGTGAAGCCTTGAAGGAACCTTGCCGCAATCAGCAGAGAAATATTAGGCGCAAGGGCACAAAATAACGATGACAAAGCAAATAAACTGAGTGAAATGAGCAGCGGGATTTTTCGACCGCGAGCGTCACTAATGGGACCTACAATAATTTGACCTACAGCGAGACCAATCAAGCATGAAGTTAAGCTTAACTGAACAAGTGAAGCTCTTGCACCCAGATCCTCTCCAATCTCGGGGAAGCTGGGAAGGTACATATCGATATTGAACGGTCCTAATATGCCGAGCAAGCTTAACAAAAACGCTAAAGCTAACCGCTCTTTACCTGTTGGATTATGCAGCATGCGCAGTATACACCTTATTTCTTATGAATTTAGCTTAAGTTTGTTTCGGTCTTACATAACAAGCCACAGGCTTGTCCCCCTGAAGATGCATGCACAAGCATGA